>JBBECL010000202.1:0-3577 GCA_040881805.1 Terrimicrobiaceae bacterium | reverse complement strand
AAAGTTCCCCGCGTGCATGTCGGCGAATTTCCTCAAAACCAATGGCACGTGAGGCGGTGGGGCCGGCGTCAGTGACGGACATCACTTCGTTGACAACCCCTGCTTGGAACATGGATTCCACATTTCTGGAAATTCTCGCCTTCAATTCCCCGGGCTCGCGGGTCAGAAGAAACCCTCGACAGGCCCGGGCAGCACATCCGGCGTTTTTGCGGGAGTCTGCCAGTGGCTTGCCGGTTTGTGTCACGATTTCCAGAGCTCTGAGGACCCTTCGCGGGTTTTTCCAATCAATCATGGTCAAAGCGTGAGGATCGGCTTTTTCCAGGTCTTCGAGAAGTTCTTGCAAAGGACGGTTCCCGAGCGAAGCGCGAAGGGCTGGGTCAGGGGCCGGTGCCTCGTCCAAACCTCCAAACAAGGCACGCAAATACAGGCCGGATCCCCCCACAAGGAGAATTTCTTTTCCCCGCTTGGCGATTTCTGCGATTTTTTCCCGGGCCATGCAGGCATAGCTGGCAGCGTCAAATGACAATGAGGGTGGCACGACGCTGTAGAGATGATGGGGCACTTTTTCGCTCAGGGATGGCCCCGGCTGAGCTGTCAGGACCGGCATTCCTTGGTAAACTTGAAAGGCGTCGGCGCAAACAATTTCCCCCCCGACCCTTGATGCCAATTCGCAGGCGAACTCGCTTTTGCCGGCCCCGGTGGGGCCGGCAATCACAAGCAAATGACTGCCTTCGGGCGTCTGAACAATCCCTTCAACAGGCGATCGTTCGGGTGCTCGAAGGGATTGGGAATTATTGTTCAGGCTCAGAGGATCGCTCCGTGCGACGCTCGTCAGCGGGTTTGGCACCGCTCACCAGCAGCTTGCGGCCCATGTATTCCTTGTCATGGAGAACTTCAACGGCCCGCAGGGCTTCTTCCATGGTTTGCATTTGAACAAACGCAAAGCCCTTGGAGCGTTGGGTGTGGCGGTTGGAAACCACTTCGACGCTGGTGACCGATCCCACGCCGCTGAAAAGCTCGGTGAGGTCGGTTTCTGTGGCATCAAAGGACAAATTGCCCACATAGAGTCGGGGGCTTGTCACTTCGACGGATTCTGGTTTGCGCTCCTGGCGGGGAGGCCTTGGGGCGGATGGTTCCTTGGCACGAGCCGGGGCTTCCTTCGACCTTGCGGGCTTGGGAGAAGATCCGTAGGGGCTGGATGCAGGAACCTTTTCTTCGGGTTGACCAGTGAAGAAAGATGTGACTTTCTGCCAGAAGCTTTGCTTCTGAGGTTGGGGTGCGGCGGGGGTGTGGGAGCGCTCTTCGCGCCGGGGGCCCGGACGGCGGCCCTTGCGGCGCGGTCCACGGGAACGGGATGGTGTATAGTCTTGTGACATGAATGATGTGGGTTGTGACGAAAGGACGCTGAGGTCTCGTCTGCGAGTGACTCATTGGTTCGTCTCATGATCGTCGTGATTTTCCCAGTTTGTCGAACGGCCTCCGGAGGATCGCAATCACCGACCAAAAGCTTCCGGAAAACCGCCCGCACGTGAGGTGCTCTCAGTTACTGTCGGCAGCTCGTTGTGCTGCGGTTTGTGGAACGACGCACTAGGGTTAAGCGCAGACAATTCCTGATTCCCGGAAGCAATGCAACTTCAAATTATGAGGGCTGCGTCATGGGGCGTCATGGGGGCGTGATGAAAAGTGGGTGACGTGACAGGATAATGCGGCGGGGACGCCAGCGCTCCCAGGGTCAGTGGCCGCCCCACTTTTAATCACCCCCCCGTCATGGGCTGCCCATTTTCGTAGAGGTCCAGCTCGGCGATGCGCTGGGCGTGGCGGCCGCCGTCGAAGGGGGTGGTGAGCCAGATGTCAAGGATCCGGAGGGCCACCTCGATGGAGATCATACGCTGACCGATAGAAAGAACGTTGGCGTTGTTGTGGCGGCGGGAGAGTTCGGCTGTTTCGTCAGACCAGCAAAGAGCACATCGGATTCCTTTGACCTTGTTGGCAGCCATGGCCTCGCCATTGCCCGACCCGCCGAGGACGATGCCGAGATCTGCACGGCCTGCGGCAACACTCTCGGCGGTTGGGATGATCCAAAGGGGATAATCGGTGGAGTCGGGGGTGGGGGTTCCGTGATCAATGACCTCATGTCCGAGTTCCTTGAGGTGGGCCATGAGGCGCTGACGGTAATCGTAGCCGGCGTGGTCACTTCCGATGGCAATTTTCATACGAGGGCGGGTTCGGGTTTATCAGCAAAGGGAAGTTGGGGGTGGAGATCCAGCGTGCGGAGGAGTTCGAGGTCCTCGTGAGAGGAGGGATTTCCTGCCGTGAGGAGCTTCTCGCCATAGAAGATGGAATTGGCACCGGCAAAGAAACACAGGGTTTGGCCCTCGCGGGTGAGGTGGGTGCGTCCGGCGGAGAGCCGGATTTTTGACTGGGGAAGAGCGATCCGGGCCGTCGCGATCAGGCGAACGAGTTCAAAAAGCTCGACCGGTTGGGAATCTTCGAGGGGGGTTCCCGCGACGGGCATCAGGCAATTGATGGGCACACTTTCGGGAGGGGGCGTCAAATTGCAAAGGACTTCCAGCATTTTGAGGCGATCTTCTTCGGATTCTCCCATACCCAGAATGCCACCGCAGCAGACATGCAGGCCGGCCCGTTGCACAGCCCCAATGGTGCTCAAGCGATCCTCGAAGGTGTGGGTGGTGACGATCTTGGAATAATGCTCCGGGGACGTGTCGATGTTGTGGTTGTAGGCCGTCAGTCCGGCCTCACGCAGGGCTTCGGCTTCGGTGTCGGACAACTGACCCAGCGTCACGCACACTTCCATGCCGAGCTTGCTGACCTCGCGCACAGTTTCCAACATGACCTCGAATTTTTTGTCGCCACTTCGCACACCCTTCCACGCCGCTCCCATACAAAAACGCGTGGAGCCATTGGCTTTCGCCCGGAGGGCATGGGGGAGGACTTCCTGAGAGGTCATCAGCTTCCCGGCTTCCAGACCGGTGTCATGATGCGCACTCTGCGAGCAATATCCGCAGTCCTCGCTGCACCCCCCGGTTTTTACGCTCAGCAACGTGCAGAGCTGCATTTGGTGGTCCGGCCAGTTGGCGGCGGTGACTCTTCGGCCCTCAGCAATGAGGTCGAAAAATGGCTGATGGTAAAGATCTTGAAGGTAGGAAAGAGATTTGCTCACAACTTTCCATCAATAACCTGCCGGATCATCATTCGTCAATTGCACGTCTTGTCAATTTGCAGAGAACCATACACACTAAGAAAAATCACCCATGTCCTCCGGAGTTCACGTCAGCAGAAATGGAGCCCTTCTCGGGCATTTCCCCAAAGATCAAATTCAGAGCCGTCTTGAAGCAGGCGTTTTGCTGCCCACGGACCACTTTTTTGATGAGACCACACGAAACTGGCAGTTGCTTGCCGAGTGGAAGCGCAACACGCCATTTTCCCCGACCCCTTCGGTTCCGCCGCCTGCGGTCACGTCCGCTTACGTTCCTTCGGCCGCTGCTACCGTGGTCTCTGCCGCGCCACCGATTGAAGAACAGCCGGAGTGGGAGGAAGACCGGGCGGCCCGCAGAGC
>JBBECL010000201.1:0-3580 GCA_040881805.1 Terrimicrobiaceae bacterium | reverse complement strand
ACCCGTCGTCCGAGCCAACCCAAGGTAATAGTTCCATAAGTTATAATTTATCTCTTTTGCAAACGTTTATCGTTGTTCGGGGTTCTGCAATTTGATGAATGCCCCACAAGTCAGTTTGCAGGGGAGATCAAACGATGAGAATTTGTATGTTTTCATGTTTTTGTTGCCAAAGCACAAGATTCTAGCTACCCTAGCTAACCGTGATTACCGCAAACATGCATGAGGCAAAAACCCGGCTTTCTGAGTTGGTTAAAGCCGTTGAGGAGCGGGGTGAGATTGTGGTTCTTTGCCGCAACGGCAAGGCGGTGGCGGAAATCCATCCCCGATCTGTCAAAAAATCCTGTCGGGATTTGTCCCCCGATCCACGGTTTAAGGTAACTTTCGCTCCGGGATTCACGCCAGATGAGCCACTCTCTGAGAAAGAGTGGCCCGAGGATTTTCAATGAGGGTTTTGCTCGATACCTGTGCCCTGTTTGCGCTCTCCGAGGGAAGCCTCTCTGCCAAGGCGCTTCAGGTTATTGAAGGAGCGGATACCGTGGTTGTCAGCATCGTGTCCCCTTGGGAAATTGCCATCAAGCTCGCGAGTGGAAAGCTAATCCTCAAGGAACCTGTGCTTTCGTGGTTTGATGGGATGGTCGGGCGTTATCTTCTCCAGGTTGAATCCCTTGATGCCGAAACAGCCTGCTCGGCGGCCAGCCTTCCGCCTCTTCACCGCGACCCATTTGACCGAATTCTTGTCGCCATGGCCCAACGTCACTCTCTGACAATTATCACCTCGGACAGCCTGATTCCAACCTATCCAAGAATTCAAACCGTCTGGTAAGCCCGTTCAAAAATCCGCCGAAGGGGTCCCACAAAAGCCATTGTTTTCATTTCGAAGCTTCGGATGTTCTAAAATCGAATTGCCCCGCCGCTTGTGCTGCGATAATTTATTAAGCAGTGACTGACGCCTTTATTGCTGCCCAAGCTCGCGCGGCCGATCTGGCCAAGGTGCGGAGGGCGCGTGGCATGACGGCATTCGAGAAATTCGATGCCGGAGCATCGCTTTTCGAGGAAGCGTGCGCTTGGAACCTTGCAGGAATCGCCCATCAACATCCCGAATGGAAAGACTTTTTGGCAGGAGCGTGGAGAGCGGAATGGGGGGCTGGGTCCTGTCGGATTCGAGCGATTGCCTCCAACATGTCTTGAAGCAAGAGCCTGACATCACGCTTCGACATGAATGGCCTCCTCTTCGTGACAGGAAAACCCTGGGCGGCGAAGCCGCGTCGCATAGTGTTTGCAACTTTCAGAAATGCGCCCGTGCTGCAGAACCCAAGGGGGGTGAATTGAAGGCCGGGCTGGCAGAGAAACTCAGGAAGCGGAGAATGGTGACGTGAGGAATATTTGTGCCTTCCGGTTTGCCTTTTTACTATTACCACCCCATTATTAACACATGCTTGCGACATCCGAACGTGTTGACCGTCTTGAAGACATGATGGCCGAGGTCGCCCATGCGCAAATGCGCACGGAAATGTCGCTTCTGGCTCTGTCCAAGGAGATGCGCGAATTCAAGGACGAGATGCGCGAATTCACAGAAGAGTCCGAACGCGATCGCAAACGGATGAACAAAGCTTGGGGCGACCTTGCCAACAAGTTGGGCACCACCGTGGAAGATGTGGTCGCTCCAAACATCCCGCGTATCGCCCGCGAGGAGTTCACCATGGGAGACCGCATGGACTTGCTTGTGCGTGCACGTCGCATGAATCGCCGGGGGGCGCAACGCGAGCGAGAATATGATATTGTCTGTGCGGGCGAGGGAAAAGTGCTGATCGTCGAAGTCAAATCCTCACCATCAAAGGACCAAATCCCCGAATTCCTTGCCAGGCTTGAAGACTTGTTCGATTTTTACCCTGAGTATGACAATTGGCAGAAAATTGGTATTTTCGCTTCCTGGTCGCTGCCGACACCAATGCTGGAAGTCTTGGCAAAAAGCGGGCTATACGGGCTTTCCATGGGTGACGAAACCATGCAGATTGTTGCTCGTCCCTGTTGATTTCAGGAACAGCCAAAGGAGCGAACAGCCAAAGGAGTCAGTAGTCCCGCACACTCGCCCGCCGGGGTTCTTGAATCAGGGTGTTCGTAGTGATACAAAGATCGTATCACAGCGTTTGCTCACGGCAATCATGCTCCCGGTGTATCGCGAAGAGATCATTGACTTGGACGAGGCGTTGAAGGAACCGGATCCCTTCGGCAGAAGATAAGTGTTTACAGGCCACCCAGCAGGTAATCTGGCCAGGGGATGGCGCGGAATCCTGCCGACTCGGCTGGCGATTCTTCGCCGGGATCGCAGATCACCACGGGGAAAAAATCGGGGAATTTTGTCGAGGCGACGGCGAGGCCTTTGAGATCGGTTGCCGAGTAGCGTCCGGTTTTCACTTCGACGATCCACCGCCCCCAATCGCCTTGAAGGACCCCGTCCACCTCCCAGGGTTCAGCCCTCCAGTAATACACCTGCTGACCGGCATTCCAGGCATGAGCCAGGCAGGCGTTCTCAACCCAGCGTCCCCATCGCGAAGGGTCGGTCTGCACGCCCGGTGCTGGCTGGGAAGTCCCGCCGAGAAGCAGCCCGTTATTGAGCACGAGCAGCTTCGGCGGGGACTTCCGGCGGCGGATTTCATCGCCCGACCACTTCGGCACCGGGGCCACCAGATAGGCTTCCCTCAAAAGATTGAGATAATGGGCGATGGTATCCAACGCTCCCTTCTCGGCAAGGGAACCGGCCATCTTTTCCAGTGACAGAATTTCGGCCGGATGCGCCATCGCGAGCGCAAAGATCTGCCGGAGCAGGGCAGGCTTGCGCACTTGCTCGAGCTGCAGGATATCGCGTCCGATCGCCGGCTCGACGATCGCATCGCGCAGGTAGGAGCGCAGCCGCACTTCGTCTTTCCAGAATTGGCGGGCACCCGGATACCCCCCGCAGGTCACCACGCGCAGAGGAGCTTCCGCCTGCTCCACTCCGGGCAAATCCATCAGAGCGCCCGCTCCCCAATGGTGCAGGGACAACTTTTCGAACCGTCCCGCCATCGTTTCCCGCGAGCCCGCGCCAAGGTCAAGCGCCGAGGATCCCGTCGCCACCGTGTGAAGCGGGATTTTCTTGCGGATCACCTCGTCATGCCTCGCCTTGAGCCAACGGCTCCATTCCGGCAGAAACTGAACCTCATCCAGCAGCAGCACCGCCGGGCCCCGGGAGGCTTTGTCCACCGCACGCCGCCAGATGGCATCCGCCCAGCCTGGCAGCTCCGCTTCCGGTGCATCCGCGCTCGCATAAATCGCCCTCTCCCCCCACTGGGCGGCTATCTCACTGAGCAGCGTCGTCTTTCCCACCTGTCTAGGCCCCGCCAGAAGCTGGATCTTAGCCGGAGCCCGCTCCTCCAACCGGGACAACAACAAATCGCGAACGGAGCGATAGCTATGGTTGTCTATATATTCGGACATACTCGAATAATTACTTCAATACGCGTGAAGTGTCAATGGTTCAGCCCGACACACTCAGCGGAAACTCTTGACGAAGCTTCGGGAGCACAGAGGAAATTCCCTGATC
>JBBECL010000200.1:0-23346 GCA_040881805.1 Terrimicrobiaceae bacterium | reverse complement strand
CGTTGGATTGGGAGGCTGCCTCGGCGCGACTCGTGCCAGGGGGGACGGAACTAGCCATTGAGATTTCTGAAGGTAAAACACGGCTTGGCACTAAAGCCTTTTCTTGCCACCAAATGATTGAAATCAAGTGAAGGCATTTTAACAACCACTGATTGACACTGATGAACACTGATGGAGAGGAGCCAATTTACAAATGAGAGTCGCAGCAGGTTGTTGGTGCTGCGATGGAAGTGTTGAACGAGATCGGTTCCGGGTTTCATGAGAAGCCTTATGAAAATGCGCTGGTTGTTGAGTTGCGGTTAAGAGGTGTCCCGATTTTGCAACAGAAACAGTTTGATATTATCTACAAGACCGAAAAAGTTGGAGATTATGTTCCGGACTTGATTGCGTTCGAGAAGATCGTTATCGACACGAAAAGCGGGGTGGGGATCATACCATTTGCCGGCCCGCTTCGCGCTCGCTGTGAAGGTCCCCGTGTTTACCGAAGGCTTCCGCGACGCTTTCCGCGGCTTGGCGTTCATTGGATTGCTCGGAAAATCTGACACTCACAAGTTTGCTGACGCCGTGTTCTTCCATGGTGACGCCATAAAGCATTTCGGCGCGGCTGATGGTGCGCTTGTTGTGAGTGATGACCACAAACTGGCTTTGGTCCACGAAGCGATCCAAGATTTTGATAAAACGCGAAATATTGGATTCATCAAGGGGGGCGTCCATTTCGTCGAGCACGCAGAACGGACTGGGCTTGACCATGTAAATGCCGAACAACAAAGCGACGGCGGTCATGGTGCGTTCGCCGCCTGACAAGAGGCTGATGCTTTTGAGTTGTTTTCCCGGAGGCTTGGCAATGATTTCGATGCCGGACTCCAGAGGGTCGCTCTCGTCCACGAGAAGCAGGTTGGCCGCGCCGCCTCCAAAGAGCTCGGTGAACATCACTTGAAAATTATCCCGGATTTTGACAAAGGTGTCGGCAAAGAGTTCCCGGGTGGTGCGGTTGATTTTGGAAATCACTTCCATGAGCTCCACCTTCGAATTCACGAGATCGGCATTTTGTTTTTCGAGGAAAAGCTGGCGCTGTTCGAGTTCCTCAAATTCTTGGATGGCATCAAGGTTCACGGGGCCCATGGATTCCACGCGCTCCGTAAGGTCAGCCACAATTTCTTCGATTTTGTCCCAAGGAATGCCTTCAGGTTCCTCTGTGGGAGTCTCGGAAATGTCTTCGACCACAACCGACTCGATGGCGGCGGGCGGCTCTGTCAACTCCGAGGCGGCGTTTGGTTCCATGGAATCCGAGGATTCGGCGGTTTCTTGTGCTGCGGTTTTTTTCTTGGTGCGTTCGCGGAGGGCGGTGACGAGGCTGTAGGTATCAGGTTCAAACGCTTCGAGGTCTGTCTGGTAACGCTGCGAGACATGATTGCGAAGATTCTCCGCACGCATTTCGACCTGGGCGGCCCGGACTTCCATGCGACCTTTTTGGTCTTGGAGAGCCAGAAGCTGGGAGCGGGCTGCGCGAAGAGCCATTTCCAAGGCCTCGGCTTGGGATCGGATGTCATCCCGTGCCGAGGAGACCCCGGCAATGCGGGCCTCTGAAGCGGATAGTTCCGATGTGAAGGATTCCAAGGAGGCCTTGAGCGTTTCACTTTCGGTTTCGAGTTCTGTGATTCTTTGCTCGTAGTTGGCGATGTCCCGATTGCGGGCGGTGAGGAGTTCGGCGAGCTCATTGAGCCGGGCATTCATGGGGCCTCGTTGACGGGCCAGATTTTCTTGCTGCTGGCGGTTCGTGGCAACTTCCACACGCACCTCGTTCAAGGCCTCAATGGCGGAAGCTTCGCGGTCCCGCGCAGCCTGCACGTCCTGCTCGGAGGCACCTTTGCGGGCACGGGACGCCTCCAATTCCGCGAGGGTTCCGGATATGGCGGTTTCCAAGTCGCTGAGCTTCGAGTGGCTGGCCCGAAGGGATTCTTCGATCTGGACGACCTCTCTGGCAAAAGCCGATGTGCGGGCCTCCAGGTCGGCGCGCTGACGTTCACAAAGTTGCTTTTCATTTTCGCACGAGGCATTTTCGACTTGGGCGGCCTGCACGGCCTCCCGGCTTTCCATCACACGGGCCTGCGCCGATTCAAGGGCTTCCACGGCGGCACCGCGGGCGGTTGTTGCTTGCTGAAGTTTGGCGATGGCGTTTCCAAGGTCGCGATCCAGAGCTTCGATCTGTGCTTTGCGGGCCAGAGCCGAGTGTCCCGCATTTTCGCCCGACTGGCCACCGCGAATGATTCCTGTGCGATCAATAAATTCTCCCGAAAGCGTGGCCACGGCCAACTCGCGCCGGGCTTCCTTGATCTGGAAGGCTGCCTCCAGATTTTCGACAACCACCACGCCGTCCAACAGTTGCGAGGCCAAGTCCCGGGGTTCGCCGTCCCCGCTCACAAACTCCGAAGCCCAGCCAAGGGCCTGCGGGGGCAACTCGCGGTTGCCCGGCTGAGGGGAGGGGATCCATTCCCGGGGGATGGCTGCAGCATGTCCGAGTCGCTTGGTGGTCAGTCGCTCAATCGCAGCCCGGGCGACCGAGGGATCTTTGAAAAGGATGGCCTGAAGCGTGGCTCCCAAAGCGGCTTCGATAGCAGGGATATACCGTTCTTCCACCCGAATGTGGTCGGCCAGCGCTCCCAGGACCGCCGGCTTGAAGAGGGAGGGATCATCCAATCCCCGCAACACGGCTTGTGTTCCCTCGCCGAAACCTTCGCCTTGTTGTTGGAGTTGACGAAGCACCTCGAGGCGGGATTCCACAGCAGCCGCTTCTTTGGAGGCGACGTTGAGTGCGTATTCGGATTCCTGACGCAACTTTTGAGCCCCCTCATAGGCCGAAGTGGCCGAGGCTTGGGCCGCGCGGGCGGATTCCAGCGCGGCGGCTGATTCTGCCCGGCGACGAGCGATTTGTTCAAGCCGTGCCACAATTTCGGCCACAGCCGCGATGGCGGCTTCCGACTCGCCTTGAAGGAGACGCTGACGGGTTTCTCCGGACTCGCGGCGGCTGGCAGCCGATGAAATCTCGGTTCGCAATGAGCCGAGCTTTGCTTCCAAACGGGCGGCCTCATTCGAGATTTGGTTAATGGCCTGCTCATGGGCAGAACGCTCGGCTCTGGCGGCAGCGACCTTTTCTTCTTGCGTGGCCAAGTCCGCTTCCCGGGCGTTCATGGCCTCGATCATCGAAGCAATTTGCTGCTCGGTTTCCTGCAATTGATTTTGTTGGATCGAAATCTTTTCTTCGGCGGCGGCAATATCTGTGTGGTGACGGGCAACCAGTTCGCGGCCCTCGGACACTCGCTCGGCGTTCGTGGCAATACGGTTTTCCGCGGAAAACATGCGGTTGCGAACTTCTTGAGCGGTATCTCTCAGCCCGATGATCTCCGAATCACGGGCGGAAATTTCCGAACGAAAGCTCTCCAGCTCGGTTTCTTGCTGGCCAATCTCCCGGTCATGAATCACGCGCCCTTCCTCGATCCCGTGCAACTCCGTGCGGATGGACTCCAACTCCCCCCGCAATTCCACATAGTTCTTGTGGGAGAGGTGGGTGTCAAAGGTGCGAAGATCTTGCATGATCCCCTGATAACGCCGGGCTTTGGCGGCTTGGCGCTGCAGTGATCCGATCTGACGGCGAACCTCTTTGATGATATCTTGGACGCGCAGAAGATTGGCTTCCGTGTATTCGAGCTTGCGGAGGGCCTCTTTTTTCTGGGCTTTGTATTTGGTGATGCCTGCCGCTTCTTCAAAAATGGCCCGGCGATCTTCCGGTCGGCTGCTCAAGATCAGATCAATCTTGCCCTGTTCCATGATGGAATAAGCGCTGCGGCCCACGCCGGTATCCATAAACAGCTCATGAATATCCTTCAGACGGCAGGCGGATTTGTTGAGAAAATACTCGCTCTTTCCATCACGATGGACCCGCCTCGTGATCCGGACCTCATTCCACTCCACGCCAAGTTCCTTTTCGCATTCGGAAAACGTCAGCGATACCTCTGCCATCCCCAGAGCGCCCCGGCTGTCCGTGCCGCCAAAAATCACGTCTGCCATCTCACCGCCCCGAAGCGCCTTGGCCGATTGCTCGCCCAAAACCCAGCGCAGGGCATCCAAAACATTGGATTTTCCGCAACCATTCGGACCAACAACAGCAGTCACTCCCCGGTGGAAATTAAGAATCGTCCGGTTGGCGAACGACTTGAAGCCGATCATTTCAAGGGATTGTAGATACATAAATGGGGAAAGTGGGTGAAATGAAATCTTGGGGTCATGGACACCCTGATGCAAGCAAAAACCACTACATATAGAGCTTTCGCTGCTCCACAAACCACAACCTATTGATTTCCATGGCTTCAAGCAGAACTTAACACGGATGGACAGATCCCCAAGGTGGATCGGGCATTCCGTGCACGATGGGCGCATATCGCGGCGAAGCCGCGTATCATTGCCTCAGGCTTCCCGTTCGGCAAACACACGTTTTGCAACGCCCATGGCATTTCAGGCGGTGGGATACCCAATGTAGATCGTCATTTGAACGATGAGCGCTTGGATTTCGTCAGGTTTCAGCAGGTCGTTCACAAGGGCTCCCCGGATATGCCATTCCAGCTGAGGCAGGCTGGCGGAAGTGGTCAATGACGCGAGGGAGGCAATTCAGGAACCTCGCCGTTGAATTGAAGCCAAAAGCCGTCCGGTCTCGCGGTCCTGCGCGCGCTTTTTCAAATCGGCCCGCTTGTCGGTATCGGCCTTGCCTTTGCCCACGCCAACTTCCACTTTGATGTGGCCTTTTTTCCAATACATTCTGAGGGCCACCAGGGTGCGGCCCGCTTGTTCCACCTCGGCTGCGAGATGGGCGATTTCCCGTCGATGAACGAGGAGCCGACGAACACGACGGGGTTCGTGCTGTTCATGACTTGCCCGGACATAGGGTTGAATGTCGCATTGATAGAGGAACAACTCACCCCGCTCAACCTTGGCAAATGCTCCTTGCAATTGGACGTGACCAAGGCGGATGGATTTCACTTCCGTGCCCACCAACTGAATCCCCGCCTCGAATTTTTCGAGGATGTGATAATCGTGGAAAGCTTTTCGGTTGGTGACTATTTCTGCGGACATTTCAAGCGTCCGCTGTCCAAGGGACTGTGTTTATCCCACCGACAGCGGTTTGACCTCGCCACGAGAGAACGTGAGTTTGCCTTGGGCGATTTCGGCAAGGGCAATGTCCATCAATCCCATGCGAGGCTCAACGACCACCATCGGGCGGCTGCTTGAGCTGAGTTGGCGGACTCTTTTGGAGACCATGTTGATCAGAACTTGATGATCGGGGACCACCTTGGATGCTGCGTCGAATATTTGGCTGTTCATTGGTATCGTTTCCGAGGGGTGATTCAGAGAACCGCTCACTTTGGGAGTGTTTCTTTCAGAAGTCAATGGTTTCCCAAAGAAAGTTTCTCACTTGCCGAAGCCGGAGATTCCATTGAGGAATAGGCCCGCTTTGATGAGATTTTCACTCCCTATTCCAATGGTTTCACAGCTTCTGAGGATCCTCTGTTTTATGCCATTTGTTGTGCAGGCTCAAGTGGCCGTGCCGGTGGCCAAGGTGGCCAAAGTGGAAACTCCCGGCCCCGATTCTGAGGAGCGGCGGGAAATGACGCGTGTGCAGATTCTCCTGGACCGGGCCAACTACCGCCCCGGCAAAATCGATGGGTTGGGGGGAGAGTTCACCCAGAAGGCTGCCGACCGCTATCTTGCGGCTTCTGGCATGGAGCCGGGCACACGATTGGACACGGCACAAATTCCGGAGCCCTACACGACACATACCGTCACCGAAGAAGATCTCCAATGGATTGGAAAAACGGCCGGCACCCCCCCCGAGCAAGCCAAGCTCAAGCGCATGCCTTACGCGGACCCATGGGAGTTGCTCGCAGAAATGTTTCATTGCGATCTCAACTTCATGAAGGAGCTCAATCCCGGGGTTGTGGCCGAAGACCTTGTGGCCGGAGCCACGGTGTGTGTCCCTGACGTTCCCCCATTTCGTATGGCCGATGTCCAAGCCCTGGAAAAAAAGCGGGCCGGGGACGCCAAAGCCCGCAAGTTGGCGGCAGCCGCGTCACCCACCCCCGAAGAAAGCGGCGAAGCCGGACTCCCCGGGGCTTCTCCAACCCCCACGCCGGAACCGACGCCGGCTCCTCTCAATCACCGCCTCGTTTTGCTTCGCGAACCCCGCCTGATTGAGGTGTATGATGCCGGGGACCGGATGATTGCGTGTTTCCCCTGCACCCCGGGCTCGAGCTCCATCCCCGTGCCGGCGGGCACATGGAAGGTCACGAGCAACATTCTCATGCCATATTTCCGTTGGGACAAATCGGTATTGCAAAGCGGGGTTCCCAGCGCGGTCGCCTACAATATCCCCCCCGGTCCCAACAATTATGTCGGCATTGTTTGGATGGGGATCAATCGCCGAAGCGTGGGTATGCATGGAACCAACAACCCCGACCAGATTGGCCGTAACCAATCCAGCGGCTGCATCAGGCTTGCCAATTGGGATGCGTTTCTGCTCACCCAGCTGGTCGAAAAAGGAACCCCTGTCGAGGTTCGCTAAACCGGTTCACACCCCGATCTGCTTTCTGATTTTTGTGCCGATTGATTGGAAGGCGAGGGCGGAGGCGCTTTCCGGCGAAGAATGAACGATGGGGGTTCCCAAATCTCCGCCTTCGCGAACGGCGATCTCAATGGGGATTTCGCCGAGCAATGAGGTTTTGAGACGTGCGGCCTCGCGCTGACCACCGCCTGTGCCAAAAATGTTGTGCCGAACCCCGTCACTCGGGCTCACGAAGTGGCTCATGTTTTCGACAATACCGAGCACCGGCACATTGGTCTTTTCGAACATGGATGCGGCTTTGCGGGCATCGATGAGAGCGACCTCCTGGGGAGTGGTGACAAGGATGGCCCCCGTGAGCGCCACGGTTTGAACAATCGTGAGTTGGATGTCCCCGGTCCCCGGCGGCAAATCGAGGATGAGCACATCCAGGGGCTTCCATGCGACCTGACGGAGAAATTGCTGGGTATAGCGGGTGACCATCGGGCCGCGCAAAACGGCAGGGGCTCCGTCATCCAACAAAAACCCCATGGACATCAACTTGAGACCATCGCGTTCGATGGGGATGATGTGATCATTTTCGTCAGCGGTCGGTCGCTCGGTGCAACCGAACATGAGGGCAATGCTGGGTCCGTAAAGATCGCAATCGCAGAGGCCGACCTTGAGACCCTGGGAGGACAGCGCGAGGGCCAGATTGGCGGCCACGGTGGACTTGCCCACGCCGCCTTTGCCGCTGGCAACAGCAAGAACGTGCCTGACTCCCTCGATGCCCTGCGGTCCGGGGACGCCTGCGGCTTGGGCTGGTGCTTGGACGTCGATCAGGACATCGATGGAACCACGGGCTCCCGCCTCACGGATGGCAGCGATGCCCTCCTCGCGAATGCGGGCCGCGATGGCTGGCTCGGAGGTTGTGAGGGTCATTTTGACCTTCACCCCCGAAGCCTCGCTCACGATCTCTTTGACCAAACCAAAAGAAACAATGTCCCTGGAAAATCCGGGATATTTGACGGTTTGGAGGGCTTGTTTGATGGCGTCTTCACTCAGCATAATTTTTTATCTTTCGATGAATCCGGGAGGAAGTTCGGGCGTGGTGGACATTTGGTCGAGCGTTTCGGAATCCTCGGCACTGCCAATCAGACCCTTGTAAAACAAAGCGGAGGGCCGGAAGAGCCGTTTTTTTGTCACAGGATCCATCTTGGACATTCCAAAAGGGGCCTTGTAGCCATGATGCACCCGGTCAGCGAAAGACCAAGGATGCCTAGAACGGTGAAAGAAAAAAAGACTTTGGACATGGCTTGTGGATTTAGTGATGCAGTGGTTCGTAGGTCGGCAAATCCAAGGCGTAACGGGCAGCACCGAGCAAGGCCGCACCATCATTCAAGACCACCTTCACCGGCATGGATTGCATAAGACTCGTGAGGCGGCCTTTGTCATGAAATGCTTTCAGAAAGCCGGGCCCCTGCAAACGTGTCAGCATCTTTGCGGGGATTCCCCCACCAAGAAATACGCCGCCAACCGCCATGGCTTTGAGTGCCACATTTCCGGCTTCCGCACCAAAACATCCAAGAAAGATCTCCAGCGTCTGAACACAAAGCGGGCATTTTTCGGAATCCGCAAAATGTGTGATCACCTCCCCGGAGCTTTCTGTGCGCATCGCATCCACCACCTCGGGGGATTCCAGACCCCGGCCGGTATCACGCAGGAACTCGTAAATGTTTTCGATGCCCATGCCGGAAACCACGCGCTCCGAACTCACGTGACCATAACGGGCGATCAGATATTGCAAGAGGGCGATCTCGAGTTCATCCCGGGGAGCAAAATCGGAATGCCCGCCTTCGCTGGCCCAAACACGATGATGGTGCCCATCCCAAAACAAGCCGGCCTGCCCCAACCCAGTTCCCGGGGAGATGACACATCGGTTGCCCGTGGCTCCCGCAGCGCCCTCCTGCAACGTCGCAAAATCCTTTGGCTGGAGTTGGGAAATCCCGTAGGCATTCGCCGCGAGGTCGTTTAACAGGCCCACGTGGGGGATGCCGAACTCTTTGGAGATCGCTTTGGCATCAATTTTCCAATGAAGATTCGTGGGTTTGGCGTGACCCTCCTTGACGACACCGGGAACCCCAAAACCTGCGGCCAGCAAAGGCACGGAAGGCCCCGCCTTGAGAAATTCCCGCAGGATGACATTCAGTCCGGCAAATTCCGCGCTCGGATAGCGCTCACCGCGCTCGACCACCAAATGGTCGCCGTTGATTGCAAAGATGGCGATGTTGGCCTTGGTACCGCCGATATCGCCGGCAAGGAGGTGCGTGGGCTTGATGGGCATGAACCAAAAATGCTCAGCCTTTCAGCTTGTAGTAATGCCACTTGTGGCCACCTTTTTCAATGAGGTGATCCGAGGCCTCCGGTCCCCAGGTTCCCGAGTCATAGTTGGGAAAATCCCGGGCCTTCAGCGCACTCCAAACGTCCAGGATCGGATTCACAATCCGCCAGGAAGCATCCACACTGTCATACCGATGAAACAGGGTCGTGTCACCGGTCATGCAATCATAAAGCAAGGTTTCATAACCCGTGGCGGCGCTTCCCTCGCCAAAATCGGAATAGGAAAATTCCAGCGGCACATCGGCGATGTTGATGCTTGGTCCCGGCCGCTTGGCGTGAATATCGAGGGTGATGCCTTCATCGGGTTGGATGTGCAGGGTCAGACGGTTGGGGGCATTGGAGGAGTGGACATCGGTCCCAAAAAGCAGGAGTGGAGCCCGACGAAATCCAATGACCACCTGGGTCGTGTGCGCGGCGAGACGCTTGCCCGAACGGATGTAAAAAGGGACCTCGGCCCAGCGCCAGTTGTCGACCTCCAATTTGAGCGCGACAAAGGTTTCGGTGTTGGATTGGGGATCAACATCCGGTTCCGTGCGATACGCCGCGACTTCATTGCCGCGAATGAGCCCGGCCCCGTATTGGCCGCGAACGGTGTTTGAAATCACTTGCTCGGGCTCCATCGGGCGGATCGCCTCCAGCACTTTCACTTTTTCATTCCGAACCGAATCTCCGCTGATGGAGCTGGGTGGTTCCATGGCCACCAAGGACAACACAGAAAGAATGTGGTTTTGAACCATGTCCCGCAGGACTCCGGATTTGTCGTAGTAGCCACCACGCAGTTCCACGCCCAACTCCTCCGCAACCGTGATCTGCACGTATTCAATGTAACGGCGATTCCAAACCGGCTCGAAGACCGAATTCCCAAAGCGGAAGACCATGATGTTTTGCACGGTTTCTTTGCCGAGGTAATGGTCAATGCGGTAGATCTGGGACTCGGCGATATGACTTGAGATGTCGGCGTTCAAGTCACGGGCGCTCGCGAGGTCGTGCCCGAAAGGCTTCTCAATGATGACACGGCGCCAGGCGCCGGGAGTCTCGGACGTCAGGCCGGCTTCGCAGAGCTTCTCGACAACCTTGGCAAAAAAGGATGGGGAAATCGCAAGGTAAAAAAGCACGTTGCCGGGGAGGCTCCACGTCTTTTGACCCTCGGCAATTTTGGTTGAGAGGTTCTTGAACGTCTCCGGGTTGTTGAAATCCCCCTGGATGTAGTAGCACCGTTTCACAAAATCGTCCCACTCTTCTTTCTCAACCGGGCGGGTGGCAAATTGCTGGATGTCTTCCCCCAGCTTTTCCCGGAAGGACGCATCATCGCCATCAGAAACCGCAACACCAATCACAGAAAAATTGGTGGGCAAAAGTTTCAAGACCTTCAGGTTGTAAAGCGCCGGAAGAAGTTTGCGTTTGGTGAGATCCCCGGAGGCTCCAAAAATCACGATGGTGCAGGAGTCTCCGGGCTTGTCATGACCGGTCAGAGGCGAGGCTGTCATATTTCCTCCCTTCTACTAGAGATCACGCAGAAGAGGAACAGATTATTCCGGGTTTTGAAAAAACGACGTCACCCGATCCTTGGCTGCCGCGTGGGGGATCGGGTCTGGGTAACCCGCCGAAAGACAACCCGTTTTTGTCAAAGGATCCGGCGACGGTGTTCAAACAGCCCTCACGCTGAGACATGAAACTGCAGCTCGTAGAGTTTGCGGTAAATCCCCGAGCGTTGGATGAGTTCCTGGTGGCTGCCGACTTCCATGAGCCGGCCCCGCTCGAGGACAAGGATGCAATCGGCTTTCAAAATGGTTGAGAGGCGGTGGGCGATGGCAATCACGGTCCGGCCTTTGGTGAGGGTTTCCAGCGCGGCTTGAATCTGTTGTTCGGACGTGGAATCCAGCGCGGAAGTGGCCTCGTCCAATAACAAGACAGGAGCATTTTTGAGCACGGCTCTTGCGATGGAAAGCCGTTGTTGTTGACCTCCGGAGAGCATACAGCCTTTGTCTCCGATCACGGTGTCATATCCATTCTTTTGATCCATGATAAAATCGTGAGCGTGGGCCAGCCTCGCGGCTTGGATCACTTCTTCTTCGGTGGCATCAAGGCGTCCGTAGAGGATATTTTTGTGGATGGTGTCATGGAAAAGAAACGTGTCCTGCGTCACAATCCCAATGTTTTCGCGAAGGGAATCCTGTGTGAGGTTCCGAAGATCCTGCCCATCCATGCGGACGCAGCCTGTGTTGGGATCATAAAACCTCATGATCAACGAAAGCAGAGTGCTTTTTCCGGCGCCACTCTCGCCCACCAAGGCGTAGTATTTGCCTTTTTCAAACGGAAAATCAAAATCTTGCAGGGCAGGGATCCCTTCGCTGTAGCTGAAATTGACATCTTGAAAGGTGATCTCTCCCTGACAGTTCTCAAGCCTTTTGGCGTCGGGTGCGTCAGCAACGGAGGGTTCCCGGTGAATCATTTCGAAGACGCTCTTAACCACGATATGGGCTCTGGTGAGGATGAGATGGGTTTTGCTCAGGGTTTTCAGCGGTTG
Source organism: Terrimicrobiaceae bacterium (assembly GCA_040881805.1). GTDB lineage: Bacteria > Verrucomicrobiota > Verrucomicrobiia > Chthoniobacterales > Terrimicrobiaceae > JAJTZA01. The sequence goes on along the minus strand of JBBECL010000200.1, from coordinate 11,833 downwards.
GTAAAGGAGGAAAACTCCCACACACAGGGCGATGAAGGTGCTGCCTTCCATGCCCACCGAATAGACATAATAGAGCCCCAGGGCGATGCCCATGGCCGCCAGACTTTCGATGACCGGCGCCGTGCACTCCATCAAGCGTTTTACCCGCATTTGCTGATGAAATTGCTCCCGGCTGGAGGCATTGAATCGGGCCACCTCATGCTGCGTGCGGGAGAACGATTTGATGACCTTGATGCCCCCGATCAGTTCATGAAGAATCACCATCATTTCCCGCCCTTCCCCCTCTTCATTGCGGGCGATCATACGAATTTTTTTGCCAAGATAAATGGCCGGCCCCACACAGCCGGGGAGGAGGATCAATGCGCCAAGCGTGAATCGCCAGTCCAGGCGGAACAAGACGATCATCCCGGAAATCAGAGTGGCAGGCTGCGCAATCAATTGGGTATTGATAATGGTCAGCACATTCCGGACTTCCCGGGTTTCATTAACCACGCGCTGGAACAAATTCCCCGCATGGGCTTCATTAAAAAAGTCCAGGGATTGGGACGTGATTTGCTCCATCAACTTCGCGCGAATATCGATCAGAACCTTCTGACTGGTCCACTCGCTGCAATAGCCATTCAAAAAATCCAGGGCACTGCGAACGAGCATGACCAGAGGAATCAGCAAGCAGGCCATGGCGACGATCATGCCCTTGGACAATTCATCCACGTGAAAAACACTCACAGCGAGATGTTCCAGGGGTTTCGCCATGGCCCCCAAGTTGGCCTTGTTGGCACCACCGCCGGGGTCGGTGCTAAAAACCACCTGGCCCACAAAGTTGATGATAAAGGGAATCGATCCACTCACGACGCCGAAACCCAACCCGCAGAGCGAACCCAGGATCAGGACGTTGCGATAAGGTTTCAGGTAACCCGCCAGTTCCCGGTAGGGACCAAGATTCGCCCAGAATTTCTTGAGAGAAAAATTCATCGAGGCACGGAAGCCAACTTGTCGAATGGACAGAGGTGGCAAATGACCGCCGCCCAAGCGGTAATGTCCCCTGCGGAGACCATCGCGTATGGCAAATTACAGGTGATTTTCCATGGATCCTCGATTGGCATGAGGGAACACACTACCAAAGTCTTTGCGGGCTGACAATCCCACCGCGATACGAGGTTTCAAGCCCCGTGCCCGGGCCAGGAAGTGAGAACCTGTTGATTCGCGCCATCCCGGCGTCTCACCCTGCGGGCTGCCTGCGGCAGTCTACCAGGCGGCCTCCCATGCCGCCTGGTTCCCCACCAATTGGGGAGGATAGGACGCTGACGCACCAGCAAGTATGAAAAAACATGGTTAGGGCAGGCTCGCCGGGCGTGCCGACTTCGAAAATCCTCCTTTTTCATTTGGGGAGCAGCTGCTAATTTATGGAAATGGACCCACGCGTGATAAAGCCCAAACTTCCGGTCAAACTCATTGTTGGCGTCATTTTCCTCGGAATTTTTATTTTCGCTTTTCTGGTTTTTGCGCTCCGCAGCACCCAGGGAATCATCAGTGATGCCACCATGCGGGGCACGGTGGTTTCCAAGGAATTTATCCCGGCGGGCGCGCAGGAACAACAAATCACGTTGGGCAATGATGGCAGCATCCGGGCCTCAACGGCCGAGGGAGAATTTATCCTGATGGTCGAAGTCCCCCAAGAGGACGGCACCAAAGTGCCCTACAAAATCTGGATGCCCGATCGAGCCCAGTATGACGCCGTGGAAGTGGGGGATTTTTTTGATGTCGGACCCCGGCTTGTTCGCTGATGATCCCGTGTTCTTTTCAGGCATAGCCAACTATTTTTGTCTTCCGCACTGCAAAGATTGAACAACTTCGCGGCAGCCCTGTCTCACAACCTGTAAACACATTGTAAATTTTCCAACCACCTTTATGAGTAATCTAGAAAAACAAATCGAAGCCGAAGTCAAAGAAGCCAGCCAGTGGGTTCAGCCCCTCCTCTCCGAAGTTGGCAAAGTGGTTGTGGGCCAAAAAAAGTTGGTCCACCGGCTTGTGACCGGACTGCTTTGCAATGGGCATGTGTTATTGGAAGGGGTGCCCGGCTTGGCGAAAACTTTGACCGTTCGCACGCTGGCGGGATGCATTCGCACCGGCTTCCAGAGATTGCAATTCACCCCGGACCTGCTGCCTGCGGATTTGGTGGGAACGCTGATTTACAATCCCCGGGACAGCGAATTCACCACCAAGTTGGGCCCCATTTTTTCGAACCTGATCCTGGCCGACGAAATCAACCGTGCTCCCGCCAAGGTGCAGAGTGCCTTGTTGGAAGCGATGTAGGAGCGTCAGGTCACCATTGGTGACACCACCTATCCCTTGCCGGATCCGTTCCTTGTGCTGGCCACTCAAAACCCCATCGAGCAAGAGGGCACCTATCAACTTCCCGAGGCCCAGTTGGATCGGTTTATGTTGAAAGTCACCGTGGGTTACCCGACGCGCGAGGAAGAACGTGGCATTTTGGATGCGATGGCCACGTCCTCGCCCCGGCTTGAGGTTCAGCCCGTCGTCACGGCGGAAGAAATTATCAGGGCCCGTTCTTTGGTGAACTCGATCTATGTCGATGACCGGGTGAAAGATTACATCGTGGACGTGGTATTTGCCTCGCGTGACCCCGCCGCTTACAAACTCAAGCTGGACGGGTTGATCCGCTACGGAGCCAGTCCCCGCGCCACCATTTATTTGACCCTTGCCGCCAAGGCCCATGCTTTTATTGCCGGCCGCAGTTACGTGACCCCGCAGGATGTCAAAACGATTGGCCTGGACGTCCTGCGTCATCGCATCGGGGTGAGTTATGAAGCCGAGGCCGAATCCATCACCAGCGAGAGCATTGTCGAGAGCATCTTTGCCGGGTTGCCCGTCCCCTGACCTCCCTTTGATTCGATCCCGTCATTCGCAACTCTCACGCGGTCCCCAACCCGCCACTCTTGGACGATGATTAAAAACCCACAGGAAATTCTCAAAAAAATCCGGCGCCTGGAACTGAAGACGCGGCGGTTGGTGAATTCCTCCTTCGCCGGCCAATACCACAGCGTCTTCAAAGGGCAGGGGATGAATTTTGAAGAGGTGCGCGAATATTCGCCCGGCGATGAAATCCGGTCCATCGATTGGAATGTGACGGCCCGCATGAACGCGCCCTACATCAAAAAGTTCACGGAAGAGCGTGAGATGACCGTGATGATTGTCCTCGATGTGAGCGCCTCGGGTGCGTATGGGAGTGTCGAACTTAGCAAACGCGAGATGGCGGCCGAAGTCGCGGCCATCCTGGCCTTCAGCGCGATCAATAATAATGACAAAGTGGGGCTTCTCCTTTTCTCCGACCGGGTTGAGCTTTTTATCCCGCCCAAAAAAGGCCGTCAGCACACGCTAAGGTTGATCCGCGAGATGCTTTATTTTCAGCCCGTGGGGCAGGGGACGGATGTGTCCGAGGCCCTTCGGTATGTGAACCGTGTCTTGAACCGGCGGGCCGTGGTTTTTTTGATCTCGGATTTCCTTGCCCCGGATTTCTCCAAAACACTCACCGCGGCGAGCCGCCGTCATGACGTGGTGGCGATGCCTGTTTATGATCCCGGCGAAGAGTCGCTGCCGGATATTGGGCGGGTGACTTTTGAAGATGCGGAGACCGGTGAGTTGATGGAAATTGACACGGGAAGCAAGAAGGTGCGTGCGGGGTTTGCCGAAGCGGGTGAAAAGCGGCGCAAATCGGTGGAAAAATTATTTGCGTCCCGCCGGATCGATTCGGTGGCTCTGGCCACGAATCAGGATTACCTCATTGCCCTGAGAGCCTTTTTTGACCGGCGGGAAAGGAGGCTGGCCGCATGATGCCCCAAGCCACACCGGCTCCCATCCACGATATCACGGGAGCCCTTGCCATTCCTTCCTATTCCGTGCCGCTGATGATCGGGGGGGCCACCGCGGTTGTGGTGCTTGCGTTGCTTGCGCTTTGGTTTTTTGGTTTGCGCAATCGCAAGCCCCAACTCACCGCCAAACAAAAAGCCCTCGCGGCTTTGGCCGCCCTTTCGCAAACTCCGGGCGAGGCCTATGATTTCGGCATTCGTGTTTCCGAGGTTCTCCGCACTTACATTCGCGATGGATTCGGATTGGACGCGGTCAATCAAACCTCCATGGAATTTCTTTCCAGTCTCAGAGACCATCATGTGTTTGACACGAACGAGAAGGCCTCCCTTGCCGCCTTTTTGGAAGCGTCCGATCTGATCAAATTTGCCCGGAAAGACGCCACCGCCGGGGAATTGCACATGCTCCTGGACACGGCCAAGCGCCTTGTGAATGCGGAGGGGGAGGGAGTCACCAAGTCATGACCCAGATCGGCCCCGAACAATTTGGTTTTGCCCACCCGTGGGTGTTATGGTTTTTGCTTGTCCTCCCGATTCTGGCCATCCTCAAAGGCCGCCTTGGCGGGACGCCCGCCGTCGTGTTTTCCTCCACGGCAAACCTGGCGGCTCTTGGCCGGCGCAGAAAATCCCGGGCCGGGGCCTTCCTCGCGCTGCTTTCTCATCTGGCCCTGGCCTGCTTCATCATGGCCATGGCCAGGCCCCAGCTTGGGAGCACACTCACTCGCACGCAGGCCAGCGGGGTTGACATCATGATCGTGCTGGATGTCTCCCGGTCGATGTTGGCGGAGGATTTCACAATCGGCAGCAGCCGCGCCAATCGGATCGACACCGTGAAACTTGTGACCGAAAAATTTATCCGCTCCCGTCCGAATGACCGCTTGGGGATCGTGGCTTTTGCGGGACGGCCCTATTTGGTCAGCCCTCTGACCCTGGACCATGACTGGTTGATTTCAAATTTGGACCGTCTGCAAGTCGGGCTTGTGGAAGACGGAACGGCGATTGGTTCGGCGCTGGCTTCTGCCGGCAACCGCCTCAAGGACAAGGAAGCCAAAACCAAAATCATTGTGTTGCTGACGGATGGAGACAACAACGCCGGACGCGTGACGCCTCTCACAGCTGCCGAGGCGGCAAAGGCTCTCGGGATTCGTGTGTATGCCATCGGTGCCGGAAGCAATGGCCCCGTGCCGTTTCCTGTGCAGGATGTCTTTGGAAGAACGTCCTACCGTCCCGTGCAAATGGAATTCCAGGAAGAAGCCTTGCGTCAGATTTCCTCCATCACCAATGGCGAATACTTTCGTGCCACCGATACCAAATCCCTCGAGCGGGTTTTCGAATCCATCGACAAACTTGAAAAAACCAAAGTCGAGGTCGAAAAGTTTTCCCAATACCGCGATCTTTTCCCCTGGCTGCTGGGCCTCGGTCTCGGCTTGTTGGCGCTTGAAATTTCACTTTCCCAAACTGTATGGAGACGACTTCCCTGACCTTCCAATCCCCGATGTGGTTTGCCGCCCTGGCGTTGGTCCCGATCTTCGGTGGCCTCTTGATTTGGGCGCAATTCCGATCCGAGCGACTCATCTCGCGCGTGGTGGCTCCCCGCTTGCGGGAACAACTCGCCGGAGCGGTGAGCAAGTCGTTAAGGATCTTTCGTGCGATCCTCATCCTTGCCGCGTTTTCAGCGATAGTGGTGGCCCTGGCGCGTCCTCAATATGGATTTATCGAGCGGGAAATCATTCAGCAGGGCCGTGATATCATCCTCGCCATTGACACCTCCCGTTCGATGCTGGCAACGGATGTGACCCCCAACCGGCTCGCGCGGGCCAAGCTTTTCGCCAAAGATCTGCTCCGGCTCGCCGAAGGCGATCGGGTGGGGGTGATTGCCTTTGCGGGGGGCGCGTTTCTTCAGGCTCCGCTGACCCTGGACCGCAGTGCTTCGCTCGCCGCGATCGATGAACTCGACACGGATATCATCCCCAAGGGCGGCACAAATATTGCCGAAGCCATCCGTCTTGCCATGAAAGCCTTCGGCAAAGGGGAGGGGCAAACCCGCGCCTTGATTGTGCTCACCGACGGCGAGGAGTTGGATGCCGACGGAATCGCGGCCGCACGCAAGGCGCAGGAAGAGGGCGTCCGCATTTTTACGGTGGGTGTGGGTTCGGCAGAAGGGTCTCTGATTCCCATCCGCGATGACAGCGGACGGCAGGATTTTGTCAGGGATCAGGCCGGCAAACCGGTCCAAAGCCGGCTCGATGCGTCCCGCCTGTCGGAGATTGCCACAGCGGGTGGAGGATTTTACGAACCGCTCGAGGCTGACACCGCCTCGGTGGTCTTCAACAAAGGAATTCTGCCCATGGAAACCACGGAGCGTGGCTCGATGGCCTCTCGTCAACCTCTGGAAAAATACCAATGGCCACTGGGCGTCGGGATGGCATTATTGGTCGTGTGGCTTCTTGTTGGTGAGCGTCGCAGACAGGCCCGGCCCACAGCACTGGCGGCTGCAATCGCCGTGTTGGCCGGCATTCCTTGCAGTTGGGCCCAAACCGGCACCGAGGCTTATCAGGCAGGGAACTATGAAGAAGCGCTGGGAGATTTTCAGTCACGCCTCGAGAAGTCCCCGGATTCCGCCAAGCTCCAGTTTAATGCCGGGGCCGCTGCCTACAAGCTGAACAAACATGGGGAGGCCGTGGACTTTTTTGCCAAAGCCCTCGCCACGGGCTCTCCGGAACCCGAGTTTTTAAACAGCGCCACCTACAATCTTGCCAATGCCCTCGTCCGACGTGGAGAGGGTGCCGAAAAATCTGAAGAAAAAAAGGCGGACTGGAAAAATGCGATCAGCCACTACGAAACCGTTCTCAAATCCGACCCCAAAAACAAGCTGGCCGAAGAAAATCGCGACATCGTGAAAAAGCTTCTCGAAGACCTCGAGAAGCAGGAGGAAGAGCAGAAAAAAGATCAACAGGACCAGAAAGACGAGCAAAAGAAAGACGACCAACAAAAGGACGACCAAAAGCAGGATCAGAAGGATAACCAGCAAAAAGACGATCAGCAGAAGGATCAACAAGGCGACCAGCAGAATCAGGATCAAAAAAACCAAGATCAGAAGCAGGAATCCGGCAAGGACGAGGAGAAAAAGGATCAGGGCGAAAAATCAGGAGAGCAAGAGCAACAGGGAGAGCAGGATCCGAAGGAGCCGGGGGATCAGAAGCAGGAGCCACAGTCCCAAGGCAACGAAGGTCAGGACTCCAAGCAGGAACCCGGAGCCGCCCCATCGCCAACGCCGGGCGAGAAAAAGGAGGGGGAAATCAAGTCCCTCGGGGAGGAGGAACAAGCCGCCCAAGAAATGGCTGCAGCCGAGGAAGCGGCCGAAAAGGATGGTCAGATGAGCGAGGCCCAGGCCCGGGCCTTGTTGAATTCTCTTCGCAGAGACGAGGATCGCGTGCCATTAATGAGACCAGCCATGCAGGAAGAAACTCTCAAGGATTGGTGACCATGAAACGACTCGCATCTCCACGCATCTCCTTTTTCCGACTCCCGGCTGCCCTGATCTGTTTGGCTGCCGTTTTCGGTCTGACATCCTCTGCCCCGGCACAAACCGTCGAATCCCAACTGACGGCCGGCACGGTTCAAGTCGGTCAACCGGTCGAACTTCGCATCACCACCAAAGGCAAGAGCCAGGGACAGTTGCTCGACGAGGTGGAGGTTGAGGGTTTGCAAGTGGCTGGAAAACAGGACCAGTTCCAAATGCAGATGAGCATGCCCAGCTTTGGCATGGAAGTGGCAACGGTCCAGACCCGGATCCTCGTGCCGACACGAACGGGCGAATTCACGATTCCCTCCCTGCGCGTGAAATTGGATGGCAAGATTTACAAAACAGCCGAGTCGGTTCTGCGGGTGACGCCGGCCACGGGGGGGCGCATTCCCGTGCTGCCAGCCATCCCGGTTCCCCAACCGGGAACCACCGCACACCCGTCACAACGCAGCCCCCCCAACCATCAGAGCCCCCCGCATCCCGACCCGACACTCCCGCGAGAACCCATTTCGGTGAGATGGTGATTCCCAAAGAATCGGCCTTCGTCGGGGAGGTGGTTCCCGTGGACCTGCGTTTCAGCGTGGATGCCAACTTCCCGTCTCAATTCAGTGATCGCCCCAATTTTTCAGGAGAAGGATTCACGGTGCTCCGCACGAGTCGTCCCTCGGAGGTGACCCGGGATGTGGACGGCTTTGAATTTTCCTGCCTTGTTTTTCGAACGGCCATCACGGCGGCCAAAGCCGGCACGCTGGAAATCCCTCCGGCCAGTCTTGCCGCGAGAGTTCAGGTGCCCGTTCAAGCGCCGCGGTCGAATGATTTTTTTGGTGGGATGCTCAGCAACCTGGGGATGACGGATATTCGTGAGATCGAGATTGTCACCGAGCCTGCCACCTTGGATGTGAAGCCGCTGCCGAGGGACGGCAGGCCGGAGGACTTTGCCGGCGCGGTGGGTGAGTTCAAGATCGAGGCTTCCGCCACGCCAGCCAAAGCCGAGGCGGGTGAACCCATCACTCTGAAAGTGGTGGTCTCAGGGCGCGGCAACTTCGAAGCCATGGGGCCTCCTGTGATTGCGGAGACGGAGGGCTGGAAGGTCTATGATCCGTCGGAGAACTTCCAGCCCAGCCCCACCGACCCCGTGGGATTCAATGGCATAAAAATCTATGAATTCACCCTGGTCGCACGAGAGGACCAAAAGGCCACACCTCCTGTGCAATTCAGCTACTTTGACCCGGCGAAGGAGCAATATGTGACCATCGAGGGTCCCCCGGTGGCCGTTCAAGCCGCCGGATCGATCGCACCCCAGCCCGATGCCACCGTGGCCCAAGCCGCACAGGCCACGCCGACCCGGACGCCAGCCACTCAAGGCAACGACCTTTCCCGTGACTATGCCGCCGCCGATTTTCAACCTCTGGGGTGGTCGCCGATCTTTGTCACTGTGGGAACTTCGTTGGCTGTGATTTGGGCGCTGGGTTTGACCGCGCTTTTGGCGAAGCGTTATGCCGGGTCTTCCGCAGCGGCCAGATCTCGCACGATCAAAAGCCGTCGCGAAGCCCTCAAGAAATTGGAGGTGTCCTCGCTTCCCGACGCCGAATTTTTGGAGGGAGCGACAGCACTGCTCACGGAAATCGTCCCCCGCAAATCCTTCGATGAGGCCGGTTTGACCGCCGCGCAAACCGAGATCTGCAACCGGCTCTTTGCAAAACACGAAGAGGCCAAATATTCAACCCGCAAAATCCTGCCGATCACTTCGGAAGACAAAGCCTCCTACCTCAAGACGCTCCATGACATTCTTTCCATCACGTCTTAAACTTCACCTTCTCGCCTTCGGAATGCTTGCCACCGGCGTCATGGCAGAGCCTGTCTCCGAAGCAATCTCCTCGTATGAGGCCGGGGATTTTTCCAAAGCAGCAAGGGAATTTGAAACCGCTTTGGCCTCGGGTTCCAAAAGTGCGGGACTGTATTATAACCTCGGGCAGTCACTCAAAAAGCAGGGGGAGGCCGGGCCGGCTGCGCTGAATTTCCGCCGGGCCCTGATGTTGGATCCCCGACTCATGGACGCCCGCGTTTCCCTCTCGGATATCGAACGTTCCAAGGGCATTTCCTTGGTTCCCGCAAGTTGGAAGGATCAAGTCATTGAGCGTGTGCCATTGTTTCCCCTCCTCGTTGTTGGGTTTGCGGTGTTCTGGCTGGGGGCTTTTGTTTGGCTGTTTTCGGCTTATCATGGCCCGGGAAACCGTGCGGGATTGGTGACCGGCGTGGTTTTGGGGGTTTTGGGGGCGGTCTTTTTTGTGTGGACCTATAGTGCGGATCCCAGATTTCAGTGGCGGGACGGAGCGGTGGTGGTTGCGGCGGATGGGGCCTCGCTGCTCAGTGCCCCGTCCGAACGATCCCCGCTGGTGGCCAAGCTCCCAGCCGCCTCGGCGGTGCGGCTGATCAGAACAAGCGGGGAGTGGGTTTACGCGAAGATGGCTGACGGAAAAACCGGTTGGCTTTCCCTGAGCTCCGTGGCCGGGATGGTTCCCGACAAGTGAATCCCTTGTCTCCTGCTCGCGGCCGGGCTTTGGCCGGGATGGCAGCGGGCCTTGTGCTTTGGCTTCCTCTGCTTGCCAGTGCGCAAAAGCCGCCCGAATGGCTACAGCAAATCTCACCCACCAGCGTCGGCTCCTTTCCCATGATTGCCCCCTTCCATGCCACCTTCCGTTTTGGGTGGTCCGGCATTGAAGCCGCAAGCGCCGAGACCCGATTGGAAATTAAGAACGGAATCGCCAACGTCTTTGTCAAAGGGCAAACCACGGGCATGGCCAGGACACTTTGGAAACTGGAGGCCACTCATGAGGGCACCTTTGAGGTGAGGGGACTCAAGCCCCTGGGATTTCTTCAAGTGGAGCAATACAACAACCGTCGAATCACCACCGAGGCCCTCTTCAAGAAGGATGGCCTCTGGCGCTTACGGCAACGCACCCCGCAAGGCGGTCCCTCCAAGTGGAAACCCATCCGAATCGAGCCCATCCGGGACATTGTTTCCGCCATGTTTTTTCTCCGAAGCCAATCGCTCGAAACCGGAGACAAACTGGCTGTGATTGCTTTTCCGGGCGACTCGCCCTTTTTGTTCCAAGCCGGGGTCGGGAAACGGGAAACCATCAAAATCAATGAGCATCAACGCCCGGCCATCCGCTTGAATTTTCAGATCCAACGCATCGAGCTCAAAAAAAATGAACCCCCCCGGCTTCAGCAACACGGGAAATTTCGCAAAGGATCGGTCTGGATCTCCGACGATGAACACCGTTTCCCCTTGCGGGCCGAGGTTGATATTTTTATCGGATCGGTTTTTGCGGAGATGGAAACACTGACATTCTCCGCGAAGCCCCAAATTGAAAGATAAAGGATGTGGTGATCGATGGCTTGAGATGTCAACTATACATGACATATATTATATGATGTTATAGATATCATGATGGTCATGAGTGTATTGCGTGAATGTGAATAACATGTGGAAGGAAAATCCGGCCTGTGAATATCTGGATAGCTCGACGGAAAACATTCAAGTTATTCCCAACGCTGGCTGAATTTCTCCATCAGGCAGAGACCACGGATGACAGGGTTGAAGCGCCGGGACATGATGATGTCAGACGAGAGCGTATCCTCCGAAGTTTGTTGGACAACGGGCAAGCGCCCCGATTACCGGCGGGAATTGGTGCCGGGGTTCTGGAGACGGGTTTTGACGTCCGGTGGGAGGTTGGAGGCCGAGATCCAAGCCCTGGCCGCAACCGCATCCTGGCGGACCCAATAGCGGGCAAGCTGCTCAATTTGGCGGCTGCGATCTTCTTGATTAGTGATTGTGGCGGCCCAAGAGATGGCGGTTTCGGGATCCTCGGAGGCGATTTTCCGGGCCAAAGCGGTGATGGCAGAATCTTTGGGGGGTCCGGCGGGCTGTGCGGCCAGCCATTCGGCGGCAGCCTCGGCGTCTTTGGAGGCCCAACGGTCCACGACGGCTCTCATGGCAGGCGCACGATCCTCCTCACCCAAGCTGCGCACATATCTGGCTGCTGCTTCGGGTGACGAGTTTGCCCATTGGGAGACGGCATCGCGGATCACGTCCCGGCGTTCATCACCATTTGTCAATGAGGCCGACCATTGGAGCACGGCCTCGGGACTTTTGTTGCTCCAACCGGACGAAATTGAGCGCACGGCCCGGCTGCGGTCCTCGGGATCCAAGGCGTTGAGTGCGGCGACGGCCCCCTGCGGATCCTGGGCGCTCCATTGGGAAAAGAGTGAGTTCAAGGCCCCCCGGCGAGCCTCACCCTCGGGAAGGGTCTTTGCCCAGGCAAAAACCTCCTCCTTCCGGCCGGTTTGAGACCATTGGGAAGCGATCAAGGAGACCGATTGGGAAAAAATGCTGCCGGGGGGCAATTGGGTCGCTGCG
>JBBECL010000199.1:0-23503 GCA_040881805.1 Terrimicrobiaceae bacterium | reverse complement strand
AAGCTCTTCTCCATTTTCCGAAGACTTTTCTTCCTGAACAACCCGAAACCAGCTTATTTTATGCTTCTGCTGGTCTGAAAATCGGGGCCACCCCAATCCGACAGGGAAAATCGCGGCATGGCTCGGGCGCACCAATATAAGAGGCCGATATCGCAATCACGCGAAATGAGAAAATTGGCGTGGCGGGATTCTCGCCCGAGCTACGGTGTGACGCCGAGCGCCGGACGGGTCAGCTTCACTCCCTTGCGCCCCGCATGGTCAATCATCTCAGCCACGGCCTGCTTCCTCTGCTTCTCCGGAAGAAAGTTGATGCGCGCCAGCTCTTCCCCGAATGCGCGGACATGGAATTCGCGCAGAATCTTACGCAACCGTTTGTGGTGCGCGGGCGCGAGAGGCAGGGGGAAGTCTTGGCCGGTAGTCATAGCCCGCAGAAGTTGTTTTCAGCCGCCGGGAGCCATTCCAAAACATCCGGCCCGACGGTCACGCTGACATTGGCCCTGGCCTCCGACACCATCCGGTCCAGTCCGTAATCTCTGAGTGGCTGCTGCGGCAAGTGAGCCAACGCACATTCGATCCGGATCTCATGCGACCCGGCAAGAGTCGGGCCTCCCACCGAAGCCCGGCGAACAGCTGCCGTATATGGCCGCAAGGGCTTCTGGTAGATTTTTACGCGCAATTCGTCGAGCTCGCTCCAAAAAGCGCGCTCGGCAAGCAGCAACCGCTTGAGCAGCAATGCGTTCGAAAAAGGAGCGAGTCTCAGCAAAGGCCGCAACCCGGCAAGGTGTCCGGGCGGTGGTGATTGCCTGGCGCACTGACGCAAGACCTCCGCATCGTAAAGATGCAGCCAGCCCGCCGCATCGCAGAGCACGTCACAGTCCTTGGTGGTCGCTGCCACGCCAAAATGAACGCACGCCATACCGCTGGTGATCGCACAGGTTATTCCCCGAGCCTGCGCCGCAGCGACAAAGCCAGAAAAAAAGCTTCGAGTTCGGCGTAAGGAATCACGCCCGCAGCGTCCCACCCGAGCACGGCCATGGCAAGCCGGTTTTCGGCAAACACCCCCATCTGCGAGCGACATCCTTTCGGAGGATGATCCTTCCTCAGGAACCGTCACACTTCAACCCGATCACGTGCGCTGGCTCACCTGGGCGGAAGACTCATGGACAGCGTCTGGATCTGCTTAAAAAACGGCAGAGGCGAAACAGCCAGTTCCGATCCATTCGACAGGGTTCAACGGCATTTTTTCGCTGGCCGGCCTTGGGCTGCGAGTTTTTGGAGACATTCAACGCCGAGGGTTTTGAGTTTGGCCCGACACAAACGGCCAAATCTGCCACATCGAATAGCGTCAATCGTTTGCGACGCACCACAGGCGTCAACCATCAGGCATCGCGAAAATCCTGGATAAGTTGTTCCGACTCAGAACGCTCCCCCGCAGCTTGAGGACCAAGTAGCCAAGGATTTTCGTTTGGGACGGGACGTTTCACGCATAGGGCTATTTCCTGTCCTTGCCAGCAAAAGAAAATCGGTATTCGTCAGGAGCAGATTTTTTTCGTAAAACAGCAAGTGACGAGGCGAATCGGTTGTTGCGATGGGGCGAGCTGAATCGACATTGAGACGGCTTCCCTGGCGACGATTTTTTTAAAACGGCCACTTCGACTGTCGTTTGCAGGGCAGCAATCGCGTCTGTGTTCCCACGAATAAACACTCCGGAAGAGTCCGTGAGCCGAAATTTTGGAGGGCAAAAAGGCCGCTTTAGCTACACCAAATAAGCTACACCTTGCGTAAGTAACTGGAGCCTAGCGGGATCGAACCGCTGACCTCCTCAATGCCATTGAGGCGCTCTACCAACTGAGCTAAGACCCCTAATATGTTGGGATTCTTTGACTTACGGAATAGATTTGGATGTGTAAAATCTCCCCTATAAACCGGTTTTGTAGCCTGTAGATTGCTGTTGTTAACACAACAACCCGTCAGGCTGAGAAGCCGAAATTTGAGAAGACAGACATTCCATGTCTTTGCCGCTATTCATCGAATGCGGTTTATTATGCATTGGTGAAGGCCGCAGGCAAACAAAAACGTATGACGCAACGTAAGCCGGTTCCACCCTCCTGCCTTCGCCTCCGCGCCATCACCCCTTGAAACCCAACATGAATTCTTCTGCCTCACGATCTCGCGCCACCATCTTGACCGGTCGCTGTTTCGCGACGAGGCCGAAATCCACCATTCAGACCTCGCGGACAATGACATCAATGCTCAACGAATGCGTCCTGCCACAGTTTCCCCTGCTGGCCGGTTGTCAGCAATCGCTCCGGAAAAGCCGTGATAGGAAAAGTCATGTCGTTTCCCAGTTCGACCTGCACCAGAAAAATATTGAACGCACCGCCTGTCTTCATCCCGGTCCGGGAAAATATCTTTTCAACCCGCTTCAAGCGATCCGATGGAACACGTGCACGAAAGAGGGTGGCAACACCGTGGGATCAACCTTTTGCACCTCCCTGCGCCAGGCCGGCGATGAACTGTTTTTGCACGAGGAAGAAAATCGCAATAATTGGCAGAACCATGACGGTGGCCAGAGCCATAACCAGATGCCAAGGGGTGTTGCCTGCTCCACCCTGCATGGCCGAAGACTGGGAAATAAAATAGAGCAGGCCGATCGGCAGCGTGTAGAGCTCTTCGCTGTGAAGATAAATCAACGGCCCGAAGAGATCATTCCAACTGCCCAGAAAGGTAAAGAGAGAGACCGTCACCACAATGGGCCAACTCATCGGAACGACCAAACTCCACAAGATCCGCCATTCCGAGGCCCCATCCAACCGGGCGGCTTCAATGTAGCTGAAAGGAATGGTCAGGAAAAACTGCCTAAGCAAAAAGATGGCGAAGACGTTTGTGCCCAACCACGATGGAATCACCAAAGGGAGAAAGGTATCCACCCACCCCAGGGTCACAAAGAGCTTGAACATCGGAATCACGGTCACTTGGCCGGGAAGCATCATAGAGGAGAGCAGGAGGCCGAAGATCAGACTGCGGTAGCGAAAACGCAGGAAGGCAAATGCATAGGCTGCCGTGCAGCAGGAGAGGATCGTTCCGCCCAGCGACATCGCGGTGACGAACATGGAATTCAAAAGAAAACGGTGAAACTTGAAGCCGGTGAAAACCTCGCCGTAGTTCGTCCACTGAACCTCGGTTGGCAGAAAAGCGGGGGGGTCCTGCAGCACTTCCGGGAAAGTCTTCAGGCTCGTCAAAACCATCCACGCGAGCGGAAACAACATCACCATAGCCCCAACGACCAGGGTGAGGTAGATGAACAATGTGGCAATGGGGTGACGACGGTGCATGGAGGCCTTCAGTTGTTGTAATGGACCCACTTCTTCGCGGCCCAGAAGTTGAAGACCGTGAGTGCGACCACGACGATAAACAGCAACCACGCCATGGCGCTCGCCAGCCCCATGTGGAAATAGTTGAACCCTTTATCATACAAGTTGAGCACGTAAAAGAGCGTGGCCCGGGCCGGGCCGCCGGGCTCCTTGCCTTGCGCGGCCCCAAAGGCAAAGGCAAGATCGAAGACTTTCAAGGCACCGATTACCCCCATGACCAGATTAAAAAAGATCACCGGCGAGATCTGCGGCAATGTCACATTGCGAAAGCGCGACCAGGTTCCCGCCCCATCGATGGCCGCCGCCTCATTAAGCTCTTGGGAGATTCCCTGCAGGGAACCGAGAAAAATCAGCATGGCACTGCCAAAGCCCCACAGGCTGATCAAGATGAGCGTGGGCAAGGCCCACTCCGACGAGGTGAGCCAGGCCGGCCCTGTGATTCCGACCCCGGCCAACAGGCTGTTGAGCAATCCATTGTCCGGATCAAAAATGAAGACAAAAACGGCGGTTGAGGCAGCCGCGGGCAAAATGGAGGGCAGGAAAAACACCGTGCGGAATGCTCCTTGGAGGAACACCTTTTGGTTGAGCAGGATTGCCACCGCCAGGGCCGAAACCAAAGAAGCCGGGACATTGACCAGAGCGAATACCGCCGTGACCTTGACCGACGGCCAGAATGCCGGATCATTCCTCAGCAGGTAGAAATAATTGGAGAGTCCGATAAACTCCGGCGGATGAATCACATCATACCGGCAGAGGCTCAGATAGAGCGACCAGAGCATGGGGATGAAGGCAAAGATCAAAAATCCAACCACCGCCGGGCCTGCAAACAACCAAAACCAAAACGTTTCTGTTCGAGCTTTCATCGAGAATCTCCTTTTGTTTCAACCGCCAAAGTATCAAGGAACGCATTGGCCGAGGCCGTGGCGCGCCGAGCCGCCTCCTCGGGCGACTGCCGCCCTTCCAACAAGAGATCAATCTCCGGTTGAATGATCTGCATGGTCACCTCAATAAAATCCGGCAGCCTTGGAATGGTGCGGGAAAACTTTAATTGCTCGTAAACAATGCCGGCATCGCGGGGGTGGGATTTCCGTTCCGGAGCGAGCAGGGTCTTTGCAGCTACCGACTGCCGAACGGGCAGGCCCGTGCCGCCGGTTCGCTCCATGGCATCCGGGGAGGTGAGAAACTTGATGAACCGCCAGGCTGCTTCGGGATGTTTCGAGGTGGATGCCATCCCATAGGCCGCCAGGGCCACCTCTCCGCCCTCCCTCCCGGCGGGGCCCGCCGGCAGCACCTGGACGTTCCAATCCAGGCCCGGCACCTGATTATAGGTGATCCACGAACTCGCGTGCCCTCCAAGACTCATCGCATAAAGCCCGCTGGCAAACCCGGTGGATGGGCCTCTGCCGGCTGGCGGACTGATTTTTTGGGAAAGCATTTTGTCGGCGTAGAAGGTCAGCCCCTCGATTGCCTCCGGAGTATCCAGCAGACACCGTCGTCCATCCTCGCTGAAAATTTCCCCGCCAGCCTGACGAACCAGAATCAACCATTCCCCCCACCAACCACCTGTAATCGTGCTGCCCCAAACTTGGCGGTCTTCGGCGTTCATCCCGGTCAACTTCTGTCCCGCATCGATGTAATCAGACCACGTCCAGTCGGCTGTGGGAGGCTCGACTCCGCGGTCTTCAAAAAGCTTTTCATTATAATACAGCAGGCTGACATTCATCGAGACCGGGACGTAGAAGCACTTGCCGCCCTTGAACATCTCGTTCCGCACATCCGGATAAAAATCCTCCAGATCCATGTCGTCGGCATCACGTTCCGTGAACTCGGTGAGGTCCTTAAGAAAAGGCAACATGTAAGCCAGCCAGATATCCCCGGTGTTAAAAACATCGGGAACCAAACCGGCGGCCAGGAGGGTTTTGAGTTTTACCTGATATTGATTGGGGGGAACCCAGAGCACGCGAACCGATATATCCGGATTCTCGCGTTCGAAGTCCTTGACCAATTGCAGCTGCGCATCCCGCTCCGATGAGATCTGTGCCAACCAGGTAATTTGGGTCTTTGTGCTGTCCTGATCCTCCCGGGCAATGGGGAATGCCGCATGCCAAAACCCTGCTGCCGCGAGGAGCGGCAGAGAGTATAGCAAGAGGGAGCGCCAAGGGAGAGACATCCGGAGGATCATCGCGCCTTTCCAGAAAGGGTCAATTCCGTGGAGTGCATGGGAGTTGCCGTAGCGTGCAATTCGAGAATGCGCTCTGCTGACCGTTTGAAGCGGCTTTCCGCGCTTGGAGGAACGCACAAAAGCATCGCCAATGTCCATGACGGGAGCGGCTCAGACCCTCTCACACCCTGTGGATAAGAAGCCCCGAGTTGGCGGTTCGAAACGATTTGAGCAGGCCGGTCGGGGCATCAGTAACGAGGCGATGAATCCGCCGCCAGGGCAGCACACGCATCAGCGAAACCACTCCGAATTTGCCGCGGTCGGCCAGCAGCACCACCTCGGCACTCCCCGAGGCCATGGCCCGCTTGACTTCGTTGTCCTCCAAGGTGAGATCGGTGACACCCGCAGCGGCATCCACTCCTGTGGCACTCAAAAAATATCGTGCGGTCCGCCTGCGATTAAAAAAGCTGAGCGCCTCCCGCCCAATGAACGTTCCCGACTTTTCCCGCAGCAGGCCGCCACAGGCATACACGGCAGGACGGGCCGGATGATTCATGAAGAGGCGCGCGGTATGCAGGCTGTTTGTCAGAATGGTTAAGTCGGCCGGGAGCGTCTCGCGGGCGATGGCTGCCACCGTCGTGCCACCGTCGAGGGCGAGGCTATCTCCGGTCTGGATCAAATGACGGGCCGCATAGGCGGCAATACGACTTTTTGCGCCGGCTGCCACGTCGGCCTTGGCCAAAAAATCGGGCTCGATCACGGTGACCTCACTGCGCGACACCCGACCGCGCGTTCGCCGGACCAATCCCTTCTCCTCCAGCTCCACCAAATCCCGCCAGAGCGTCATCGCCGTCACCTTCAAATGCCGCGCAAGATCCGCGTTGCGGGCAGACTCGCGGCCCCCGAGGATATCGAGGATCCGGCGCTGACGTTCGAGAGCAGAGTGGAGCATGTTAAGAAAAGTATTCTGTGTTACGTTTGTTATATACAGTGGACTCGTTGAGCGATTCTGGCAAGAGTTCGGGCATGCTTGGTTCCTTACACAGTATTGGGGAGAGATTTGATATTTCCGACTTCGGGTTGACGGGTGGCCGCGAGGTAGTCCGGAGACTTTCGGATCTTGCCGGATGTTTTGCGGATGCCGGTGCCTACCGCACGGCGCTTGCCGTGGAGGACTCAGTTCTTTACCGGGTGGTCGCCGTGGAGCCGGCCAGCGGTCCCGGCGATCTTCATTATGGCTTGGGCATTGTTTACCCCGGCAAAATCGGCAACGAGTATTATCTCACCAAAGGTCACCTGCATGAGACCCGCGACGCAGCGGAAGTTTATATCGGGCAAAGTGGTGAGGGCCTCATGCTTCTGGAGGACGAACGCACGCGAGAATCGCGCGTGGTTCCTCTTGGGGCCGGTCAAATCGTTTACGTGCCCGGACATACCGCGCACCGCACCATGAATACCGGGACTACCCCCCTCACCTATTTCGGCATATATCCCGCCAATGCAGGCCATGACTACGGCGCGATCGCCGAACGCAACTTCTTAAAAGTTGTTATTGAAGAAAATGGTCGCCCCGTGATGAAGGACCGGAACGCCCTTTGAAATAAAGATCATGAACTACGTGACCAAACCGATCCCCGAAGCGAAACCCGAGCCCGACCATGTGGTCCGCCCTTGGGGCGAATTCAAACAGTATGCCTTCAACCGGGACTGCACGGTGAGCCTGATGGAAGTGCTTCCCGGCATGCGTCTTTCGCTGCAAAGCCACACCGGTCGGGCGGAGCTATGGATCGTTCTCGATGCCGGGGCCCGTGTGCAGGTGGGTGACGAGGAAAGGGACTGCGTGCCCGGCGAGGAAATCTGGATTCCGGCAAATGAAAAGCACCGGCTCTCCTGCACCGGCGAGAAGTCCTGCCGGGTTCTGGAAGTCGCTTTTGGAAACTGGCAACAGGCGGATATTGCGCGTTACGACGATGACTTTGCGCGGCCGGAGGCAGGAGAATAGTCATGGGATACCTGCAACGACTCGGTCTGGGAGATTCCACTTACGATAAATTTCCTGTCGTCGAGGTAGCGGGCCACTCCTGCTGGCGCGGATGGGAAGAGATCGGGGCAGAACTCCGCACCGCCGCAGAGAAGCTGGGTGCGCACGCAGTGATCGCCATCGAGTGTTACTCCGGGGTTCTGGACGAAGAACTGATTCCCAATCTCACCCGAGCCTTCCCGGGAGCCTTGTTCATCGGGACCGAAGCGGAGGCTTTTCGTTCTCCGGATGAGGTCGATGCGCTGGTAGCTCCGGACCTCGGGGGCGATGATCCGATCTTCGGACGCCTGACCCGGCTGCACCTGCGTGATTTCCTCGATTCGAAGAAGGTTTCGGGAATCCGCGCACGAGCGGAATCCGCCGGGCGGACAGTTCTGATCTACGGCCCCGGCGCCCTCCTGTGCTGTGAACCTGATCTGGTGGTCTATGCGGATATGGCGCGGTGGGAAGCGCAGATGCGCCAGCGGGCCAATCGCGTGAGCAACCTCGGCGTGAGCAACCGCGAGTTGAAGGCCTCCCTGCAATACAAGCGGAGCTTTTTCGTGGACTGGAGAGTCTGCGACAAGCTCAAGCGCGAGACCTTCGATCGCTGGGACTATTTGCTCGATACCTGTGCGGAAGGCGATCCAGAATTGATCACCAGCGCAGGACTTTTTTCCGGTCTGGAAGAAGCGTCGAGGCGTCCCTTTCGCGTCGTGCCATTCTTTGATCCGGGTGTCTGGGGTGGTCAATGGATGCGCGAGGTTTGCTCCCTGCCCGATGGCCCCCCGAACTACGCGTGGTGTTTCGATTGCGTGCCGGAGGAAAACAGCCTGCTCCTCGGGTTCGATGGAATCGCCGTGGAAATTCCCTCGATCAATCTGGTCTTTCGTCATCCGGAGGCTCTCCTCGGAGAGCCGGTTTTCGGACGCTACGGCGCTGAGTTTCCCATCCGCTTCGATTTTCTCGATACGATGCAGGGGCAACATCTGAGCTTCCAGGTGCACCCGCTCGTGGATTATGCCAATGAACACTTCGGACTGCGCTACACCCAGGACGAAAGTTATTATATCCTCGATGCCGAACCGGGTGCCGAAGTGTATCTCGGCCTGGTCGAGGACGTGAGCCCTGCGGTGATGTTGGAGGATTTGCAGATGGCGGCCACCGATCCAACAAAGCCATTCCCCGATCACAAACACGTGGCCCGTTTTCCGGCAAGCAAACACGACCATTTCCTCATTCCAGCTGGCACCTGCCATTGCTCGGGAGCAAACAGCATGGTGCTCGAAATCAGTCACACGCCCTATATCTTCACTTTCAAGATGTGGGACTGGGCCCGGGTGGATCTCAATGGGTTGCCTCGGCCGATCAACTTGGAACGCGGTGCCGCCAATATCCGTTGGGATCGCAACCGGAATTGGGTCGCGCAGAATTTGGTGAACCACATCGAGCCAGTGGCCTCAGGCGAAGGCTGGCGCGAAGAACGCACCGGACTCTACCGCTCGGAAGCTTTTGAGACGCGGCGTCATTGGTTCACCGGCCTTGTTCCCCACGACACCTGTGGCGACAGTGTCCATGTGCTGAATCTTATCGAGGGCCCGGAGATTGTGGTGGAAAGCCCTTCCGGCGCCTTCCGGCCGTTCGTTGTGCACTACGCGGAAACTTTCATTATTCCGGCCGCTGTCGGCGCCTACACGATCCGACCCCACGGTGCTGGCGAGGGCAAAGAATGCGCCACAATCAAGGCCTTTCTCCGGGTGAATGCATGAAAAATCCTGTCTATCTCGGCATCGATTGCGGGGCGACAACCTCGAAAGTTGGAGGGGTCGATGAATCCGGTGAGCCCCTGAGCATCGATCTCCGGCAAAGTGATACCTGCGGGGAAGGAGGTCCAGAAGCCATTATCCATGGCTGGATGAATGGCGCGGAAGCTTTCCTTTCCGGTTCAGGAATTTCTTGGGATCGGGTGGCGGGCGTGGGGCTCGCCATTCCCGGGCCCTATCTGGGCTACGGCATTCTTGGCCCCATGCCCAACCTCCCCTCGTCTCTCACCGGCTGGCACTTTCTGAAGGATCTGCGCGCAGCGGTCGCTAACGCTGCCGGACGACTGATGCCGGTTGAAACAGCCAATGACGGCCAACTGGCCGGCCTGCCCGAAGCGCGCATCATCCAAAAAACATCGCCCGGTTCGGTGCTCATGCTCGCTCCGGGCTCCGGATTGGGCTGTTCTTTTGTGGATGCATCCGGGCGGGTCTTCTTGGGGGACCACCAAGCCGGAGTCATCATTTGTCACATGCCTGCTCCCTACGAACAACTCGGGCTGCCGCTTTTCGGCTGTGGGTGCGGGCGCACTTGGGGATGCTTCGAAGCCTATACTTCGATCTCGGGACTTCCTCACCTCCTTGCCCATTTCCTTCCCAAGTATCCCTGCCATCCCCTTGGTGGCAGCGATTTTCCGACCAAGAAGCAGGTTCTCGCTCTGCGCGGACTTGCCCAAGAGGGGGATCCTCTGGCCTTGGAAATTTTCGACACCCAGGCCGCTGCCTTGGGAATGGCCGTGGCAGCGGCCTCCATGGCTTATGATCCAAGTCACGTCGTGATCGGGGGCGGTCTCATGGATAAAACCGCCACGACACCCGATTTCCGCAGACGCTACTTGAAGCGCGTCGAAAGCTCCGCCGCGCAAATGCTTTGGACCGATCCGGGATCTCTGCAATACCATGAAGCTGTTCTGGGCGAGCTTTCGCAATGCATCGGTGCGGCCCTGATGATCCGCAGCCTGGTTGCCGGGGTCTGACCTCCTTGGTTCAATTCGGGATTCTCAGCTCCTTCTTGAGCCGCTTGTTGGCCTCGGCTACCGCCTTAACCAGCTCAGGATTTCTCTCCAAAGAAATATCAAACCGCTGCGGGTTGTTCTTGTCCATTTCACGGTCGGACTGATACGTCCACCAGTAACTGAGCGGAACCTTGGCCTTAATGATATCATCCAGCAGACTTTGGACCCAGGGCATCGCGGCGTCCTTGTCAGCAAACGTTTCGAAATAGTTGGGAGCCTCCTGCCATACAGCAACGTTCTCACGGCTAACCGCAAGGCGGCCGATTTCTCCTACGATCATTGGTTTCCCGTTCCTGGCAGCCATCCGCATGTAATCCGCGAGCCCGATGACATCCGGCCTCCCATTGCTGCGGGCGAGGGTGACTCCTTTGCCCTGATTCGGGTAGAAGTGAATATCGATGACATCCACCGCAGAGTCTTTGAATAAGAGCCGGAAGCATTTAGCCTGTTCCTGAACGGTGTCCACCTTCCACCCATTTCCAAGGTGGAGATTCCATTGGGACTCCCTTGGATTGGACCCACCATTATTGACAAGACGCAGTGGATCCCGCTTCTTGATGTGCTTGGCGACATCATCGTAAAACACCGCCACTTCTTTCAAAGTGGGGGTTCGATGTCCATTGTAGATCCCAATATCCGCGTTCAGCGTGAGTTCATTATGAATTTCCCACATAAGCACCGCGGGGCTGTGCTTGTAACGATCGATGACAAAATCCAAATACTCGTAAAGCACCTTGCGGTTGGCGTTTTCCCGGTCCGCAACCAGCTCTTTAAGATGAATTTCGTCATTGGTGAAAGTCCCGCAACAGAGACTCCAGACCAGCCCGATTCCATGAAGTTCGCAAAGCTCGACCATTTTATCCAGGGCCTCAAAAATCATCCGGTGCTCCTTGGGATCGGAAAACTTCTCCGCCAGGTTGGCGCCCGGTGGCATGGCAAACACGCGGACGCTGCGAAACCCAAGCTGACGCAAGTTCTTCAGGGCCTTGTCCTGTGACTGGACAATGGCGTTGTCGGCGTTGAGCTCGCGTCCGGCCAGAAGTTCGTCGTGCATTGCCCAGAACAAATCAAATTTGTTAAAGCTGATTTCCGCGAATCTTTGGCCACCGAGTTGAAACTCACCGTTGACTACGGACAAAACGTCCTGCTTAGTGATGGCCGTCGGACTTTTGACCTGCGGCGGGTTTTCAACCGCAGAAAGGCTGGAGAGCAGGATGAAGAATGCGAAGAGGTAATGAGCGGATTTCATTTTATTGATGGATTAACGGATCAGGCGGACGACGAAATTGATCGTCCCATGCATCACCCAGCCCGGGACGATTGATCCATTGCCGAAACGCTCGTTTAACCATCCTATGATCCAAGCGGCAAAAAAAGCATACAGGGAAAAAAAGATCTGCGCGGAGATTCCGTAGTTCATTCCGTAGAAATATCCGAGATGCGCCAGACCAAAAATCAGGGACTGGAGCAGATTGCCCCATTGAAAGCCGAAGCGCGCCATCAGGCGTTTGCCAATAAAGCCCCGGAATAAAATCTCTTCGGCCAGAGATGTCTTCACCAAGGCCATGACGGAGAGCGTCAGGAGTGCGGAGAACGAGAATCCATCCGGGCCAAAGACTTTGGCGAGAGTTTCTGTGGCTTCACTGGTTTCTCTGACCCCCGGAACGAAGCGGTTGCCCAGCAGAGTGACTCCCACGAACACCGCCGCAAACCCGAAGGCCAAGAGCACCGAAGACGCCTTGGGCCTGCGAAGTCCAATGTAGTCAAGAAACCCTTTGTGATAGATGAGATACACCAGCGCCGGAATGGACGTAAAAAGCAGCAGCTGGACAAGGGCAGAAAGGGCCATGGATAAAATGGAGGTGTTCATGGTGTGCGGTGTTGGGATTTAGGATCTGGCAGGGAAGGGTGGAAAAAATCAGAACGCGCCGGATTTCTTGGCCGTGATGGCCCACACGGAAAGCTCGGGGCGGTCGTTTCGCACGATGTCGATGGACGCGACCACGCGGTCGGGAAACGGATTGATCCAGTCAAAGCGCGAGAGCCGGTTGCCATTTTTTGCCGTCCACACCACTTTGGTGCGCGGCGCTTCGCCCCATGGGCGGTCGAGATCCCGCAGCGTCGTGCCGACAACGATCGGCACATTCACCACCGAGCCGTCTGCATAACAAACCCGGTAATACCCGAGCGAACTTTCGTGAACCCAATAGATCCCGTGGTGAAAGAAGTGTAGGGACGCGACACGTGTTCCCACCCGCACTCCCTCGATGCGCCTGGCACTCATTTCTATGTAGCGTCCATTCACCCAGACCGGAACATCGCCAAGCTCGGCTTTTCCAGGCTGCAACGGCAGCACCTCTCCAGCAGCTTTCCGTGCAACATCTGCCCCGAATGTTGCCATGCCGGAGTAATCGGTTTCTTTGATCATCTCCGACAAGGAGCGGTTGCAGGCGTTGTCGATGTCCAGCCCGACATAGCCTTTCCCCAAATCTCTCGGAGGTGCGGACGCCAACTCCCCGGCGCTGATGGTCTCGATCTTGGCTGCGTCACGCACGCCGGCAAACGCATCGCCGACCCGATACGGCGGTTGTTCGTCGCCCTCCCTGCTCGGGATAAGAATGGCGTCGGGGTTGTCGCGGGGAATGATCAGCTGATTTTCCCCGAGGAGTTCCGGAGCGGTTTTTCCATCCGGCGTGATTGCATAGACGCGCACTCCGACCGCTTCCACAGTCGTCGGAAAAGTCCATGCATTGCGTGCGGAGATCGGGTGCGTTTCTTCGCTGAAGCACTCGCTGATCGTATAGGCGCCGGCAGGATTCAAGCCGAACGAGGCGGGATTGATCTTCACTTTGAGGTCATGGCCGCGATCTTCATTTTCGATAAGAATCAACAATCCACCGCCGCCCTTAAACAGCCGGCGGCCAGCGTAAACACCAGTGGCGGCTTTGCCGGATTCGGTCAGCGCAGCGCCTGGAACCACGCCGGCCGAAGCAAGCAGGGAATACAGAAAAGCAGCGGTTGGATCCTCATCGCTCACTACCAACGGGCGGCCCGCAAAGTAGAAGCAACGTCCTTTGCCGAAGGTGTTCTCTGTCACGATTGGTTTTTGCCCGGATAAGAGCACAGCCTTTGCTCTGGAGTTGCCGGGAATGCGTAGCGTGGCCTCTACATCGATGGTGATGAACTGCCGTCCCCACGCAAGGCTGAGCGGAGCAGTCGCTCTTTCTTTCGAAGGAATTTCCCGTGCCTGAATGCCCGCCACTTCCGCCAACGGCCCGCTTGGAAAAACTTCTGATTCCTTGAACAGATCGTCTGACTTTCCCGTCGGAGCCATCAAGAGGAGCGTCCCACCACCCTTCACGTAGTCAGCCAGGATCTGCTCATGGGCTTTGAGAATGCGTGGGGTTCTTGGCAGGATAATCACTTGGAATTTGCTCAAGTCCAGCCCGCGCAAGTGGTGCTCGGTAAAGATGCCGATCTGGTCGCTGAGTCCATGGGCGGCGAGAGACCGGAGGATCGAATAGCTATCCGTCTGGTAACTGTTCACCAGCCCGGCCATGGAAGAATCCTCGAGGTAGAACATGGCGATGTTCATCTGCGGCGCCTTCGCTCCGGCCAGAAGTGTTCCCAGCGAGTCAATCATCCGGTTTGTGTGCTGGGTCTCGAAGAACCCAAGGGGAACATTTTCCATCCGAATCGGATCGTAGGCGCGCCCACCGACAAATTCATTGGCCGCTCCCAGCACATTAAAAAATGTCCACTGATGATATCCGCTGCCGCCGAGAGCGAGAATCCACCAAATGTGCCGCCGGAAATACGCGGCCTGCGCCGGGAGATGGCTGTAGAACCGTGCGTCCAACTCGTTCGTAAACCAAGGCCCCTCCCCGCAGGCCTTGTTAAAAAGACCCTGCATGGATTCGGCGAGAGACCACACAAACTCCCCGGGCCCCACGGTGAAGTTCTTCGTCCGCTCGCAAATCCCTTCGAAGTTGAAGTTGTAAAGCCCGTAGGCGCTTCCCGAGTAAGGTCCATGGTTGTATTCGTAGGAAATGGGACGCCCACGACCATCGCACTCGTTAAGCACGTTGAGAAACTCGACCCAGGCATCCTCGTGGACCTTTTTATTGAAACGCGCCCAGTCGAACCATGCCACCCGACCGTTTGCCAACTCCCTTCCGGAGAAGTCTTTTTCACCGAGTTTTACGGGAGGAAAAACCTGCTCCCATTCCGCGTAGGCACGCTTGTCTCCGAGGTATCTTTCACCCAACTCTTCCACCGTGAACTCGCTTTTGAGAAAGTCCCGGTAGCGTCCGATCGATTGCTCGTCATACGAAGGCAGGGTCCAGGTTTCGCCGCCGATCTGGTAGCCGATCACCAGTGGCTCATCGCGAATGGCATCGGTGATGGGTTTAAGAAAATCCCTCATGGCCTGCCCGAACTCCTTGGGGTGTGGGTAGATGAAGGAGCTCACGAAAGGTTTGGTGACCCCATCCTCATCCGTCACCGTCCAGCCACGTTCCAAGACGATCCTGGCGGGAAGAGAGTTATTGAGATGAAGCACCAACTTTTGTCCCGTTTTGCGGGCATTCTCGATGGCGCGCAAGAGCTGCTCGCGATTCGGTTCCCATTGGTCACCCACGATGGAAAAGAAGCCGACATTGTATCCTGCCCTCGCATAAAAATCGCGGTCGCCACCCACTTCATGATCAAACAACCGAAGCTGATTCCCTCGCGCATCGTTGGGATCGTGACTCATCCAGTGGTTGATCCCCCACCAAGCTGCCGTGGTGATGAAAGGTTTGCCCTCCACATATTGAACGCCCCCTTCGATGCGGGAGAATGCATCGTTGGCCGCCAGCGGAGCACTCGCTTCTTCAGCCCAGACAGCCGTCAGAGATCCGATAATTGCAAGGAGTGCGGAAAATATTCGCATGGGTGTTTCTCTGAAGGAGTTCCTGCTCCCGGGGTCACCAGTTGACGGCGGTCTTAAGACTTTCCACCGGCAAAGGATCGGGGCTTGTTTTGAAGTGCCTGTCCACGGTCCAGCCCAGACGGCTCTGGCGGAAAAGGTTTGCCGACGGGTGCCGGGTTTCCAGCATGAAGGTGTAGAGCCTGCGTCGCATTTCGATCACCTCCTGGGCAAACTCAGGATCTTGGCTGCGATTGACCATTTCGTGGGGATCCTCCGCCAGATCATAGAGCTCTTCCGCCCCGGCCGGGTTCCATCCATATTTGATGTCCCCATGCCGGATGCTTAGCATGGTGAGGGAAATGCTGCCCAACCCGGCAAACTCGACCACCACAGAATCCAGCCATGGCGTGGCCGGGTCGCGAAGCAGCGGAACCAGCGAGCGACCATCGACATTTTTTTGCGGGTCCGCTCCGCCGGCAAGCTCGATGATCGTCGGATAAACATCCAACAACGAAGCAAATTGGGTCATGACCGTTCCGGGCTGGTGCAACGGGCTATCGGGGCGGGGATCATCGATAATCAAACCCACCCGTTGGATTTCTTCGAAGTGACTCCAGCCCTTGTCGGTGAGTCCGCCATGGCTGCCGAGGGTCGCGCCGTGATCGCTGGTAAAAATAACCACCGTGTTGTCGGCAATTCCCAGTTCTTCCAAATGCTGGAGGATTCGACCGTATTCGTCGTCGATCTGCGTGGCCATGGCGTAGTAATGTCGGACGGCTTCCGCCCAATCGTCCCACTCCAGCTCTTTTCGATTCGGGTGCAGCTTGACCTGCCAGGGACCGGGAGTATCGGCGCCTTGCCATTCGTAATTCGGCCACGGCGGGATCTCGACGTCTTTGTAGAGGTCGTAATACTTTTGCGGAACGTAATGCTCGCCGTGCGGACCCCAATCATTGTGCCAAATAAAAAACGGCTGTTCCCCGGCGTGGAACGTGTCGATCAATTCGATGGTATGATTCGCCAGAAAATGCGGAACCGACGCCTCGGGCGGCGCATCCACAATCCCGTAGCCAGTCGCCTTAACCCCATCCTTGGCATAAGGGATCACACGAAACTCCGCCCCAAGACTTTTCACGTAGTCATGGAAAACGGGATACTCGATCCCGCCACTTCCATGACCGACAAAATCCTGCCCAACAAACCCGCGGGTTGTGGGCACGCCAGCCGTCTCATGCGCGGAAGCCACCCCTCTCCCAAGATGCCATTTTCCGGTGTAGCCGCAGGCATACCCGAGTTCCCCCAGCCGCCGGGAAAGGAGCATGGGAGAGTCTGGAATCTCATCATTGCGACACCCCGGTTCACACAGATTGGTCGCCATCCCATGGGTGTGCGGATAGACCCCCGTGAGAAACGAAGCCCGGGCCGGGGTGCAGAGTGCGCACGGCGTGTAGCAGGTCTCAAACCGAACCCCCTTGGCCGCGAGGCGGTCGATGTTTGGCGTCCGACAAGGCGTCTCGCCATAACAACCAATGGCGGACAAACGGTGCTCATCGGTCATGAGCACGAGGATGTTCGGCGGCCGGCCTGCAGCGGAGACTTCTCTGCTGCGGTCTGGATTTTGCTGGGAATCTTTATTCATCGAAGGGGTTCAGCTTTCCGGGCGGGTTAAGAATCTGATCGCTTCACCCGGATCAATCACAGAGGGGCGGAACCACGCATTTTAGTCGCCCATGGTAGCGAACGATGCGGGCACCCCGGTGTCGTAGCGGGTGTTGTTCAGCAGCCAGGTGAATTCCATGATAGTCAACGGGCTGAAGAGCGAAGGCATGACTCCGTTGGGTTTGGGCCCGGGGTTGACCTCTTCGGCGAAATCTCCCATGGCGATGGACTGATGCAGGAACAGATCGATAAAATCGCGGGCCTCCGGGGCCTTGCGTTCGATCAGCCCATAGGCGGTGAGGTTCAGATCCGGATATTTGCCGCGGCAAAACCCGCGCAACGAACCTTCTTGGGAAAAAACATCGCGGAAATATTCCATGGTTCGTTCGGCGATGTCGGCGGGCAGGGCTTGATAGCCCAGCGCGGATGTCAACATGATCGGAACTTTCGTCGAGCGATTTTCGATTTCATGCACCCGCCGGTCGGTAAAATAGAACTGATGGATGGTATCCGGGCTGCTGTAGAACCAGTCCCGCATATTGGCCCCCATCACAGCCTGCTTCTCCGCCCACAACGCGTCGTCCTCCACCAAGCCGAGTTCCTCCGCAATTTTCCGGGCATAATCGACATCCACCAACCAGGAAACGACAAATTCCATATCTTTTTCATCCGCAAAATCGAATCCCGGATAAATCCAGCGCGGATTTTTTTCACGCCAGACGAGATACCGCTTCGTGGCAGCGTAGGCTTTTGCGAGACGCTCGCGATCTGGAGCGATGGTATGGAGGATCCAGGCTGTCTGAGCTTTGCGCGACGGAAGAGATTCGCCGCCCAGCTTGCCCTCGTCATCGACTCGGGACATCATTCCTTCGTAGGCCTCCCAAGCCACATCCGGGAGGATGTAGGCCAGCCACTGACATCCGAAAAGGCTCTCCCAACTCGCGCCCGCCGGGGACGTTTCTTCGCCTTCATCCCAGAGCGACGACTTTCCAACAGAAATTTGCGTGAACGGATACTCGGGGTTTTCGGGCAGTGGATGGATGATATTCTGAATGAGAAATGCCCATGCCGCATAGTAGGCGCGCCGGTGTTCCTCCGGCGTGAGCGCGGTGGCCTTATCTGCGCCACACCCCCATACCGCCGGGACCGGAACCTTGGCGAGGAGCGCGTCCATTTGAGCCTTCGCTTGTGCCAATGAAGCCTCAAGGGGCAACGCGATTGCGGAATTCATCAGCGAATTGATGTCGCTTCCCCCACTCGCTCCCGGCACGAACGCAAAAGCCACTCCGAGATTTTCGCTATCCTGAAGGAGCTGAATATCCAAAGTCCAGTCGGTGGCTGAGATCCGGGGCTCGATGCTTAGCTTCAAGGGGTGGCCCTCACCGAGCTGACAACGCAGGAACGAAAGGCCAAAGCGAAAGGTTTCCCCGGTGAAGACAAGCATGCTGGCTGATTCATCCCACTTCGCAGTCATCGCCTTGGGAATGGCCCCGCCGATGCGCAAACTCTCGCCCCGCCCTCCCTCCACGTTCAGGATTCGCAGAAAAACATCGCCTCCATGGGGTAAAAAATCCGCGCCAGAGATCCTCGCGTCGCCGGCGTAGGCCGCTTCAAACGAAATTTTGTAGGGATACCATGTGGACGAGAAAAAGGCGGCTCGAAGTTCCTCCCCCTTGGGATCAACCAAGGTGGCGTGAAGCAGATTCATCAGGCGAAAAACTTTATTTTTGATGAACCCACCCAGGTCCAGACGCAGGTCGTCGGAGATTGGCGGCACAATCCAGCGGTTCTCCGCACCGGCATCCCGACCCGGAACGGGATTCAAAGCCAGGCGGCTGCCCGGAAAACTCAGCCAGCGCCATTGATTGGTCTCTGCATTGCCGACACTGTCGCTATCGAAGCCCGGATCCCCCGCCGTGTTGACGCCCCTCTGCTGCGACGCTGACATGGAATCAGACGACAGTGAAAAAGCCGGAGTTCCGGCTCGGTGATCAGTATGAATGTCCATAATGGACCGCTAATGTTGAACCTGCTGAAAATTCCGACAAGAGCCTCCCGTGCAATTTGGTTTCCCATGCGTGCTGATTTTCAATTCGGCGCGGCAGCGCCGGTAGAGACATGCGGCCTCGGGATGCGCGGGCTCGCGCGTCCGGGGGTGGCGGTGTTATTGACGCCAAGTGTTGATTTTTGAATTTTGAATTTTGAGGGCGCTATCTGAAGTTTGCACTTCCAAATAAGACAGATTTCCCGCAATTTGGCCTCTATGGAAGGCCAATTTGAGCAGGTGATCCGAGAAAAGCTGGCGGCGGCAGTCGAGATGCCACCGCCTGAATTGACCCGGCGTGACGCCACCCTGCCACCAACTGGCGGCAAGGCGCTCGCAGTGATAGGGATGCGACGCGCCGGAAAAACCAGCTACCTTCAACAGTGCCGCAGCGATCTCCTCGCTGTCGGCCGCAGCCCAAACCGGTTGATCTACTTCAACTTCGAGGACGAGCGCCTTGCCGGGTTTACCGCATCCGAACTCCACATCATCCCGGACACCCACCTCAGGATTTTTCCCGAACCGGCATCTGAGCCGATCACCCTCTTCCTCGACGAAATCCAGCTTGTGCATGGCTGGGAAAGCTTCGTCCGCCGCCTGCTGGATACGCCCGGCTATGACATTTTTCTCTCCGGCTCCTCGGCCAAGCTGCTCAGCCGGGAAATTGCCAGTTCCATGCGCGGCCGGGCTTGGGAAATCACCATTCACCCCTTCAGTTTCCCCGAGTTTCTGCGCCATCATGGCCATGAGGTTCCCGCCGATCCCTCGTTGCATTCCGCCAGGAAAACCGCAGCCCTCGACCACCACTTCGCCCGCTACCTGGAAATCGGCGGCTTTCCCGAGGCCCAATCCCTCGAAGCTCCCCACCGCCGCCAACTCCTCCAAGGCTACATCGATGTCCTGCTGCTCCGGGACGTGATCGAGCGCCACCAAATCTCAAACGTCACCGCCCTGCGCTGGCTGGTCCGCCGACTGCTGAGCAGTCCGGCAGGCCTTTTCTCCGTGACCAAGTTCGCGGCCGATCTAAAATCCCAAGGCATCCCCGTGTCGCGGGATCACCTCTACGCATTCCTCAGCCACCTTGAGGACGCCTTCCTCGTGCACACCATCCCGGTTGCGACCGATTCGGAAAAGCGTCGCCAAGTAAACCCCCGCAAGGCGTATCCCGCCGACCCCGCCCTGATCCCGGTCTTTGACCGCAGCGGCAAGGCCAACACCGGCCACGCTTTGGAGTCCGCCGTTTTCACCGAACTCCAGCGCCGCCACGCCGAGATCGCCTATGTGAAAACCGCCTCCGGCTTCGAGGTCGATTTCCTCGCCCGCCACGCCGATGGCACCGAGGAACTCATCCAGGTCTGCACTTCCATCGACAATGCGGACACCCGCGCCCGCGAGATTCGTGCCCTTCAGGAAGCCGCGCAAGAACATCCCCGCGCCCGCCAAACAATTCTCACCCTCGAATCGCGTCTCCCATTCCCATCCATCCCGGAACCCATCAAAGTCATGCCTGCGTGGCAATGGACTGGTTGAGCGGACGACCGGGTTTCGGCGCAGATTGACGATCGCGGAGTGCTGATTTTTGAATTTTGAGGGAACAAGAATTGAATCACCATGAAGGCCTTGAAGAGCGTGAAGGGGGATGATTTGGAAACACGTTTTGCCAGGTCTTCCGCGTCCTTTTTTTCCTCTGTCCCTTCATGTCCTCCCTGTTCTTCATGGTGAATTTCCATCGTTCGCGGACGACCCCTCCTTGGCGGGCACGGCGCCCATGGGCCGTCCCTACCCCTAATCCAAAGCCGCCACTGCCTTCCGGCCCAGATCCTCAGCGAGTTGTGTCAGGAAGCTCCAATACAATTCGTTCTCGATGGTGTCGCGCACGGCGGCGGCGGGAAGGAATCTGCGGATTTCCTTCAGGAATTCCGATCGCATCGCGGGCTGATTCTTCAGCATGGCAACCCGCGCCAGGAGCAATGCGCTGAACTCGGCTTCCTCGCGATGATGATCGCGGATTTTCAAGGGGATGAGATTGACAGGCAGTTCGGTCCCTTGCTGGACCAGCCAGGCAATGTCCCAGAGGTCGCGGTTTTTAATGCGGTTTTCCCGGAAGGCCAGCGCGATGACTTTGTCGGCCAGGATTTCCTCGCGGCTCTGGGCTTGGAGGATGAGGCCCGAGGTGCCGAGGTCTATGCCGTAGAGATTGCGCAGCATCATGGGGCGGGGGTCGTGACTGGGAATGGCGCAGATGTCGATGTGAATACGTTGCGCGGGCAAATGCTTTCGCCCGGGTCGCGTCTCGACGGTGAGTTTCCACGTGGAAACGTTGCCGTCCACCTTCACCGGTTCACCCACCTTCACAGGCAGGCCGTAGCGAATCCGCAGCCTGTCCGTGAGCACGCGGGCGAGTGCGCCCAGGTCACTTTTCTTGAAATCGCAGCCGCCCGTGAAGTCGAGGTGTTCGCTCAATCGCGCAGAGCCATAACAAGCCCGCAGACAGGTGCCGCCGATAAACGTGAGGCTGTTAAGCAATCCGGCCATGCTCATTTCGCGCAGAATGTCATGATGCAGCAACTCCTTTTCCACCACGGGCTGCAGCGAGGCGAGGGCCGCCCTGGAGCGCAGCGCCTCGGCAACGAGCTGGTCAAACAAGCTCATCCGCCACCTCCTCGTCCACGAGTTCCAAGCTGCGGCGGGTTGCCTTCATGTCGCGCAGTGCCTGCTGCACCGATGCCCGCCACAAACGACAATCCGCGTCGTAGGTCAATTCGCCGCTCACATCGTCAGGACGCCGGGCGGTATGCACGAATTCGATATGGCCATAGTCCCCGCAGTCCACCACATGGCTGCGACCCGAAGTCATGATGCTGATCCAATTCATAGGCACCTGTGAGATCACGCCGGCATCACTGAGGACGGTCTCCAGGCTGATGTAATTGAAATCCCCGGCCCGCAATCGTGCAGCAGCGTGAAAAAGCAGGTGCCCCGCTGGATAGTCAGGAACCGGGTAAAAGTAAATGCCCCGGCAGACCCTCTTTAGCAAACCCGCCTTTGTTGCACGGGACAGCAACACGGGAAGCTGAGCACATTCCGGCACCGCAGCCGCCAAGTCCGAAGGCGCAAAAACGCAATGCTCCCGGTCCGTCAAAGTCCGCAGGGACTGGGCAAGTTGCTTGATGGGCTGCACGCCTTAGACTCTACAAAAGTTTGCAGAAACTGCAATCTTTTGTTTATCGGGCCTTTTTCCTGATCTTCGACGTTCGCGGACGACCGGGCCGGTCCTCCCTACCAAAATTTGGCTACTTCACGCGAGTGACATCCACGTAATAGATCCCGGAGAGCACTTTGTCTTTGTCATCAAGAAAGGCCGTGTTCAGGCGGGTTTTGCCTTTCTCGAGCTTCAGAGTGACAGGGATCACATGATTGTTTTCAGCGACATCCCGCTCGACTGTTTGTCCTTGGATTTCCACGCGGACCTTCGTGATCGGCATCGCTTTTCCAGGCACATACGGCCACTCACCGGCGGGAGCAGGTGATGTCATCGGCAACCCCAACTCCTCGGGCCAGCGGCGCAGGTCAAAACGATACTCGCCATCCTCCGCCACCTCGATCATCCATGGACCGTTTGCCCGCATCGCTTGTCGGATGGCATTGCTGAAATCCACCCACACTCCGTCCCATGACGACACATCCAGCAGCACCGGCTCGCTATCCAGCCCGATGGGGATATGCACCATCTCCCGCTTGTCAGGCTGGAGTTTGTTCCACCATTCGCGATAGGCTGACTTGAGCTTCGCCGCAATTTTTGGCTCGCTGTCGATAAGGTTCTTTGTCTGGCCGAGATCCGTTTCCAAATTATACAGCTCCGTATCATTCACGAGCCGCCACTCCCGCCACATCACGGCGGCCTGGCCGAATTCCGGCCCGGTCCGCCCGCCTTCGAGCACCCCATCGGCATTTTTTGTCTGCACCCAATCCCCGAAACTTACGAAGAGAATCCGGTCATCCAACTCCGGCATCGGCTTGCCGTCGAAGAGCGGAGCCAGAGATTTTCCGGTGACCTCCAGGTTCTCCGGATGCTTGATTCCACAGGCATCAAGCAATGTCGGAAAAACATCCTGCCCCTCGGTAAGCTGTCCGAAATCTTTTCCGCCCGACCAGCCACCATCCGGCCAACGGATGAAAAAGGGAACCCGGTGAGCGCCCTCATAGTAGGCGCGCTTGTGCCCCCGCAGTCCGGCGCTGAATACCTCCGCGGTTTGCTTGCACAGGCCATTGTCCACGAGGTAGATGACGATGGTGTTGTCGCGCAGTCCCTCCTTCTTGAGAAAATCATCCACCCGGGCGCAGATGGCATCATAGCGCTCGAGTGCACCATACATGCGGGCAAGGGTCTCGCCATCCCCGCGATCCCGGTAAGGTTGCTTGTATTCATCTTCCACAAACTCCGGCCCGTGAACCAAATTGCTGGGAAGGAAACAAAAGAACGGGCGTTATTCATCC
>JBBECL010000198.1:0-23536 GCA_040881805.1 Terrimicrobiaceae bacterium | reverse complement strand
ACGCCTGCCAGCCGTGGTGGAATGTTGCGAGATCCTGTTTGCCTCTGAAAATGTTCCAACCGAAACCGGAATTGGCTGAGTATCAAATCTCCCAGCAACCCGGAATCGACGCCCGCGTGATGGAAGGCGAAAATCATCTCCTCGCCAAACCCAAGGACGCTGCGGGGATCGTCCCAAAAAAAATGACGGGGCCATTTGACCCGCACAGAAATCCGGCTCAAATAAAATCGGGCGGTCATGCAGGCATAATGCGCATCCCGTGGGCTGCGAAAGACGGTCGATTCCCCGGGTTGATGCACAAAGATGGTGCCCACGCCATGCAGCGTGTCCTGATCAGGCGCATAAACCGTCCCTTCTGTGATCATCTCAAAATAGAGGCGGTTCGCCTCGATCCGCGCAGGCGAGGTCGCTCCTCCCGCAGGACTCGTAAATGCCCCCACACTTTCCAAAGCTGAATTTTTTGCACCGTGAATCATAGGATTTGTCAATTGATGCCCGAAGTCGTGAAGCTATACTTGGTTTCCGTTTCAAACCATCACGGTTTTTATCAAATCCACACCAATCCCCTACTAACGTCCACTCAGCTCCCATCCATGATCCCCGAAATCACCGTCCAACTTTATAGTGTCAGAGAACAAGCCGCCGCCGACTACGAAGGCACCATTCGCGCCATTGCCGCGATGGGCTTTGGATGTGTCGAGCCCGCCGGTTTCCCGGGTTCCACGCCACAAAAAGCGGCGGCTCTTTTTGCCGAACTGGGGCTCAGAGCCCCAAGTTGTCATGGTCCCCTCCCTGTGGGAGACAAAACCAACGAGGTGATCGAGACCGCGTTGCTTTTGGGTCACCGCTATCTCATCACCGGCTGCCCCCCGGATTTCAAAAAAAACTTTGCGTCAGCGGACGCGATCAAAGCCACGGCCGACCTGTATTGCGAAGCGGCCGCCAATGCCGCTCCCCATGGCCTACAAGTGGGGTATCATAACCATGACTGGGATCTTCTCGATGTGGATGGGAAACCCGGGTATCGGATTTTTCTTGAG
Source organism: Terrimicrobiaceae bacterium (assembly GCA_040881805.1). Classification (GTDB taxonomy): domain Bacteria; phylum Verrucomicrobiota; class Verrucomicrobiia; order Chthoniobacterales; family Terrimicrobiaceae; genus JAJTZA01. The sequence goes on along the minus strand of JBBECL010000198.1, from coordinate 22,496 downwards.
AACACCCCGGACTCGGTGCTTTGGGAGGCCGATGTGTTCTGGGTCGCCAAGGCGGGGCGGGACCCGGCACAATTCCTCCACGAGATTGGTGGGCGCGGCAAGGCTCTCCATTTCAAGGATGGCATCCTGCAAGCCGGCGACACGTTCACCGAAGCAGAAACCGAGGATGGCAAGGTGATGGTGAGCGACGCGATCCCGTTCCTTCCCGCCGGCACCGGTCAGGTCGATCTCCTGGCGGCCTCCAAAGCAGCATCCCATGCCGAGCTCATTGCCGTCGAACTCGACAGCTATGGCGGAGATATGATGCTGGCAATCCAAGAAAGTTACCACTACCTCACCTCCCAAGGCATCGCCCGCGGACTCAAATAATCCTTCATGAAAAATCACAAAGTCGGTGTCGGCATCATTGGATGCGGAAATATCTCCCAAGCCTACTTCAACGGGGCCAAAGTTTTTGAGGTTCTGGACATGGTGTCCTGCGCGGACGTGAACATGGACGCGGCGCGGGCCAAAGCCGGAGAAAACCAAACCACCGCGCAGAGCGTGGATGACCTTCTGGCCAATCCGGACGTGGACCTTGTGATCAATCTCACCATCCCCGCCGCCCATGCCCAAGTCAGCCTCCAGGCTCTTCAAGCAGGTAAACACGTCCACTGCGAAAAACCGCTCGCCGTCGATCTGGCCGATGGCAAGGCCGTGCTCGATGTGGCGGCAGAAAAGGGACTTCTTGTCGGCTGCGCACCTGACACCTTTCTTGGAGCAGGATTACAAACCTGCCGGAAGGTGGTTGATGATGGTTGGATTGGCCGCGTGACCAGCGGCACGGCGTTCCTGATGTCCAAAGGCCCCGAGTCCTGGCATCCCAACCCCACGTTTTTTTATCAGTATGGGGCCGGTCCCATGTTTGACATGGGCCCCTATTACATCACCGCCTTGGTCCACTTGCTGGGTCCCATCCGTCAGGTCAGCGCCATCACCTCCCGGGCTCTCACCGAACGCCTTGCCACCTGCAAAGAACAGTTCGGCAAAATCCTCCCCGTGGAAATCCCAACCCACTACTCCGGGTCGCTGGAGTTTCATTCCGGGGCCACGGTTTCCATGACGATTTCTTTCGATGTCCATCATCACGGCCATGGCCCCATCGAACTCTACGGCACCGAAGGTTCCCTCAAAGTCCCCGATCCCAACACCTTCGGTGGACCGGTCGCCATGTGGACCCCCGGATCCAAGGAATGGCATGACCTCGCCCTCAGCCACCGCTACGCCTCCAACATGCGCAGCATCGGGGCCGCCGATTTGGCTTACGCCATTCTGAGTGGTGGCGAGCACAAACACCGCACCAGCGGCGAACTGGCCTACCATGCGCTGGAGGTCATGCACGCCTTCGAAAAATCTTCCACGACCGGTCAGCACATTCCCATCTCCTCACACCCCCCTCAACCCGCCCCTCTGCCGTTGGGACTCGTCGAAGGGCGACTGGCCTGACACGGAGGTCAGGGGAATTTCCACACCTACTTTTCGCCGGGAAGGCGGGCCTTTTTCCAATTTTGGTGGAAGTCCTTTTTGCGCTTGGTCAGCGCATACGCCGAGTTCTGGAAAAAGCGCAGGAAGAAGGCCCGCAGGGATCTGCCATGGTTGCGTTCGATCTCTTTCACCGGATCCTCGTAGCCCGCGAGGTTGAATTGTTTGACGCGGTGCTCCTCGGCAATTTGTTGAAGGGAGGTGTCTCCAAAAATCGAATCCGCAAAGCGAAGCATCCGGCGATTGGGGAGGGAGAGAGGGTTGGCTTGGGTGATAATGTTGAACGCGGTGGCGTCATCGTAGCCGAGGGTCCTGAGCCCGATGATTGCGGAGGCGGCGGACCGGCTCAATCCGGCTTCGCAGTGGACAAGGATCGCGCAGTTTTCGACGTCCTCTTTCTCGTTGGAATCAATCTGCTCAAAGAATTTGATAATGGTTTCCACATGGGAGGGTTGGGGGGCGAGGCACTTCCGGTATTCCGGGGCGAGAATCTCGATGTCATCCAAATCATGGAACCGGAGTTGGAGCAGTTTTTTGCAGGAATGTGGCAACATGTCCGGCGTGACCTTGGTGTCCGGGTCCGGCAAACTCACAACGTAAGGAATGGCCACCGAACGGTAGCTGGGCAATGACGATAAACTCGAAACGGCGATTTGCATGGGATGGATTCGAGTGCGGGAATTTTTTTATACCTCCCCCACAAAAAAACCGCAAGAAATGTTCGTGTGTTCCTTCGATCAAAAAGCGTGGCTTGCTTTCTTGGGGAACCACCGTTTGATTGCTTCGCTTCCATGTCGAGCCGACCGATCCAATACGCGACAATTTTTTTAACGGTTTTCATTGATATTCTGGGTTTCGGAATTGTGATTCCGGTGCTTCCCCTTTACGCCGAGCATTTTGGGGCCACGGCCCTTCAGATCGGGGTTTTGGTGGGGGTTTTTTCGCTGATGCAGTTTCTCTTTGCGCCTCTTTGGGGGAAGCTTTCGGATCGGATTGGCCGCAAGCCGGTTTTGTTGATCGGGATGGTTGGCACGGTGGCGGGATATGTGACGATGGGGCTCGCGGGTTCGGTGTTTTTTTTGATGCTGGCGCGTGTGATTGCGGGGGTCTCCGGCGCAAACATCGGGGTGGCCCAGGCGTATCTGGCTGATATTTCGAGCCCGGAAAACCGCGCGAAGGCCATGGGCCTTCTGGGGGCGGCTTTCGGTTTGGGATTTGTGTTCGGGCCGGCGCTGGGGGGATGGGCGAGCGGCCGCTTTCATTATTCGACCCCGATGTTCATTGCGGCGGGGTTGGCCGCCATCAATCTTGTGTTTGTGTTCTTTTTTCTTCCCGAAAGCCGCACGGGACAGTCCCCTGTCGGCCGCACCAGGATTTTCCCGGAGCTTTTCCAGCACGTCAAAAAGTCCCAATTTGTGTGGAGCGTGGCCGCCTACTTTGCGGTGATCGCGGGCTTTTCGATGCTGACGACCTTGTTTGCGCTGTATTTGCTCAAGCGCTTCGGGCTGGGGGTCCAGGCCACCGGGTTTTTGTTGGCGGGAATTGGTGTGCTGGGGGTTTTGATTCAAGGGGGACTCATCGGCCGTCTCACCAAAAAATTCGGGGAGCCCCGGCTGGCCCTGGTGGGAACCTTTTTTATGGGCGGGGGGCTCTTGGGTCTTGGTTGGGCGCAAAATCTGGGTCTGGTGTATGTGGCCGCAGGCGCGGTGGGGATTGGCAACAGCCTGCTGATGCCGACGTTGTCGGCGCTGGCCTCAAGATCGGCCGAAGCGGCTTGGCAGGGACGAGCCCTGGGTGTCATGCAATCCAGCGGAAGCCTCGCAAGATTTCTGGGGCCGCTGGCTGCCGGACTGCTCCTTTCCATTCAAGGAAATGCCGGCAACTATGCCGCTCTGCCTTTGTTTGTTGCGGCCGCGATTGTGTTGGTGGCCGCAGGCTTGGTTTATCGGCTGAATGGTGTGATGCGGGCCGTGGCCGCTTGAATGCCAGCTTTCTAAAGGATTGTATCCCCCATGTATTTGGAGGGCGTGAGGGCACAAAAATCGTCAACAACGCGCAAGCCCTCGCCGGCAGATTTCAAGGCCCGATCCCATTGGCCCATGATGCGAATGGAAAGCTCGTGCGGAGAATCGCCGGCCAGAAGCGAGGTGCGGACTTCGGTTGAGGTTTTGATCCAGTCCTCGCGGGACGAGGCAAGGTTCTCCCTTGCAACCAACGGAAGCTCCTGGCCCAGCAACACATTTTTGGGAAGGACCAGGGCCTCGTGGATTGACCGCTTGAGCAACAGCAGGGCCTCCTTGGCCGACGGCTGGTTTTCCGCGGGCAGCAGCCCGACCATGCTTTGACTGCTGCCCCGTAAATACGTCCCGAGCCGGGCCAGCGATTCCGCCGATCGCCGCAGGTGTTCCCTCTCCGCCGGTGGGCAGTCGATTTTGTTCATCACCGAGATCCACGCATGGACCTCGCCGGGCAGCATGGCCAGACGAACGGCCCGCCATGTTTCGAGCGGGGCTTCGGGTTGACTGGTCAGCTGTTGGCAGTGGGCGATCCATTCCAACAGGCGATCCCGGAGTTGCCACTGGGGAAGCACCGGCCACAGAAGCCGCTGAATCAGGGCCGAGACCAAAATGCCAAGCATGATTCCAAAATACACACCGACAATCGCCTGAAAGCCCACGGGCTCCTGCCCGTTGAGGCCGACAGTCCCAATGATTGTCAGCAACGCCACTTGCATCGCAAAATTCAGCCCCGGGATTCCAAAGGAAAGGAAGCCGTAAAGGAACAAGGCCGAAAAAAGCAGAGTATTCAGAACAAGGTATTCGGAAAACAAAGGCGTCATGAGCAGCATGACAGGAATGTAAAGAAGCCCCCAGAACCAGGAAATCGCCGCGTAATGGAACGCCCGCCGGTCTCCCTCTCCCCCCGGATATAACCGGGTGAGGGAGGAAAACACAAAGGTCGCAAGGGTGATCATTGCTCCTCCGGGGGGCTGCAGCCAATTTTGGATCAACAAACCAACCATCACCGCAATCCCCGCACGGATGCCATTGCGGATCCAAAAAGGATCCAGTGGCGGAGCAGGGGACGTGATGGTTTCCTTGGAATGCACGGGCTCTTCAGGCAGCGAAAGCAGGAGCGTCCGGAGTTTTTCCAGTCCCTCCCCAATTTCCTGGATGGCAAGCAGCCACCCCCCAAGATCCAAGGCACGTTCAGCCGGGACCGTGCGGGCCAAGTCGTGGGTTTTGCGGAGCTCCCCCATCCGATTGTCGATCCCGGCCCGGGCCGCATGGATCCGTTCGAGGTTCCGAACGCTGGCCCCATCGTCCTTGCGGGATAATGAAACAAAGGTGTCCATCGTGGCGTCCACAAGGTCTTGCATCAACGTTTTCAAAGCCGCCCGATATTTGTCGTCAAGCTGACGGGGTTCCTGGAGCAGTTCCATCGAAGCGGCCATGTGGGCCAGGACCACGGTGATCTCGGAATACGTTGGGAGGCGGTGGCGGAACCGGCTGCTTTCACGCGCACCGAAATTTAAAAGCGTTCGCATGGCTGCCACCCGCATCCTCGCTCCCGGTGGGGTCTGCGGGGGTTTGCCATCTTCCAAAAAACTCACTGCCAACTCTTGAAACTCCCCAATCATTTGGTGCAGCTCGACAACCACTTTCCCGCGAAATTCCTGACCGGCAAAGCGGGGCCAGATGAGCGATGTGACGAGCATCGTGCTCAGAACCCCCACCGCGACCTCCTCCGTTCGTGACAGCGCCACCTGCCAACTGAAAGCCGGGTCGGCCATTCCGTTGGAAGCCACGACCACCACCGTGAGAGCCAGCAGAAAAAACGCATAAGGTGCCCGGCTCTGACCAAACATGGTGATGGAAATGGCAACCACCGTTCCAATCGCCAAAAGAAAAATGACAGGGGATTGCTCCAGCAACCCCGTGATCAAAAACCCCAAAACGGCCCCGACCACGGTTCCGACCAGCCGCAAGAAGGATTTTTCAGCCACCGCTCCGACGTATTGGGCCAGCATCAAAACCATGGCTGTCAAAAGAGACCACGTGGGAACATCCAAACGCAGCCACAACGAAACAAAAAAGGCGAGCGTCCCGGCCAAGGCGTATTTGATCCCAAACCGCACCGCAGGATTGTCGAAGAACGCAACCAACGGGTTCGGGCCGCTTGTCGAGGCGGGCAGGCGGTCAACGGCCATCATGGCTGCTCACCCTCCGGCAGGCGGTATAATTTGATGGAGGGCTGGAGGTATTGCAGTTGCCCGGACGGGCTTTCCCAAAGCAGCGTCCCCACCGAGAACAACTCCTCATAGAATTTTTTCCTTCGCTCGAACGTCTCGGCTTCTTCCTCTTGGGGTCTGTGGGTTTTGAGAAAAAAGCGGCCATAATCGCCCTGGGCCACCGCAACATAGTCGAGGAGTTTCTGACAGGCATCAATCTGGAACCCCTGATCATACACCACGCTAGGGGAAATCGAGAACCCCAAGGCTGGCAGGAAAAGCGCGACGCCCGCGGGAAGAACCCACCACCGCCGGGATTGAAAGGGTGCCAGCGCCGCCAGCAAAACCAAAACCAGTGCTCCCACATACTTGCCGGATACAGCCAGGGCACAACCGGCACCAAGAATCGCAAAAGCCCACCGGCTGAGCCGGGTCCGCCAGTCGGGAAAAAGGAAGTTTTGGGTGGATTCTTTCACAAAAATGGGAGCGTCATGTGCCGGTTGGCTATTAACTCCGGGATGACAGGAATGGGAAAGTCATCTTTTTCTCTTGCAAGCATGGATCAGGAAAATAGCCTTCGGTGGTCCTATGATAAATAAAGTCCTACGCACGTTGATCGCCCTTCTGGCTGGGTCGGCTTGTGCCGTGGCCCAATTTGGCAGCTTCGGAGATGTCCCCGTCGAGATCACTGCCGACGGCGACACCAGCTTCGAAGGAGGGGTGGCCGTGGCCCGGGACAATGTGCAGATCCATTACGGCGACTACAGCATTTACTGCGATTACGCCGAATACAATCCCGACACCCGCGACGTGCTCCTGGTGGGCAACATCCGTCTCTACACCCCCACGGAGGTCCTCACCGGACAGCGCGCATTGTTCAACCTCGAAACCAAACAGATGCGGGCCCTGGAGTTTTCGGGAGCACGGCAGCCCCTCTTCTTTAATGCCTTTGCCTTCCAAGCTCCCTCCAGCCGCGAATTTCGCGTCAAGGATGCCACGGCCACCACCGACGATTCCTCGATGCCGGACTTCCGGGTCCGCTCCCGCTCGATTCGCATCTACACTGACAGCCGGGTGGTTTTTGTGAATTCCACGATTTTTGTCGGAGACGTTCCCATCTTCTGGTTCCCCTTCATTTGGGCAAATATCAACAACTCCGGATTCGAGTTTCTGCCCGGTTATGACAGCCGGTGGGGCCCATACCTCCTCACGGCTTACAGCTTCCCCATTGGCTCGACCAGTGCCCTCATGGGGAAAGTTCGCAGCGATTTTCGCGGGGAATTCGGCCCGGCCATCGGTTTTGATGCCAAGATGAAATATGGCAAAAATGACCGGAGCTACGGGGATTTTATTGGTTACTACGCTCTGGACGACTCGACGAACAGCGTCGGTGGCCCCGGAGAAGCTCCCGAAGAAGATGAGATCGATGGCCGATACCGGGTGACCTTCAAACAACGCCTGTTCCTCACCGATGACATCTATGCCACCGCTGACATCAATCTTCTGAGCGATGTCGATTTTCTTGAAGACTTTTATCCCAATGAATTCCGTGTGGACCCCCAGCCCGACAACGTGCTCTCCGTCACCAAATGGGATGAGTTCTACACCTTGAACCTCATCGGACGGTTTCAAGTCAATGACTTCCAGGAAACCACCGAGCGCCTCCCGGAGTTGGTCTTCGATTTCAAGCAGCACCGGCTTTTTGGTTTGCCGATTTATTATGACGGGGAATCCGGCTTCGCCCAACTCAAGCGGGCGTTTTCCGACGAACAATCTTTTGGCGAGACGGGCTTTTCCAATTATGAAGCCTTTCGTTTCGACACCTTTCACCAACTCACCGCCCCCACCCAACTCTTTGGCTGGCTGAATGTGAATCCCCGGGCCGGTGTCCGTCTGACCTATTACTCGGAGAGTGGCTCATTCTTTGAAAGCGAAGAAGCCCCGCTCACGGAAGTTGATCCCGACAGCGGCGAACTCGTGGTTCTCCAAGCCCCGGAGCGCACAGGTCGAAGCCCGCTGAACGCCGCCACCAACGACCTCGAGACCAACGGTCCCGTCCTGCGGCCCGTCGTAAATCTTGGTGTGGAGGTTTCCACCAAGCTCTCAAGGTCCTACGAAAAAATTCAATCGCGCGCGCTGGGAATCGACGGGCTCCGCCACGTGATTCAGCCCTACGTCAACTTCTCTTACGTGTATAACTTCGGCCCGCCGCCGGATGAGATTCTGCAATTTGACCGCGTTGTCCCCTCCACCCAGCTGCTTCCTTTGGATTTCCCCCAATTCAATGCCGTGGATTCCATCGACACCTGGGCCATCGCCCGCATCGGTGTGCGTAACCGCCTCCAAACCCGGCGCGACCAAAAAACATATCAATACCTTTCCCTCGACACATTCTTCGACGCCAACTTTGACAACCCCTACAGCGACACGTCCGCATCCAACCTGTTCAACATCCTTCGGTTCCGTCCCGTCACGTGGTTCAACCTGGATGTGACATCCCAGCTTCCCCTCGATGCCCAGGGCTTCACCGAATTCGGCACCGGCTTCAACTTCATGCCCACAAGGAATTTCAGTTTCCGGATCGGTAACCGCTACATCGATGGCAATGAGTTCTTCTCCGACAACAGCCAGGTGGATTTCTCGGCCTATTACCGGATCAATGAGCATTGGGCAGTGAGCCTCTACGAACAATACGAATTCGTTTCAGGGATTCTTCAATACCAGCGCTACATGGTCCATCGCGACCTCTCGGCTTGGGTGGCCTCTTTTGGTGCCCAAGTGCGCGACAACCAAGACGGAGAAAACGACCTCGGAATTTTGTTTGTCCTCACTCTCAAGGATGCCCCCCAAGTCACTCTCCCCATTCAATTCGATGCGGCCACTTCGCCCATCGAACCGGGGGCGAATTAACGCCTCCCCCGAAGGAATTCCCCAAGAAATTTAAACTATGAAACTGTGTATTATTGGCTCTGGATATGTCGGATTGGTGAGTGGTGCCTGCTTCGCGGAGGTTGGGCATCACGTCATCTGTGTGGACAACGACCAGCGCAAAGTTGACAAGCTCCTCGCCGGCAAAATCCCCATTTATGAGCCCGGACTTGAAGATCTCGTTCACAAACATGTGGCTGCCAAGCGCCTGAGCTTCACCACCAGCACGGAGCAGGGTGTCGATGGTTCGGAGGTGGTCTTTATTGCCGTCCCGACCCCGCCCCAGCCGGACGGAAGCGTGGACCTTTCCTATATCGAAAAAGTCGCGCGTGAAATTGCCGCCGTCCTCAAAGCCGGCCAATACCGGGTGATTGTTGACAAGAGCACGGTCCCGGTCAAAACCGGCGAGAAAGTGAGCGAAACCATCCGGCGCTACAACAAAACCGGGGCCGAATTCGATGTGGTCAGCAATCCGGAATTTCTCCGCGAAGGCTGCGCCGTGGCCGATCTCATGAAGCCGGACCGCATCGTCATCGGTGGAAACAGCGAGCGCGCCGTCGCGCTCATGCAAAAAATTTATGAGCCCTTCATGGCTCCCGTGTTGGTCACGGATATCAACTCTGCCGAACTCATCAAACACGCCGCGAATTCCTTCCTGGCACTCAAAATTTCTTACATCAACGCCGTGGCCCAAATTTGTGAAGCCAGCGGCGCGGATGTCGAAAAAGTGGCGGATGGCATTGGATCGGACAAACGGATCGGCCGGAATTTCCTCAACGCCGGCATCGGGTATGGCGGTTCGTGTTTCCCCAAGGACATCGCCGCCTTCATCGCCATCAGCGACCAGCTCGGCGTGCCTTTCACCCTCCTCAAAGAAGTCCAACGCATCAATGCCACCCAGCGGGAACGCTTCATCGCAAAATTGCGTGAAAAACTTTGGGTCCTCCGCGACAAACGCATCGCCGTCTGGGGCCTCACCTTCAAACCGGACACCGATGACGTGCGTTCTTCGGTGGCGGTGGACGTCGTCCATGACCTCCTCGCCGAAAAGGCCATCGTCTCTGTCTATGACCCCAAAGGTGTCGAAAAAGCCCGGGAGTTCAAATTGGCCGAAGGTGCCCACTTTGCCGCCTCGGCGCTCGAAGCGGTCAAAGACGCCGATGCCCTCGTGATCGCCACGGAGTGGAAGGAATTCACCGCCGTGGACCTCAACGATGTCAAAGCCGCCATGCACACGCCGCTCATTTTTGACGGCCGTAACCTCCTTGACCCTGTCGATGTCCGCAGCCTCGGCTTCGAATACACAAGCATCGGCCGGGCATAAACATCCCGCCTTGCGTCACACGGCCCACACACATGAATTATCTGCGCTTGGGACTGTGGCTTTCTGTTCTCATCGGAATCAGCTCGCTCGCTCCTTTGCACGCCACAGAGGCGCCTGCGGAAGTGGAGTGGGAGCCCAATATTTACCCGCATGACAATTTGTTTCCCTGCTTCATCATAGGAACAGCGCGTGGAAAGTTACCCGAGGACCTTTTTGCCTCGTGGCCGGATTCTCAAATCGGCGATCCGCAAGGGATCATCGGGATCATGCTTGCCGGAGCCAAAAAAGGACAAAAGGTGGAAGTCTCGGTGAAGGCCACCGATTTTTTTGATGAGTGTGTCTTGAAAGCCACCCTCAAAGAAGACGCCAACGGCATTCTGATGCACCCCAAAGTGCCTTACAATTTCCGTGCTTTATCCAAAGTGGACCAACCCACGCCGGTCAATCTGACCTTTTCGTTGAAGATTGATGGTGAAGACATGGGCACAAAAACCACGACCGTGACCCTGCGCTCCATCAATGACTGCCTTTTTGGTGTGGTTGAGGAACTGGACGATGAAGACAGCCAAACCTCTGATTACTCCTGGTTATTCGCCTCTTATGTGAATGAAAACCACCCGTGGGTGGATAAGATTTTGAAGGAGGCTCTCGAGACCGGGATTGTGACGTCCTTTGACGGATACCAAAGCAATAATCAGGATCAAGTCCTGCTTCAGGTCTTCGCCATTTGGAATGTGATGCAGCGCCGCGGGCTGCGCTACAGCGATATCACAACCACCAGCGTTGAAGATGAGGGGGTTTACAGCCAGCATGTCCGTTTGTTCGATGAGTCGCTCAATGCCTCGCAGGCCAATTGTGTCGATGGCACGGTTCTTTTGACGGCCGTGCTGCGCAAAATCGGGCTCGATGTCAGCCTTGTGCTTGTGCCCGGCCACATGTTCCTTGCCTTCAGTTTGGATGACGAAACGTTGCTTGGCTTGGAGACAACTTTGATGGGGGCGGATGACCTTCCCGCTTTGAGCAAGAACAACAAATTTCTTCGTGGTGATCTGGAGGAGTTGAAGAATGAGCGGTCCTTCGAAACTTTTCTCGCCGCTTTGGATGTGGGGACCCAGGCACTGGTTGAGAATTCCGAGGAATTTGAAAACGGGGAACTCACCCATCAGATCATCAATTTGAGCGTGGCCCGCAATGCAGGAATTCTTCCGATCGCCTCCGGGAGCAAGGAATAGCAGCCCGGTTTGCAGATCCTTTGGTGGCCGGCCGCGGGCCGCTTCTCGGGGCCGGCGCACTGGGCGCAGCGGCGCCTTGTTGGCATCCGACAGTGCTGCCACCTTTTCAACTTTCAGGAACGGCCTCGTTTTCCGGCCTTGCGTGGAGCGGGTCGTCGCTGCCACGATCTTGATATGACGAAGGATGCGATTGCCGGGGTGATGGAAAACATTGCCAGGCTGTTGGAGATCAAGGGGGAAAATCCCTTCAAATTTCGTGCCTATCAAAATGCGGCGCGTGCGCTGGAGACGTTTCCGGGGGATATCGACGCGATGGCGGAAGCGGGTATTTTGCAGGATATTGATGGCATTGGGAAAGCGATTGCGGAAAAAATAGGCACGCTTTTGCGGGAGGGGCGTCTGGATTATTACGAAGAACTGAAGGAGGAATTTCCCGCCGATATTTTGACCCTGTTTGAATTGCAGGGGTTGGGCGGGAAAAAGATCAAAGCGCTTTATGATTCCCTCGGGGTGGCCTCGGTTTCCAAATTGGAGCGGGCCTGCAAGGATGGGTCGGTGGCCGGACTGGCGGGTTTTGGTGCCAAGTCGGCCGGGAACATTCTCCTCGCCATCGGGCAACGCAAACGGAGTGCCGGCTCCTTTTTGTTGGATGATGCGCTTCAGCTTGCCGAAGAAATTCTGGAATTTTTGCGGGCTCATCCCGCGGTGAATCTTGCGGAAGTGGCGGGCAGCCTGCGGCGGAGAAAGCCCGTGGTCCGGGATCTCGACTTTATTGTTTCAAGCCGGAAGCCCGAAAATGTGATTGCAGATTTTGTGGCCATGCCCGCCGTGCAGCAGATTCTGGCCAAGGGGGCCACGAAGGCAAGCATCCTTGCCGCGGGTGGCTTGCAATGTGATTTGCGTGTGGTTTCGAACACGGAATTTCCCTTTGCACTTGGCTATTTCACGGGCAGCAAGGAGCATAATATCCGTCTGCGCTCGCGGGCGCTGGACCGCGGGTGGACACTGAATGAATACCGCATGGCAGCGACTGAAGGCGCCGAGGCGGTCCCGGACATCGAAACCGAACGTGATCTCTACCGGGCGCTCGGGTTGGACTATGTGCCGCCGGAGTTGCGGGAAAACTTGGGAGAATTTGAAGCCGCGGAAAACGGAGATCTGCCCGATCTCCTTGAATGGACGAATCTGCGCGGGACCTTTCACAATCACACGACCGCCAGTGACGGCCGGGCCACGCTGGAACAGATGACCCTCGCCGCACAGGAGCTCGGGCTCGATTATCTGGGAATCGCGGATCACAGCAAAAGTTCAGTTCAGGCCAACGGGCTGGATGAAAAGCGCCTGCTTGCACAGATCGATGACATCAAGAAACTCAATGCCACGTTTGGGAAGGACTTCCGCCTCTTTGCCGGAACCGAGTGTGACATCAAAAAGGACGGCACGTTGGATTTTTCGGACGAGATCCTTGCGCAGCTCGACTATGTGGTGATTTCCATTCACAGCTCCTTCACGCTCGGGGAGAAGGAGATGACGGATCGCATCATCCGCGCCATGCAGAATCCCCATGCCACGATGTTGGGTCACCTCACCGGGCGACTTCTGCTAACCCGTGAACCCTATGCCGTGAACATCCCGGCGGTGATTGAGGCCGCTGCCGCGACGGGCACCATCATTGAACTGAATGCCAACCCCCGTCGGCTCGAAATGGATTGGACATGGTGGCCGCTTGCCATAGAAAAAGGTGTGCTTTGTTCCATCAACCCCGATGCGCATTCGACCGAGGGTCTCGCGCACTTGCGACTGGGAGCCGAGGTGGCGAGAAAGGGGTGGCTCACCAAGGCCGGCGTGATCAACACCCTCCCCCTCTCAAAAATTGCCCAAGCCCTCGCCACAAAACGTGCGGGGATGACCTGATCTTTATGGACTCCAACCTGCTCACGGCCTCCTGGGGGACGGCGCTATTGCTGCTTCAGCTGGCCGGGGTGGGTTATGCCTTGCATGCGGTGATGACGGCCCGCACGCCGCAGTCCGCCATTGGTTGGGGCCTTGCCCTCATCGTGCTGCCCTTGTTTGCGATCCCCATGTTTTGGGTGTTTGGCCAGTCGAAATTCTCCGGGTATTTTTCCATTGGTTCCGGGTCTGTGCCCGGGTTGGATGCCGCCGCCGCACGAACAATGGAAAGCGTTTCACCGCACCGCTCATCCATCTCCCACAAATATTCCGATGCCGAGCACATCGCCCAAAACCTGCGGGGGCTGGGTGCTTTGAATGGTAATTCTGTCAAACTCCTCATTGATGGCGGGGCGACCTTCGATGCAATCTTTGAGTCCATTCGGGCATCCCGCGAGTTTGTGGTGGTACAGTTTTACATCATTCACAACGATGGTTTGGGCAAGAGGCTCCAAGCGGCCATTCTGGAAGCCGCCAAGCGCGGGGTGCGGTGTTTTGTGATCTATGATGGAGTGGGTTCGAAAGGGTTGGACGAGCAATGGACGGGACCACTGACAAACGCCGGCGTGGCGGTTCATGAGTTTGTCACCAACCGGGATCTGGGCGTGAGGTTTCAGATCAATTTTCGGAATCATCGCAAGCTCGTGGCGGTGGATGGTCGGGTGGCCTTTATTGGGGGCTTGAATGCCGGGGATGAATACCTTGGTCTCGGGCCGCTGGGGTCCTGGCGGGACACTCACATGCGGATCGAAGGGCCGGCGGCCACGGCACTGATGATCTCATTTTTCGAAGATTGGAATTACGCGGCGGGTGAGATTCCTGAATTGCCCATTCATGCGCTGGCTGCCGGAAAGCAGCGCGTGATGCCTTTTGCATCCAGTCCGGCGCAAGCATGGCCGATGGCCGCAGCCGTGTATCTGGAGGTCATTCACGATGTGCGCAAGCGCCTCTGGATCGCGAGCCCCTACTTTGTGCCCGATCCCGCGACGCGGGTGGCCCTGGCGCATGCGGCCCTGCGGGGGGTGGATGTGCGTATTCTGCTGCCCGGAAAACCGGACCATCTCCTGCCATGGCTCTCTTCGTTCACGCTGTATCCCCAGATGCGCGAGGCCGGGGTCCGCATCTGGCGGATGAAAGAAGGGTTCATGCATCAGAAGGTCCTCCTCGCAGATTCCGACCTGGCCATTGTGGGCTCCGTGAATCTTGATTATCGGTCGTTTATGATCAACTTCGAGTTGGCGGCCCTTGTGGAGGATACCGGTTTTGCCTCGGAGGTGGAAGCCATGCTCAATGCCGACTTTGCCGATTCTCGCGAAGAGGACCTGTCGTTTTTTGAAAGGTCCAGCTTTCTCTTTCGCCTCAAGTGCCGGCTGGCATCACTCATGAGTCCCGAGCAATGACCCTGGAACGTTTTGCCGCACTGGATGCGATCCCAAACATCAAGGCGGCATTTTTGGGCCGGGTTCCTGGAATCGACGTGGATGGGGCGCGCGAGGAGGTTCTCGAGCGGTTGCAAAGGGCGCACCGGAAGGCGGCAGACGGCGCGGGCTTTGTTGGGATGCCCTTCGCCACAGCGGAGCAAGTCCACGGGAATCATATTGCGATAATCGCTCAAGACCCGGTCTTTCCGGCCCCCGGGGCGGACGGGCTCATCACGTCAACTCGCAAGCTCTGCCTGGCAGTCTATGTCGCCGATTGTGCCGCCGTGTTTTTGGCGGACCGTCAGGGCCGCACCATCGCGCTCGTCCACTCCGGGAAAAAAGGCACGGAACAAAATATCGCAGGCCGGGCCGTGGGCCTTCTGCAATCCCACTTCGGAATTGACCCTGCCGATCTGGTGGCCGTCATCTCGCCCTGCATCCGCCCCCCCCATTACGAAATCGATTTTGCCGCTGAGATTCGTCACCAACTCCAGGGAGTCGGCGTGGTTTCGGATGACCGCACGTGCACGGCCAGTCATCCCGAACGTTATTATTCCTATCGTCTCGAAAAAGGCCGCACCGGTCGGATGCTCGCTCTTCTTGCGTTGGGGTGAATGCACGGCGGGCTTTCCAAATGGCCCCGGCTGCGGTTAGCTTTTGCGGCGTGAATTTGAAGGATTACTTAAAGAAGCAGGCCCGAGCGGTGGATCGCGAAATGAAGCGCCTCCTTCCCAAACCCGGAGAGAAACCCGCAACCCTCCACCGAGCCATGCATTACAGTCTTTTTGCGGGTGGCAAGCGCATGCGGCCCGTGCTTTGTCTGGCTGCGGCCGAGGCTTGTGGCGGGGAGGTGGCCGCGGCTATGCCCTCCGCGTGTGCGATCGAATTGGTGCACACCTACTCTTTGATCCACGATGACCTGCCCTGCATGGACGATGACGATCTCCGCCGCGGCAAGCCGACGTCCCACAAAAAATTTGGGGAAGGTGTGGCCGTTCTGGCCGGGGATGCATTGCTAACCGAAGCCTTTGCCATCCTTGCCGAAACCCCGCCAACAACCCGCCACCCCGCCGCCGCGTTTGTGAAGGAACTGGCCGCCGCGGCCGGCAGCCGGTTTTTGATCGCAGGTCAGGTGGCCGATCTTGAGGCCGAGGGCAAAACCATCAGCCGTCAGCAACTGCGATTTATTCATGAGGGAAAAACCTCGGCCATGATTTCCGTGGCCCTCCGCCTGGGGGCCATGTCCGCCAATGCCAAACCCGCAGAGGTCCAGGCCATGGGAGAATTCGGGAATTCGCTCGGACTCGCGTTTCAAGTGATCGATGACATTCTGGATATCACTCAATCCAGCGACAAACTGGGAAAAAGCGCCGGGAAAGATGAAAAAGCCGGCAAATCAACCTATCCCGCGGTGATCGGTCTGGAGGCTTCCCGCGAAGAGGCCCGCACTCTCACCACCAAGGCCAAGGCCGCACTCTCAAAGTTTGGTGCCAAAGCCGCCAGACTTCACGAAATCGCTGATCACTTGTTGGTCAGGGACTTTTGATTTTTCTCACGCATTGCCAACCAATGAGTCGCCTTGTTCTGTGTTTCACATGTGAGACATCACCTTGAGCGTTGATGAGGAGAGCTGTCGGTGCTCCTTGTCGATCGGGCCTTTGGGCCAGGGGCCCGTAGGATGCAAGCGGCGGCGGCGGGTGCCCCATGCTGCCTCTTGAAGTGTCAGTCCCTCACCGTCCGTGCAGATCTTCCCATTATTGCGGGGGTTCCTCGTCGCGGGGTTGGGTGAAGGCGGGGATGTTTTGGATACCGGCGTCTTTGAGGGCATCGAGCACCCTGACGACCACCCCGAAGGGAGCGTCACGGTCGGCTTGCATGGCAATCGGCCGATTCGGGAACTTTTCGCGGGCGGTTGTGAGTTTTGCGGAGAGGTCTTCGAGGGCGATGGCTTCGCCATCCAGCATGATTTCTTCTTCGCCTTTGACCTGCAACAGCAGGGGCTCGGTTTGTTCGGCGGGGGCCAGGTCCGCGGTTTTGGAATCCGGGAGATTGATTTGGAGCTGGGGCTGGGTTTTTCGGAAGGTGGTGGTGACAATAAAAAAGATGAGCAGGATCGCGAGGATGTCGATGAGCGAAACAAGCACGATCGATGGCTGCCGTCTTTTTCGCGTGAAGAATTTCATGGTCTTGCGGAGGAACTCCTACTTTTTGTCGAGGGTGAGGACGGTGGGAGCCGCTCCCATGGGGTAACATTTGGCGACCAGGTCACCCACCAGCGACTCCATTTCCACGGACATCACCTCGATTTTTCGCTGGAAGTAATTGTGGGCAATAAGGCTGGGGGCTGCGACGCCAAGCCCAACAATCGTGGTGTTCAGCGCCTCGGCGATCCCCAGCGCGATCGCCACGGGATCTCCGCCTCCACCAAGGTTGGCAAAGATGCCAACCAAGCCGGAAAGGGTTCCCAGAAGGCCGAGCAGCGGCGCGACGCCGGTGCTGATCTCCAGAATGACCAACCCGCTTTCCAACCTGGCCACTTCCTGACGCGCCTGCGTCTGCACGGCCTCCACCGCCTCGGTGCGGGGCCACGTGAGTTGGCGCAACAACATCGCAAGGATCCGGCCCAGAGGGGAGGGTTTGGTGTTGATCAACTTTTGCAGGTTGTCGAGGTCGTCGCCGGGTTCGAGGCGTTGGATTTCTTTGACGAGGCTGACGGGGATGACGGCCTTCTCGCGGAGGGCCGACCCGCGCAGAATGATCACCGTGAGGGAGATCACCGAAAGCACCAGCAGGAAAAACATGAAGACGCCGCCTTTGAGAAAAAATTCCAAGGCAGGAGTGAAAGCGTTGGCAAGAAAGAGTTCGGTCATGGTGTGGGTGTTCGGGTTATCGAAGCATTGGGATGGGTATCAACATGGGGGCGGAGAGGGCGGTGGTCAATTCGGGAGGATGGTGAAGGTGTAATCCACTTCGATCTTCCCATCCTTGAGCATGGGTAGGATTTCTTCCGGGATGGGCGGGATTTCGGCCTCCATGACCGCCCGGACGCTGGTGGAAGCAAAGCTTTCGTTGGAGCTGTTTCGGAGGACTTCCACGCGCTGAACTTTGCCGGATTGAAGCACAACAAAGCGGAGCTTAAGGGTGCCGGTATTAAGCAGGGAGATCGCATCATTCACATAATAATACCACCGCGACCCGATCGCATCGGAGAGCTGCTTTTTGTAGCGTCCCAACGGGGTTGCGACCGCATCGGCTGCTGCCCGTCCGCGGTTGGAGATATTGCCTTTGAGGCGGGTCACCCGGGTTTGGGGTTGGTAGCCCGGCAGGGCGGGGCTGGCGGGTTGGGTCTCCGGTTTGGGAGGCTCCACCTCCTCGGGGGTCGGCCGGGGGGTCGCTTGGGGCCGCACAGGTTGGAGCAATGCGATCTCGCTGGCAGGTTGACGCGGCGTGGGTTTGGGTTGGGCCTGCTCGGGGGCGGGAGGTTCTGCAGGTTGGGTGGCTTCCGAGGCCGGGGAGGAGGGTTGCGGTTCTTTTCCCGCAGTGAATTCCCGATCTTCAAATTGTGTGGCCGGAGACTCTTCGCCGTCCTGCGAGGGCAGGGGGACATCGCCGGTGGCCGCGGCCTCGGAGGCAGCACGGGTGTCCTTGTCCGATTCGAACGCGGGGTTTTCCGGTGCGGTGTTGCTCCGCTGGGATTCCACGGTTGAGAGATATTGGGGCTCCTCCCCGGCGGGTTTGGGGGGATCCACCATCGTCACTTGGATGGTCTCCTCTTCCTCGGGAATGTCCATGGTTGGTGGCTGCAGGCCGACAACCAGGGCGATGCCCATGATGAGCAAAAGGTGCAGGATCACTGATAGGATCACGGCACGGAATGTTTTTTTCCGTGTGGATTCTCTCCAATCAATGATCAAAGAATTCATTGGCCGGGAAGTTTGCCTGTGGTGCGGGCGTGATGGAAGAGATATTGCTGAACATACCCGGCGTAGGGTCCGAAGCGGCGGACCGAAAACTCTTCCAACTTGAGGGGCGAAGATTTCCGTTTTCGCATGGCGGTCGCGATGCGGGCAATCCAAACATCCACGGGAACCGCCTCCAGCCGCTCATAAGCAAAGAGCAGCACACAATTCGCGACCTTTCTTCCCACACCGGGCAGGGTGCACAATTTTTCGCGGAGGTCGTCGGTGGGGAGAGCTCTCCATGCTTCCAGATCTGCGATCCCCGCATCCACGGCCCTTGCCGTCCCGATCAGATTCTTGGCACGAAATCCCAGCCCGCAATCACGCAGGGATTGTTCGGCCAGGCCCGCCAATCGCGAGGGGTCCGGATAGGCAGAAACCGCCGAACCCAAGACCGGTGTTCCAAAACGCGAGCGGATAGCCAACGACATCTGACGAATATGCGCCACCTGCTTCATGGAGGAGGTGATAAATGTGGCCAGGCATTCCCAGGCGGGTTGCCTCAAAATCCGCATCCCCCGTCCCCGCGAAAGCGCTGCCTGGGAATAGGCGTCCTTGGGGAAGCTGGCGTGGATGGCTGACATGGGGTGGTCCAAAGCAAAATAACATCCAACTTCCGCCTCACTTCCACTGAATATTTCCAAGTGCTCTCCGATTTGCCGCACGGCAAGCAGATGACTTCCAAAGAGAATTTTCCAGAGGTCGCCTTCCTGCTCCGTGTGAAAAACCTGCCCGCTCTCCAAGGTGAGTTGAAGATCGAAGTCGGGAACCTTGAGAATGGCATGCGGCTTGCGGATTTTTTGGGTTTCAAAATCCCGAACCCACGTGCCCCCACCCGCGCTTTGCGCCTTAGACATTCAGGATCGCCGGGTCTCCGTAAAGGGTGTTGCCAGAGGCCCTCACCACCTGCACGGGAAAAATTTCGCCGACATGCCGCGGTTCGCCTTCAAAAACCACAACCTTGTTCGTGCGGGTTCTTCCGGTGAGGCGGTTGGGGTTGGTTTTGCTGGGGCCCTCACACAAAATCTCCGCGAGACCTCCCACAAGCGCAGTGAGCTTTTCCGCACAATGACGGTCGATGACCGCGAGCAAATCTTTGTTTCTGCGTTCTTTGGTGGCCTCGGGCACTTGGTCCCCCATCGTGGCGGCGGGCGTGTCACGGCGCGGTGAGTAACGAAAGACAAAGGCATTGTCGAAGCCGATCTCCTCGGCCAGCGCGACGGTCATGGCAAAGTCCTCGTCCGTTTCCCCGGGAAATCCAACGATAATGTCCGTGGTGATGGCAATGCCCGGTCGTGCCTCGCGGAGGTCTTGCACAAGTTTCCGGAATTTGTCAGCAGTGTAGCCTCGCCGCATGATTTTCAAAATGCGATCCGACCCGCTTTGCAGGGGGAGGTGAACGTGTTCCACGAGATTGGGGAGTCGGCGAAATGCCTGCACCAGATCCTGGCGGAAACCGATCGGATGGGGCGACGTGAAGCGCACCCGCGACAGACCTTCCACCCCGCAAACCGCCTCCAATAGCTGGACAAAAGGGCTTTTGCCGTCCACAGCGGAAAATTCATGGCGTCCATAAAGATTCACAATCTGCCCGAGAAGTGTGACCTCTCGCACGCCCCGGGCTGTCAGGCCCCGCACCTCGGCGACAATATCCGCAATCGGCCGGGAGCGCTCACTGCCACGCGTCCGGGGCACAATGCAAAACGCGCAGCGCATGTTGCAGCCCTGCATGATGGAAACAAACGCGGAGGCCTTGGCCCCGCGCTCCACATGATCGCGGATGGTGTTCTGGGAGCCCTCCTCCTCCGCCACATCCACAATGGGCAATCGCTCATCATCCATGCGGGCTTCCATTTTCGTGCGAAGCAACTCCTCCACATAATCCGCCACGCGGTGAAATTTCTGTGTCCCCGCGACAAGATCCACATGGGGCGAGGTGGCTAGCAAATCCGCACCCCGGCTTTGTGCCATGCACCCGAGATATCCGAAAACCAAATGCGGACGGTGCTTCCTCCACTTGGCCACCATCCCCATCTTGCCTATGGCTTTTTGCTCCGCCATGTCCCGCACGCTGCATGTGTTCAACAAAATCACATCGGCCTCCGCCTCATCACTCACCATCTCAAACCCACGCGCCTGCAACGAACGCACCACCTGATCGGAATCGCGTTCGTTCATCTGACACCCGTAGGTCTTGATAAATACACTCGGCATAAACTCTCAAAGTCTATCACTTTTGCGGAATCCGTCGAAGTTTTTCAAAGCCTGCCCGCTCCCGGGGTCGGATGAAAAGTGAGTGCGGTCATTGGCCCTGTGACCGCTGGGTTCCCTCCGGCCTCCTCGTATTTCCTCACCCGCTTTAATCTGACCCGGCTCCCGAAGTTTTTCTGTAACAAAACCTTTGAAAAATTACGCTTGAGTTCTTCGGTGATGCGGGAAGTGTGGGAATTGTCATGCCTCACACGTCCCCAGCGAAAAAAGGATATGCCATGCCGGCGGAATGGGAACCCCATGAAGCCACATGGATTTCCTGGCCTCATCCCTCCAGCAACAGCTTCCCCGGCTCCTATGACCGCGTGATCCCAGCCTTTGTTGCGATGGCCGCCGCCATTGCGGAATCGGAAATCCTCCGCATCAACGTCCTTGATGGCAACGAAGAAAAAACCGTGCGGGGCCTGCTCAAAGCGCTGCCGCACGACAGCCTTCAATTTTTTCATATCCCCACCGATGAACCCTGGTGTCGGGATCATGGTGCCATTTTTGTTCGACGAAAGGATTCGCCCCAACTCGCGGCTTTGGATTTTGGATTCAATGCGTGGGGTTACAAACTTTCACCTTTTGAGGAAGATGACGGGGCCGCATCATTAATGGCCGCCGCCATCGGCGCTCCCATTTTCAGCAACCGGGATTTTGTTTTTGAAGGAGGATCGATTGATGTGAATGGCGCAGGGTGTGTGCTCACCACCGAATCGTGCCTCCTCAATCCCAATCGCAACCCCGGGCTTTCCCGAGAACAAATCGAGCAAAACTTGCGCGGCTATCTCGGCGTTTCCAAAGTTCTTTGGCTGGGAGATGGGATCCAGGGCGATGACACGGATGGCCATGTGGACGACATCACCCGTTTCGTCAACGCCCACACCGTCGTCACCGCAATCGAAGAAAACGAGGATGACCCGAACTACGAGCCGCTCCAGATCAATCTCGAACGGTTGCGGGCAATGACGCTGGCCGATGGCAGCCCTCTGCATGTGCGGACCCTGCCCATGCCACCAAAAATCATGCGCAACGGGCTGCGGCTTCCCGCCAGTTACGCCAACTTTTACATTGCCAACACAAGCGTCTTGCTACCGATCTACAAGGATGCGGCGGACATGTGGGCCGAATCCGTCCTCAAAGAACTTTTCCCCACCCGCAAAATTATACCCATCGATTGTCGGGAACTCATCTGGGGCCTCGGTGCCTTCCATTGCCTCACCCAGCAACAACCCGCCGTCAACCACTAAGCCATTCCCGGGCCGGTGCAGGGTTTCATCGACTCCCGGGGAAAAAGACTCCGACCCGAATGGCACGAACTTAAGCCTCAACGAGGCTCTATCCTGTAGCCCAGGGCAAGCGCCAGCGCCGCCCTGGGTCTTGGATAGAAATTGCCTCTGCCCTGAAGGGGCAGTATCCCAAATCCCCCTTAAGTTCGTGCCATTCGACTCTGACCCCAAAATCTCCAATTCGGTGACGGTGACTCATTCATTTCGATTTCTGATGACGGCATCATGCGAACGATTGTTGATTTGCCGGAGGAACAGATACGCGGGCTGGATTTGTGGTGTCAGAAGGACAAAATCTCCCGCACCGAAGCGGTGAGGCGCGCTGTTCGGGCCGCCCTCTCAACCCAGAGCACGGACACCCGGTCGGAGGCATTCGAATGCTTGGGAG
>JBBECL010000197.1:0-3667 GCA_040881805.1 Terrimicrobiaceae bacterium | reverse complement strand
ACAATGTGGACACACGTTACGACCAGTATTACGAGTACTACACCAGCTACTACAACTACCACAACAAGCCCCGCAAAGGTGAACGTGCCCGCACGACCAAGGAACCTGCCGGCAAACCCGTTCCCGTGGCGGCAGCGGCCCCAGTTGACCCCGAGCAAAAGCCGGGCGAGTATTGATTCTTATGAAGACATTCACGTTCTCCGTCGTGCTTTCCAGTCTCCTGATTTTTGGGCAACCGATTTTTGCCCAAGATGTTGTTCTCCGTGAAGGGGATCAGGTGGAAGTTCGTTTGGGCGGGGTGCCCGCTGATGAGGTGATGCAGGTCTCGGGATCTTTCACGATTGATGGCCAGGGATTTATCAATCTCTCCCACATTGGCAAAGTGCGTGCCGCCGGCCTCACCCAAGACCAACTACAGTCCGCCATCGAAAGCTCCTACAAAACCCAGCAAATTTATACCAATCCCTCGATCACTATCAGCGTGCCCACGGCCGCCAGATTTGTGGACGTGGGTGGCGACGTTCGTGCTCCCCAGCGGGTGGCCTACACGCCTGACCTGACCGTTCTCGGCGCGATCACCGCAGCCGGAGGATTCACCGAATACGCCGATCAAGCCAAAGTTCGCCTCCTCCGTGACGGGAAGGTGACCATGTTGAGCATTCGCGATGTTCGCAAAGATCCTTCGAAAGATGTCCCCCTCAAGCCCGGCGACAAGATCGAAGTTCCCCAGAGCTTCTGGTGATCTTGGGTTTTTCGTTAAGGATCGAAAACCAAGCCTTATTTTTCCCTCATGATTCGAAGGGATTAAGGAGCTTCGAGCTGTTCCAAAAACTTGGCCGCTTCGGTCGTGATCACCTTGCGATCCGATTCCGGGCGCTTTAGCCAAGAGTTGACCATCATTGATGTTCGGGGATTGGATGCAAACCGTTGGGAGTGGCGATCGTAAAAGTCCCAATAAAGGAGGTTGTAAGGGCAGGCTTTTGGCCCGGATTTGATGGTGGGTCGATAGTGACACCCTTCGCAATAATTGCTCATTTTGGCAATGTAAGCAGCCGAGGCGGCGTAGGGTTTCGTGGCCATGAATCCCCCATCGGCGTGGAGGCTCATGCCAAGCACATTGGCGGCCATGACCCACTCTTCGGAATCCACATACATCTCCGTGAACCAACGAAGGGCCTGGGCTGGTTCGATGCCGGCAAGAAGGAAAAAGTTGCCAAGAACCATCAGCCTTTGAATGTGATGGTTATAAGCGGTCTCCCGAGTTTCCTGCAACACCGACCGCAGGCAGTTCATGTCTGTTTGAGCGGTGTAAAAGAAATCCGGCAGATTCCGTGTGGCGTTGAGGCCGTTGGTTTGGGCGTATTCCGGCATTTTGAGCCAATACACGCCATTCACAAATTCCCGCCAACCGATGATTTGGCGTACAAATCCTTCCACGGAATTCAAAGGGACTTTGCCTTTTTTCCAGGCCTTGATGGCCGCCTCCACGCACTCGAGCGGGGTCAAAAGTCCCATGTTGATCGGGGCTGAGAGCACGGAATGGAAAAGGTGGGGCTGGTTGGCGACCATGATGTCTTCGAAAGCCCCGAAATTCCCGAGGCGGTGGTGAACAAAATGATCCAACCATCCGAGCGCCTGTGCCCGGGTGACCGGCAGCCACAGCTTCGCCGCCTCCCCGGGAGCATCAGGAAACCACGTGTCCACCTCGGCAATGACCCGGCGCGTCAGTTCATCATGGGGCAGGGGCTCGGCAACCTTCGGCAACGGCCGCCCTTCGCGTTTCCAGTCCGAAAAGGTTTTTCTGTTCTCGGTATCCAGATTCCAGCTTCCGCCCTCGGGTTCTCCTTCGGGATCCACGAGAATTCCAAGACGGCGCCGCATGTCGCGGTAGTGGTTTTCCATGAGCAGCCGCTTTTTCCCAGACGCCCACGCCGCAAAATCTTCCCGGGACCTGAGGAATTGAACGGGGGCCGTGTGCTCGATTTCGATGCCAAGCTTTTTCGCGATTTTTCCAAGGGCCTCCCCTTCGAAAAAATTGTTGGGCTCCATCATCACAAAATCCCGGGGTTTGGCAGAAGCGAGGTGCAGCTTCAGGGCGCTCAGAAAGTCTGGTGTTTGGCTCACCTCATGGTAATCCACCGTCCAGCCCAAATCGCGCAGTTCTTCGGCAAAGTGCCGCATCGCCGCAAAAACCATCGCAAGCTTCACCTTGTGATAATTGATGTGGGTGGCACGGGCTCGGGACTCGATCATGAGCACTCGGTCCGTTTTGGGATTCCCCAACTTCAGACCGGAGTGATGGTGTGTGAGCTGGTCGCCCAGAATCCAAATGTTTCGGCTTGTCATGACTTAACTTTCGCACAGTAACCCCCGCAGGTTGCTGTTTTTTTGTTCTCCCAAGAAACCGATGATCAACCTTCCCCAAGGTCGCAGGTTGGCAACGGTTGGTAACAGGAGTTGATTTTTTGGTGTGGCGGGGCATCCTAAAGGTTACATGGTCGCTCAGATTCTCAAATTCCTCTTCATCTGCCTGGAGGTTGTCCTCCTTTTTAATCTTCTGATTATTGTTCACGAGCTGGGTCACTTCCTGGCGGCCAAATGGCGGGGGCTGGTTGTGGAAAAATTTGCCATCTGGTTTGGAAAGCCGATCTGGAGCAAGACGATCAACGGCGTGGAATATCGCTTGGGGAGCATCCCCGCCGGCGGTTTTGTCGCCATCCCCCAACTGGCGCCGATGGAGGCGCTGGAGGGGGACACCAAAAATGACCGGGCTTCCCTGCCTCCGATCAAGCCCATTGATAAAATCATTGTGGCCGCAGCCGGCCCGCTCTTCAGTTTTGGGTTGGCGTTTTTGATGGCCATCATCGTTTGGGTGGTTGGGACCCCCGAGAGTGAATTTGATTCCACGAAGGTGGGGTATGTGGCCGAAGGGGCTCCTGCGGAAGCGGCGGGCATCAAAGTGGGGGACGAAATCCTCAAGGTGGACGGTCATCCGGTGAGGAAGTTTCTATCGGGCACGGACAGCATCAAATGGCGGATTATTCGCAGCGAGGGAGAGACGATCCCGTTCACGATTCGCCGCGATGGGCAGGTGATCACGCTGGATGCGGGGTGGACAAAGCCGGAGACGGAAGGTTGGAAGCGACCCGCCTTGCGGGAGGTGGGGCTTGGTCCTCTGATCCCACCCGGAGTCGGATTTGTCGTCAGCAACACCCCGGCCGCCCAAGCGGGTCTGCAATCCGGGGATCTTATCACTTCCATCAATGGCACCCCGATCACCCGCCTTAATGAGTTGGGAGATTTTGTGAAGGAGAACCATGGAAAATCGCTCGCTCTGAACGTCGAGCGAGGTTCGGAAACCTTGAACCTCCAGCTCCAAATCCCCGAAACGGCAAACCCGGCGGACCCGGTCAACCTGGGGGTGGAGTGGGGACGTGTCCACTTTGTTCATCCCAAGCCATGGTCCCAGGTGGGCGATGCCGCCACCAGCATCTTTCGGATGGTGGATGCGTTGTTTTCCCCAAAATCCGATGTGAAGGCGGCCCACTTCAGCGGCCCGGTGGGTATCATGCGCCTCTATTATCGTGTCTTTGAAAGCGATTATGGCTGGAGTCTCGCCCTCACGCTCAGTGTCCTCATCAATGTGAACCTCGCCATGCTGAATCTC
>JBBECL010000196.1:0-3702 GCA_040881805.1 Terrimicrobiaceae bacterium | reverse complement strand
AACGGTGATCTGTTTCATGCATGCAGCGTATGCTGACAATGAATGCGTGTCAAGGAGGGAGACTTGAACCGGATTTGCACTTGCCTCTGGGCGTGTTGGGCTCAAATATTCGATGTTCGATGTGGGATGTTCTAAACTGAGAGCAGGTCGGGATTTTTGCGCAGGCGCATGAGGGCGGCGATGTAGGGGTCGGGGATGAGACCGTGTTTCTCGGGGCCGACGTCGAGGACGAAATTGCACCGCGGCTGGTGCTGGTCAAATACGTGCCGAGGTGCTGCGTGCTCACTTACGAGATGCCAACTTTTCCAAGATCGCGTTGGTCCAGCCGTTCTCCGGACGAAATCAACTTCCAGACCATTTGCCCAGCCGACATCAATTGGAGCCTCTACGAGGTCATCGTTTGCCCCGAAGACAACATCGCGCAGGAAATTGCCGGCCACCTGCCCCGGCACAGCCGCACCCGCCTGATCGGCACCCAAGGCGCCAGCGTCCTCCACACCCCGCATATCCGCCTCCGCATCGACTACCGCCGACTTGGCCGCTCCGCCGCTTCTTACCTGCTGCACGGAACCCACCCGACCGCCATCCGGGCAACATTGGTTAAGCCGGAGTAGGCTCAAAGATCGTTACGGACATTTTCTGAACGGGCCGCATCGTTCTCGTTTTGACATTCTGGACAGGCAGGCTAGTTTCATAATTATGAACTGGCAAATTCAAGAGGCAAAAAATCGGTTCAGTGAAGTGGTGGATCGGGCATTGAGCGACGGCCCGCAAATGATCACCCGACACGGCCGGGCCACCGTCGTCATTGTTTCTGCTCAGGAGTATGCGCGTGAAACCCGTCAGGAAAAGCTTTCGACCATTTTGCGCGAGTGTCCGGCCAAGGGATGGCTGGTTTCCCGGGACAAGGATGTTGGACGCACACTGCGTTTTGAATAGTATGGCCTACCTCCTCGATACGGATGTCCTCAGCGAGTCGTCGAATCCTCAGCCTAATGAAAAAGTCATGGACTGGTTGGATGTTCACGATCATGAGGTTGAGCTATCCACGATCTCATTGGGTGAAATCGTGAAAGGCATCGAACTCCTTCCGACCGGTAAGAAAAAAAATGAAGTTGCGACCTGGTTTCGACGTTTAGAGAAATGGTGCGAACACCGCTTGCTTCCACCTACAGGCGAGGTAATGCGTGATTGGGGACAGCTTTGCGCCCGGCATCAACGCAAGGGTCGCCAACTGCCGGTGCTCGACAGCCTCATCGCCGCAACCGCGATTTGCCACCGTCTCACGCTAGTCACAAGAAACACGAGCGATTACCCACCGGAAGTCACTGTGCTGAATCCATGGGAGTGATTGTCACTGCACACATCGCGCATTTCCCCCAAGAGTTTTGTGCCGGAGTCGAGGTTCTCTCCGCTGTGGATGCGTGGAGGACACTTCAATCAGGTTGAAGGGACGCTTTCTTTCTTCAACGCCATAGTCCTGGTCAAATCAAAGAACCCTATTTGCAATGCATAATGGCTTTGCAGTAGGTGTGTTGCTCGCTTGAATGCGCGATATGACTCCCCTCCTTGCTCTTGCCAACCTTCATGCGGTGGACATCGGGATCATCGCGGTGATTGTGCTCATCATCGCGGGGTTTGCGCTTTATACGCGGCGATACACAAAAAGCGTGGCGGATTTTCTTTCAGCCAACCGGTGCGCGGGGCGGTATCTGCTCACCATTGCCGGGGGCATGGCGGGGATCGGGGCGATTTCGATTGTGGCGAGTTGGGAGCAGTTTTATCAGGCGGGGTTTACTGCCATGTTCTGGGGGCAGATGCTGGCTCCGATTGGGCTGGTGATGGCACTGACGGGATGGATCATCTACCGCTACCGCGAAACGCGGGCGATGACACTGGCGCAGTTTTTGGAGATGCGTTACAGCCGCAAGTTTCGGTTGTTTTCCGGCATCCTTTGCTGGGTGAGCGGGATCTTGAACTATGGGATTTTTCCGGCGGTGACGGGGCGGTTTATTATCTATTTCCTGGGAATTCCCGTGCATTTGTGGACAGTGCCGGGCACGGCGATTGAATTGAACCTGACGCTCGGCGTGGTCATGGCGGTGCTGCTTGGCTCGGCGATTTTTATCACGCTCAATGGCGGGCAGATCGCGGTGATGGTCACGGATTTTATCCAGGGGCAGCTAAGCAACATCGCGTTTCTCGCGCTCATGGCGACGATGTTGGTGCTGTTCCCGTGGGATCTGATCATTGAAACATTGATGAAATCCCCGGCGGGCGAATCGAAGCTGAACCCGTTCGATTCTGGATCACTGCCGGATTTTAACCCGGTGTATTTTTTCATCCTGATGTTCCTCTCAATCTACAACTACATGGTTTGGCAGGGGAGTTCGGGCTACAATGCGTCAGCGATTTCTCCCCACGAGGCAAAGATGGCAAATATCCTGGCGCAGTTTCGGAGCGGGGTAACCTATCTCATTATTCCGCTGGCCGCCATTTGCGCCTACGTGCTCATGAACGCCCCGGTTCATGAGGCGGCGACGCTCGCGACGCAGGCCACGCTGGATGGAATCGGAGACCCGACGATCGCCAAACAGATGACGACAACGGTTGCGCTTTCGCAAGTGTTGCCCATCGGAGTGATGGGACTGCTGGCAGCAATCATGCTCATGGCGGCAGTCAGCACCGATACGACCTATTTGCATTCTTGGGGTAGCATCTTTATTCAGGACGTCTATTCGCCGATCCGGCAATTGCGCGGAAAAGAAACGCATATTGAACCGATGAAGCATCTGCGACTGCTCAAGGGGTCCATTGTCGGCGTGGCGGTGTTTGCGTGGTTTTTCAGCATGCTTTTCCCGCTGCGGGAGTTCATCATCATGTATTTTCAGGCAACGGGAGCGATTTTCACCGGCGGGGCCGGGGCAGTTCTGATTGGCGGATTGTATTGGAAACGCGGGACAACCACCGGCGCATGGGCGGCGATGATTGTCGGATCAACCCTGGCAGTCGGGGGCATCCTGATCATCAACCTGCTCTGGCCAAATATCGTGCCGGCATTGCAAGCAGGTCAGCCCGGCGTGGCATGGATTCAGGCCCTGCCCGAAAAGTTCTGGCTCAACGGAATTCAAATGGCCTTCCTCGCCTCGCTCTCGGCGGCGGCAAGCTATGTGATCGGCTCGCTGCTCTCTCCCGATCCTCAACTGGATACTGACAAACTTTTCCATCGCGGCAAATACCAGGCCAAAGCCCCCGAGGGCGCGGACCATACAGCACCGGTGGTGACCGGCTGGCGGGCCATGCTCCCGACGGCGGAATTCACCAAAGGCGACCGGATTATCTACTGGCTCAAATTCGGCTGGTTCATTTTCTTTTTTGCCGCCTTCCTCGTCATTTGCATCTGGAACGCTTTCTACCGTTGGCCGGACGAATGGTGGGCGAATTGGTGGCTTTTCAACATCATTTTTGGAGGAGTCACCGGAGCCATAGCAACCGTCTGGTTCCTCATCGGCGGATACTTTGACCTCATAGCCCTCTTCCGCCGCCTGGCCATCATCCAACGCGATGCCGAAGACGACGGCACGGTGAAGAAGGAAGAGCATTTTGGGAGTTGATCTTGGACTTGAGGCGGGTGCTCTGCTAGGCTGCTGCCATGACATCGGAAGAAAAAATGAAGCGGTGGGTGGATACGTGGAAGGTGGC
>JBBECL010000195.1:0-3712 GCA_040881805.1 Terrimicrobiaceae bacterium | reverse complement strand
TGTTTTTCTCCCGAATGTCCCCATGGTGGATCAAGGGCAGAAGGGCTATTGTGTGGTCGCTTCCGTGGAACGGGTCATGCGCTATTTTGGAGCTGCCGTCGATCAACACGAGTTGGCCCAAATCGCAAACACCGAAACGGAAGGCGGCACGAGCCCTTCCGCCATGATGGACTCGCTCAAAAAGCTCACAATGCGTCTCGGCGTGAGGGTGAAAGAGGTTTATCCCTTCGATTTCTCGGACTTTATGAAGATGGTCGATGACCACAACCGCCTCGCCAAACGGGCGAAGAAGGAACAGGTCTCGACAGGGGGGATGGTGGTCGATATCGGCAAGTGCTATGACCAGATGGATCCCGAAATTCTCAAATCCGTCCGGCTGAAAAAGACCGCAGATTTTGGCCGGTTCCAGCGCGAGATTCAACGGGGAGTCGATGAGGGGCTGCCACTGCTTTGGTCCATGCGACTCGGATTGGTGTCCGAACCGGGACTCCCCCAAACGGGAGGCGGCCACATGCGGTTGATCCTGGGCTACAACCCCAAAACAAAAGAAATCCTCTACTCGGATTCGTGGGGGATGGGCCACGAAAAAAAGCGGATGTCGTTCGAGGATGCTTGGACGATCACCACCGGCCTGTCCATCATTCAACCCTCGAATTCCTAAAAATCTCTTGCCCTCAAAAAAACGCATCCTCATCCTATCGGCCTCGGTCGGGTCCGGCCACGTCAAAGCCGCCGATGCCCTGGCCCGGGCGTTCCGTGCTCGCGAAGACGTCGAAGAAGTCCTCTCAGACGATTCCCTTGACCATACCAATGTTCTTCACAAGCAACTTTATTCGACCCTCTACAAACGGCTCTCGGGGCTGTTGCCCAAGTTTTTGGGCTGGTGGTATGAGACCAGCGACGACCCATGGGTCTCCGACAAAGGACGCCTGATCTTTGATATCCCCCAAGCCCTGCCGTTGATGAATCTCCTCAAAGATTTTCGGCCGGATGCTGTCATCTGCACCCACTTCATGCCTGCCGGCGTCGTCTCGTATTTGATCGGCTCTGGAAAACTGAACACGCAACTCGGTGTGGTGATCACGGATTTTCATTTTCATGCGTTTTGGATCACCCGCGCCTTCCACTGGTATTTTGTGGCCCAGGAGGAGGACAAGATTCACATGGAAGGGCTGGGGTTGCCGGCGGAACGAATTCACGTGACCGGCATTCCGGTGGAACCCGAGTTTGCTCTCCCCGTGGACAAAGAAGCCGTTCTCAAAGCCCACGGATTGCAACCCGGCCGCCCCACGCTTCTGGTGGCGGCGGGAACTCTGGGCCTGAGCCCGGCCCTGGCCGTTGTGAAGCGCCTGCTTCTGCTCAACCGTGACTTCCAAGCCATCGTGCTCTGCGGGAAAAATGAAGAACTTCGCAAGGATGTGGGGGTTCTTGTGGCCGGGCGGGAGGACCAATTCCGGGTGGTGGGTTTTACCGATGACATGCCACAGCTGATGGCAGCCGCCACGCTGCTTCTAAGCAAACCCGGGGGGCTGACCACCGCCGAGGCTCTCGCCCGGGGATTGCCCATGGTGATCCTCGACCCCATCGGCGGGCAGGAAGAGCGCAATGCGGATGTGCTTCTCGAAGTGGGAGCCGCTGTGAAATGCACCGAGGTCACCGTCCTGAATCATAAACTCGAACGCCTGCTCGATGACCCCCAACGCCTTGCTCTCATGTCGGAAAATGCCCGCAAGCTTGGACGCCCCACCGCAGCGGCCGACATCGCGCAGATTGTCGCCTCGTCCCCTCCACGCGAGCCGGCTTTGATTTCCCGTCAAAGGGAAAAGGCCCTTCGCAAACAATTCGAGGAGCAGGGATGAATGCCGGTTTTTTATGGGGGGTGGCCAGTTCCGGCTATCAATGCGAGGGAGGTTACAATGGCACCGGCCAACCTCAAAACAATTGGGCGGGTGCCGAGCGCAACGGGGAAGTGATGACCACCGGAGGGGCCACCGACTTCTGGAATCGCTTCCACGAGGATTTTGCCCTCTGTCAGCAACTCGGGCTCAACAGCTTCCGGCTGAGTGTGGAATGGGCGCGCGTCCAACCCACCCACGATTTTTCCGAGCAGGAACCCCCGGCTTTTGACCAAGCCGCGATTGCCAAATATGCGGAGATCCTCGCGTCCTGCCGTGATCACGGCATGGAGCCGGTGGTCACTCTCCAGCACTTCACGCATCCCGCGTGGTTGGGCACCGATGCCTGGCTCCGTGACGACACCCCGGCGCTGTTTGCCACGTTCAGCAAGGTGGTTATCGATGGCATCAACTCCCGCCTGGTGGAGCGTCACGCTCAAAAGCCGATTCATTGGTTTGTTACGCTCAACGAACCGAACATGCTCGTCCTGAACACCTATCTCAACCAACACTTCCCCGGCGGTGGTGAGGCCGGGTTGGCCGTGGGGGTTCGTGCTTACAACCGCCTTCTCGCCGCCCACGTGAGATCCTATAATGCGATCCACGACCTCTATGAAGCCAAAGGGTGGAGAACACCCATGGTCACAATGAACACCTTCTGCAGCGATGCGTATTGGTCCGAGCAAATGTTGCTGGATCTGCTGCAATCCCGTCACCGGGGAATTTCCCCTGACCAAATCGCCGCCTACCTGCTGAAAAA
Organism: Terrimicrobiaceae bacterium; assembly: GCA_040881805.1. Taxonomy (GTDB): domain Bacteria; phylum Verrucomicrobiota; class Verrucomicrobiia; order Chthoniobacterales; family Terrimicrobiaceae; genus JAJTZA01. The sequence continues at coordinate 1,057 of JBBECL010000195.1, read as the reverse complement.
TTCGAGGCGTCTGGCCACCGCGATCCACGCCGCCAAACTCCCTTTTCATTTGGACCCGTTTGTCTGGATCGGACGGCTGTTCCATCACCTCACCAACCGTTTTGCCCCCCCCCACGCCACCGGGGAGACCTTCGCCTTCTTTCTCAAGGACCTTGAAAACTCCCCCCGCTCCGCCGTTCTCGATTATCTGGGCATCGATTATTATGACCCCTTCACCGGACACATCTTCCGGCCGCCGGCGTTCCATGACTTGGAATTCAAAACGAAAAGTGTCACCGGACACCTCATGGCCGGGCTCTCGCGCAAGTGGTGGGATTGGCATGTGCTTCCGGAAGGACTGCACTTCTTTTGTCAGTATTACCACGCCGAATATCCCGGTCTGGGAATTCTGATAGCTGAAAATGGCATGGCCCTCAGATGCAAGATGGACAATACCCTTTACTCTCCCCGCCGCGACAAGGTCACGCGCAGTGAGTTCCTGAAAGCCCACATCGGCCAGGTTCGCCGCTTGGTGGATGAGGGGGTTCCCATGCTCGGATATCTTCACTGGTCGATCACGGATAATTATGAATGGGGATCTTACACGCCCCGCTTCGGATTGTTTTCGATCGATTATCTCCATGATGCCAAACGCCGCGTTCAGGACCCCTTCGGCGATCAGCCCTCTCAAACGTATGCCGCGCTGATCAAAGAGAACTCCGCGCCGTGAACCTTGATGATTGTGGCTGATACCTTCCCCTCTCTTCCCATGGACCGGCCCCTTCCGCGCGCCATGCTCTATTCCATTGCCGCAGGCATCGGTGGCCCAGGGCTGAACCGCGTCGCGAAGGAAGTGGTCACCCTGGCCCAAGAAAAAGGATTTCTCGGCTCCGCTGTGGCCTATTCCATAGCCCCCAACACGCTTCCGAATCATCTGGTTCGCACGCTTCGTTACCACCCCGTGCGGCTTCTTTCCGCTCTCAAGCGTGACTATTACCACGGCGCAAAAAAACATGCCTTGGATCACACCGCCGCAAAAATGTTGCAAAGCGGTCGCTTTGACTTTTTTCACTCATGG
>JBBECL010000194.1:0-3720 GCA_040881805.1 Terrimicrobiaceae bacterium | reverse complement strand
CGCCCAGTCGCGCGGCAATGAACGCGGCAAGGCCCTCGCCAGTTCGCCCGGTGCGGCCTTCTTGAATGCCACCGGAAATTTTTCCGCTGACCGGATGGTAGCATTCGGCGAACTGGTTGTCGCGGCAGCCGCGGTCGGCGTGGGCCTTGAGTTCGAGGGCAAACCGCTCCACCTGCCCCTCTTGTGCCATCGCCTCGGCCCAGACGCCGGTGACAATGGGCCAAACCGTCGCATTGTGGTTTCCATATGTCATGCCGTCGGGGCTTTCATAGCGCGGGTAGACGGGCCAGTTGATGGGAATGCCATTGGGCGTGATGTGGAGATTCGCAATGATGCGTTTTTTTTGCGCACTGCTGGCGATGCCGAAGAGGATGGCGAAGGCGTGACCGAAACCCTCCTGTTGATCGCTGCCGCCCAATGGTGAGACCAAGTAACGGTAAAGTCCCGCATCCTCACGCCAGAAGTGGAGATTGATCGCGGCGTTCAAACGTTCAGCCCTCGCCTCCAGAGTCGGATCCACCGGCAGTCCGAGTTCTTCCTGCATGCGGGCGGCGATGCGGTATGCCGCGACATTGATGCAGTTGGTGGAGAGGGCGCAAAATGGCAAGCCCATGCCCGTGGGTATCCTGTGCTGTGGGAAGCGGTCGGGCCATTTCACGATGTGACCGACACCCTGCATCCCCTCGGCCCAGAAGTCGGGGTAGGCGGAAATACCGTCGCCGACGATGGCGGGACCGCGGAACAGGTTCGTCTCGCGGTCAAACTCGGCTTCCTCGCCGTGTGCAAAATCCCCCAGAGTGGCCGCAAGCGCCACTTCGAGAAAAGCCCGGCTCCCTGTTGTTAGGTAGTGCGCCCATGCCGCGAGTGTCCAGCCGAATCCGCTCAGGAAAGACGTCGGCCCGCCGCGGATGCCCCGCTCGCCCTCCGGCTGCAGCGCGCACAACAGCCCTCCACGCACACCTTCCGGCACGACAAAACTCGCGCCATCCCAGGCGTGCATCATCGAGTCGAAATGGAATGGCCCGTAATCGAGCCCCGCGACAAGAATGCGCGGATTTTCCGGAAGTAGTTCGCCCAGCCGCGTGCATTGCGCGAATCGTGCCGTCAGGGATTGCCAACGCTCCGCCGTCACCGGACAGTGGGTGAGGCTTTCGGCGGCACGAAGGGGCACGAGGTTGCTGGTGAGATCGCCGCAGGCTATGCGGAAGGCGCGGTCGAGGTTCGGGTCGCCCGTGGTAAGGTAGGGGATTGGCAGGCTGCGCCCGCCGTTAAATTCCCAATCTGCATGATTCGGCATAATTTCCAAAGATGTGATCTTCCTTCTTATGTATTGAGGCAGATGTTTATCATTTCATCTGTGATTTCTTTTCCAAGCAACGAGAATTTTCTATCGGGATACCATAATATATTTTTCCCTGTTGAAGTTGTGAAGCTTGCATACAAGCTTATTCCGTTGATTCCGTTTTCATCCCCGTATATTGAAAGATGTTTGCAATCCATAAAATTATATGGTTTGCCAAACCAAAGCGGCTGGTCGGCATCAGGCATAAATTCGCCTATTGATAGGAAAACAGGATTTCTCGGGCCCCACTCCGCAGGAGGCTCGATTACCCCTCTGTTATTGGAATAGAAAAGTGCATATTTACCATTCATTAATTGATAAATCGGTGCACAACCTACCGGATTTAATATTGGCAGACCAAAATCCTTGTATAACAGTGGTCTTGGAGAACACCAGGTTTCGCCATCATCCTTGGATACTGAATACCATAGATATCCACTATTTGTTCTCATCGCACAAAAAATACTGCCATCGGGAAGCCTGATGATTGATGGTTCTTGTGCTACGCTGCTTTCGGGATAGAGATAATGCGGTGCTCTTAATGCAGTATCGCCCCAAGCGGTATAGCTTATTTTGATGTCTTTCACCTCGGGGTTGCTTTGAATGTTTGTAAATCTCATGACTTCACATACTGATTCCCACCAAGTCCATGTTGCCTTCTTGTCAGCTATTTCTTTCTCTTTGATTTTGGCCACATCTTTGTGTAGCCATCTCGAGTAAGGAGCAATGAAGCCTCCTTTTAGATCCTTCATTGGCCTTTGCCAAACAATCCAGTCAGGTGGAATATCTCTATTTGGATCATCAAATTGATTGAATTCAAACGGAACCTCCTCCGGTGCACTCCAAGTTTCACCATGGTCATCACTATACAATCCGCACATTATTCCTGTGTGCATTGGTTGATAATTCGATTTGCCATTATTTTGGTTGTAAAGAACATATATCCTTCCACTGTCTGATACCATTGGAAATGCCCAGCTTGCCATATCGCATGAAGTATCATTTTTATCTTTTGGCCCGACTATTCTTTTTGGTGTTGCCCATGTCCCGCCACCATCATTGGAGTGTGTAAACATTATTCTGTTTACTTGTTCATAATCGGGTAATCCACTGGCCATATCAGACTGGGTCCAAATAGCTTTTAAAGTATTATCTGCACCCTCAAATACGATAAAATGCTCGTTTAATCCTTCTTTACCGATGTCCTTTGGAATAAACGTAATATAGTCTGGACGGGTCCTGTGAATTTCATTTTCTGGCACGATATAATTGTTCATTTTGCAAATCTCCTTTTGATCCGAGGTTTTAGCCAAGCTGACAGGAAATTGCTTCCGGCTCTCTGGCGAGTTGCCTGGGAGTTTGATGCTGGAAGCAAAAATGTCCTGATTTGACACTGGCTGATTGGAGTTTGAGAGTCAAGGAGGAATTATATCCAGAGGGATGAATCGGCAGAGCCGTTTCATCTGTTGTTCCTATGGATGGGTAGCCTGCGTAAGTTTGGCAGGAGTTCGAGCGTGGCAGGGAAGGCGGGCGTGCCGGGTGCGTGGAGGGGTGCAGTCGGCGCCCGCCGATTGGAATGCCTGGCGCTTGAGATGAAGGCGGGAGGAAGTTTTAGGCCATGACAACGAATGTGGATGAAATGTCTTTTACCGGAGGACGTGCTTGAGAGCCTGACTCTGGCTCATGGAACGCCGCCAAGATGGGAGGGAAGGAGCTTGGATTTTTTTCTGGAAGCGAAGCAGGTTGTAAAGGCCATTGGCTAGGTTGCGCAGAGTCACGATATTGCGCACGGCCTTATGGTCGGTAACGCGGCAAGCGTCCTCGCCCATGCTCACGTCGCGCACGCGGTGGGTTCCGTTTTCGATGGCGTCCCAGTGGCCAACGATGGCCGCGAGCATGTCTGCGTCGTTCAACTCGTCCTTGGGTCGACTGCCCACGTAGTAGGCGATCTCGGTGACGGGGAGTTGTTGGGCGGCTGGCAGGGTGAGGTCGATGGTGACGCGCGCGCCATTCAGGCGGAACTCATAGCATCCCAGCGCCGACGCCCGCAGCACCGCGCGCTTGACCTCCTTGCCGACCTCGAACTCCCGGCGCAACAAGGTGACCGGGATGACGTGAAACCGGCTCCCCAAGTCGGCGTCGGTGCGACCATCGGTCAGGAATTTCCGCGACCAACCGCCATGCCTCTCCGCAGAAATTGTCTCGATTATAGGAATGGCTGAAGCCTCCGGATCGTCGTCCCAGGCATCCAGAGCCCGCACCGGCTTGCCCAAGGCAAGGTTGGCGTCTCCCGACAGGATTTCCATCTCCGCCAAGGCGAGCCTCGGCCACTGGTTGAGCGGTCCGGGTTTCCACCGGGAAAGGGTATCATCCCAGAT
>JBBECL010000193.1:0-3740 GCA_040881805.1 Terrimicrobiaceae bacterium | reverse complement strand
ACCAGTTTTGCGTGTTTATCAGTCAGAGGAAAGGCATCCATCCCGCAATTGAAAAACTGTGGCCGGCCATGGTGCTTCCTCCAGCCATGCGAGCGTCGTGGTGGTCACGAGTTTTTGGGCTTCTTTTGGGAGGGCCGTGAGCAGGTTGTTCCGCCGGGCGGGATCCAACTCACCGAAAACATCGTCGATGAGATACAGGGGCTCGTGTCCGGTGCCTGATGCGATTTCGCGGGCTTGTGCCAATTTGAGCGCCAAAGCGATGGAGCGTTGCTGGCCTTCAGAGGCAAAAGACGCCGCCGGTTTTTCGTCAAGCAAGAGCACCATGTCATCACGATGCGGGCCCACGGTGGTCGTGCGAAGCCGTTCTTCATTGGCCGGGGCCGCTGCCAGTTGCTCGATCATCGGAGTCCCCGCCCCCGCTTTGTAAGTGACGTCCAGCGTTTCCCCTGTTCCAGAAATCGACCGGTATGCGTCTCTGGCGGTTGGTCCCAACCCCTCCACCAAGCCGGCCCGCGCCTCCAACAAAAAGTCGCCGGCGGCACAGAGCGGCGGGTCAAATGCGGCAATCTCACGGCGGGGACGTCCTTCGCGCAGAAGGGCATTCCGGGAACGCAAAGCGCGCTCATACGTGCGCAATTGATGCAGATACCCGGACACCAACTGCACCCCAAGAAAATCCAAAAACCGCCTTCGGAGAGCCCCTCCCCCTCTCACAAGGTCCAGATCCGCATTGGAAATCCAGACCACTTTGGCCACAGCCAGATAATCGGCCGCCAGCGATTGTGGCTTGGAATCCAACACAAAATGCCTCAGCCGCCCCACATACTTGACGTGCAAATGCCGTCCGGCCCAATGCCCGTCCACCGAAAACCCCGGATGCCCAAACCTCACACATTCTCCCAGCGTGTTTGTCCGTGGCGATTGAAGCCGCAACAACAAACACGCCGCCTCGAGAATCGATGTTTTGCCCTGCGCATTGGGGCCCACCAAAAAGTTGGCCCCCGGGACCGGATGGAACTCCAGTCCCGGAAACGGTCGAAAGTCGTGTAGGCGCAGATTGGTGAGCATCCAACCCGCAGGATAACCCGGCACCCGTTTCCACGAAATCGAAATCCGCGGCAGGACACCCACGTTTTATCACCCTGCCAAGGGCTGGCCCGGGGTTGACATCCGCCTTTTCGCCGTCTTTGCTGATCAGCAACACCTTATGCCAAGTTTTGATATTGTTTCTGAAGTGGACCGGATGGAGGTCAAAAATGCGGTGGATCAGGCTCTGAAGGAATTGGCCAGCCGGTTCGATTTCAAGGGATCCGTGGCCACGATTGAAATCGACGCCAAGAGCGGCTCAATCTTGCTCGCGGTGGATGATGGAGGAAAACTCAAAGGGCTTCGTGAGATGGTGATCGGCAAACTCGCCAAGCGGGAAATCGACCTGCGCAATGTGGATCAGAAGGACCCGGACATTTCCCCCCTGGGTCATTCCCGGCAAGAACTCGCCATCCAGCAAGGCCTCGAAGGCGAGAAAGCCAAGGAGATCAATCGGGCGATCAAGGCCCTGGGTCTGAAAGTCCAATCCACGTTGCAAGAGCGACAAGTTCGTGTCACAGCGGGCAAACGCGACGACCTCCAAAAGGTGATCGCGGAACTCCGCTCCCAAGATTTTGAAGTGGCTCTTGCTTTCAAAAACTTTCGGGATTAGCGGCCTGTCGAGGGTATGCCAATGGGTGGCGAAGGGGCAGAGGATGCCAAGCATCGCGAATCACGAAACGTGTTCCACGTTCCACTACGACAGACAGAAGCCCAAGGGCAGGCGGATTATTTCAGGGCGTCCAAGGCGGCTTGCACCTCGGCGGCGTGGTCACCGGTTTGAGCCTTGGGCGTGGTCCATGCAATTTTGCCGTCCTTGATGATGAAGGATTGTCTTGCGGGAATGCTGACAATGGACGGCACCCCGAAGGCACCCGACACTTTTCCCTGGGAATCAGAGATCAGCGTGAAGGGGATTTCGTATTTTTCTTTGAATTTTTTCTGGTTGGACGGGGAATCCCCGCTGACGCCCAGAATCGTGAGCCCCCCGGCGCTCAGCCCCGCAAAAGAATCGCGGAGGGAACAGGCCTGCTTCGTGCATCCCGGCGTGTCGGCTTTGGGATAAAAGTAAACAAGCGTCAACCCCTTCGCATAAACGTCCCCGAAGTTCACGGTGACATCATTTTCATCCGGCGCGGACACCGAGGGTGCCGGCGATCCGACGGTGAGTGGGGAGGCATGCGAGAAAAGACTGAAGAGTGACATGGCGGCAGAATATAGGAGGATTTTCCTCATGGGATTGAAGGTTTTGTGGTTTGTTGGTTGGGTGATCAACATCTCATGAGAAATCCGATTCGCAAATGGATTCCCGTCCTGGCCGTGATTCTTGGCTTTGTGATGGCGCTCGGGCTGCTGGGGGCCACACCTTCCGGCAGGGCACTTTTTTCTGCGGCGATGGGGCTCGCGGAGGCGGGACAACTCGGAGATCCCAGCCTGATAAACATCCTTCTTGGCTGGGTTTGGCGTCTTGGAGGATCAGCCGCCCTTTCGTTTCTTTTGTGGGCGGGGTGTTGGTTGGTTTGGGCCGTTGGCTTTTTTCTGATCTTTGCCGCAGCCTCCCTCGTGGTGAACCGGCACCCGGGGTTGCAAAAGGTGGGGGGGGCACTTCTGGGAATCGCGGTTGTTTGGCTTTGTGGGAATGCGTTGTGGAATGCGGGTTGGAACTGGAATCAGGACCGACGGGATTTGACTCTTGTGGCACCCTTCGAACTCGCACGCCTTGCCCAAGGCGAAGGCCATCGAATTTTTGCAAACCCCTCGGCCCATGCCACGCTCTGGCTGGCGGATGTCGAGCCCGGTGCGTCGCTTATGGATTCCGCCATTTTGTCCACACAGCCCTCGCGCTGGAGATCGGCACTGCGGCAAAACGATTGGAATGCGGTCATCCTTGCGGGTCCCCCGTCGGAGTTTCAACCGCTTTTGGAGCACTTGCTCACCTCACCCGATTGGCGGCTCGAGGCCCTGACCAATTGGGGCTGGTTGTTCAGGCGGGAACCGGGTCCTTCGAATCCCCTTCCCAAACCTGAAGCGGTTGATCGCGGCAGCCCTGTGGACTCTGCGATTTATCTGTCCCAACTCTCCGCGCGTTTCGATGTGATGAAGGCCACCGTGCCCGCGCGTGCGGCCATGGAGCGGGCTCTGGAGCTGGCTCCCAACGATGCCAATGTGAGGATTCATGCGGCCACCTTTGCTTTGGTCCGCGAGCGCTGGCAGGACGTGGTGGCTCATGCCCGCGGAGCCCTGAGAGCCAACCGCTCCATGTCCCAGGCCCATGCGCTTGCCGCGCGCGGCTATTTGGAATCCGGCGACCTTGACTCCGCAGAAAAATCCGCAACATCTGCTCTCACATTGGCACCGTCCGATCTGTCAACACGGTTTCTCCTTGCAAGAATTCAGCGATCCCAAGGAGCCTATCGCGCCGAAGCCGAAACACTCGAACGCCTCGTCTCCGACTCCAAAAATGCCGGGCTTCCGACCGCCGGCCACCTCGCCTACCTTGGCCAATCCTATGCCCAAGTCGGAAATGCCGCCTCCGCCGCCAAAAATTATCGCGAAGCACTCGCCTCCAACCAACTCAATGAGGAGCAAAAAGCCGCCGTGCTCGAGGCCTTGGAAATTATACAGACCCGCTCTCCAGACCTCCGTGACCCGCA
>JBBECL010000192.1:0-3776 GCA_040881805.1 Terrimicrobiaceae bacterium | reverse complement strand
GTGCCTGGAGCCTCACGCCACCTGCTAGATTCGCTCGGTGGGGGATTTGACGGCTGTTCGTTCGATGGGTTTCCGCGGCGAGGCCCTGCCCAGCATTTCGAGCGTGGCCCGTTTCCGGCTGGTGACCCGTGAGCCCGGCAGCGATGCGGGAACCGAGGTGGTTGTTTCCGGCGGCAAGCTGGAATCTGTCAAAGAGGCCGGGGCACCCCCCGGCACGCTCGTTGAAGTGAAGGATCTGTTTTTTAATGTCCCCGCCCGTAAAAAATTTCTGAGGGGTGAAGAAACCGAAGCGGCCCAAATTTTGCAGGTCGCACACGGGCTGGCCCTTTCCTCCCCGGGCGTGGGGGTGGAATGTCGCCGGGATGGACGCACGTTGTTTGCATTGCCGCCTGCCGCGAGTTTGGATGTGCGGATTCGGGATCTTTTTGGAGCGGCGTTTTTGGAGCGTCTGATTTTTGTGCCGCCGTTTGTGGGCGAGGGCTTTGAGTTGTCCGGTTACCTTTCAAAACCAGGGGAGGGGAGGCGGGACCGGCTGCAACAATGGGTCATTCTCAACGGTCGTCCGGTGACGTGTCAGGAGATTGCCCAGCCCTTGCGAGAGGCCTACGCGGGCGTTCTTCAAGGCGGACTCCAACCCTTGGCTGTGCTACATTTGGAGATGGATCCCACCTTGGTGGATTGCAACGTGCACCCCGCAAAACGGCTGGTGCGTTTTGTCCAGCCGGAGGCCGTTCGGCGCGCCGTCTTTGATGCCGCGCAGGCCGCGCTGATCCGTCAGCGTCCCATTCCGCAGGCCGCCCCCCCTCGGAGTCCTGTTCCTGTCTTTCACCGACCCGAACCTGAGCTGCCAAGGCGCTTGGAGCCCTCACCTCAATCCGTGCTCCCTTCTCCCGCGTCTCCACAAGCTGCAGGGGCGTTCGAAGTGCCCCTCAAGCCGGAGCCACCATCCCCCTCCGAGGCCGGGGCGTTGGAAGTTCCTTTTCAAATGATGGGAAGGGTTGGTGATTATTATTTTGTGCTCGAAGGGCCGGAGGGGCTGGTTATTCTGGACGTCCGTTCGGCGAGAGAGCGTGTCACGTTTGAGCGACTGATCCGGCAAATGGAAACCGGGAGCGCGGCTTGTCAGCGGCTTCTCCTTCCGGAAATCTTGGAATTGCCCGCACGTGAACATGCGTGGATTACCGATCATCGCGAAGGCTTGGTTGAGGCCGGGTTTTTGTTGGAGTCGTTCGGTGGATTAAGCCTCAAGATTGAAGGTGTCCCGGCACTCGCGGGACACCGCGAGCCCGAAAAACTGCTTCATGAAGTGGCCTCGTCCTTGCGCTCGGCGGGCCGACTCCCCCGCGGTCATGGGCTGAGGGAAGTGGTCGCCAAGGCGGTGTGCCGATCGGCCGCTTCCACCTCCGCCACGATTTCACCCCGGGAAGCCAATTTGTTGCTCCGGGAACTTCTCACTTGCGAATTGCCCTATGCCGGACCCTTCGGGCACCCCACGATGATCCAGTTTTCTTTCGCGGAACTCGATCGAAAGTTTGGCAGAGGGTAACCCGGTCCTAATAAAAGCGAGGGGGCTGACCGGTGCATTCCAGCACAGAAAGCCAGATGTCTTTGTTGGGGTCCACCCTTCGCCTGGCTGAGATCACGGCGGGAATCGGCACGTGCACATAGGCACTGTGCCATCGGGCAACAACCACGCCAGTTTTGCCAGCCATGCCGGCATGAACGGCGGCCTGGCCAAGGCGAAGGCAATAGATGCGGTCATTGGTGAACGCCGGAACACTTCGGACAAGGTAACTGGGATCGATGTATTTCAGGTTCAGCTCGGTCTGACGTTCCTCGAAATAAGCTTCGATTTTGTGACGCAAAAAAACGCCAATATCCGCCAGTCGTCGATTACCGGACGCGTCGGTTGTGTTTTCTGCTTTGATCAAGTGCTGGCCCGCGCCCTCGGCCACGGTCACCATGGCATGTCCCCGCGACTTCACCCGTTGGAAGAGAAATTCCAAAAATCCCTGGGGGCCATCCAACTCGAAGGGAACCTCCGGAATCAACACACAGTTGACCTCTCCGCTGGCAATAGCCGAAGACGAGGCGATGAAGCCCGAGTGACGCCCCATCAACTTCACAAGCCCCACGCCATTGCGGGAGCTTCTTGCTTCCGTGTGGGCCCCATTGATGGCCTCAACGGCGGCGGCGACCGCGGTTTCGTAGCCGAAGCTTTTGTCCATGTAGATCATGTCATTGTCGATCGTTTTGGGGATACCGACGACCGCCAGCTTGTAGTCGCGGCGAAGCGCTTCCTGCCAGATGGCCTCGCCCCCCCGCTGTGTGCCATCGCCTCCCACCAAAAACAAAATATTGATTCCCAATTCCTGCAGGCGGTCCACCATCGTGGGCACGTCCTGCGGACCGCGCGAGGTGCCAAGCGCCGTTCCACCGAAGTTGTGGATATTGGACACAAATTCGGGAGTCAGGTTGATAGGCACATGGCCATACTTTGGATTCAGGCCCTCAAAACCATAAGGAATCCCATGGATTTGTCTCACCCCGTAACGGTAGTAGGCCTGTAGCACAACCGATCGAATCACATCATTCAATCCCGGGCACAGACCGCCGCACGTGACCACAGCACAGACCGTTTTTTCCGGCTCAAAGTAGATTTTTTTGCGTGGCCCCGCAACCTCCAGGCAGGGGATTCGATTGCCTGCCTCAATGGTACCCCGCAAGTTGGCGAGGTTGTGATCCACGGCAATCCTCGTCTCATCGGTGTAATACCTGTGAGCGGTTTCGTTTTCCCCAAACAAATGCAGGAGAGGGGAGGTGATTGTTCTCTCCCCCAAGTTTGTCACTCTCAAATCTTCAGGCTGAAGCTCCCCTTCGTTCATATCCTCTCGTTTTTAGCAGGGGTGGGGGCTCCCTGCACGTGGCAATCCATCAAAATCCCATTCCGTCCCTCAACGATCCAAGGCGGCATTCCATTGCTCCACGCGGGCCTTTTGGGATGCCAACAGGTCATCGATAGGATCCAAAATTTCGATGCCAACAATTTTGTCGCCCTGGGCAATCGCATTCACAACCGACTGCCCTTCCGTGACTTCACCAAATACGGCATGTTTTCCATCCAGCCAGGCCGTCGGCAAATGCGTGATAAAAAATTGGCTGCCATTGGTGCGGGGTCCCGCATTGGCCATGGAGAGAATGCCGGGCTTGTTGTGTTTGAGGGTCGGATCAATCTCATCCTCAAATTTGTAACCGGGTCCGCCACTGCCCGTGCCCGTGGGATCGCCACCTTGGACCATGAAGTCTTTGATCACACGGTGAAAAGCCACCCCGTTGTAGTAACCCCGCATGGCGAGATTCAGGAAGTTGGCGGCGGTGAGAGGAACTTTCGAGGCAAAGACTGTGATGGAAATATCGCCTTTGCTGGTTTTCATGAGAATGCGGATGTCTGACATAGACCTGTCTTCGTGGCCTCCCCAGTGATAAATGTCACGGCAAAAGTGCAGTGGACCCACGATAAAAATGCCCGGATCCCATGACTTTTTCAACAAAGGCAATCGCCTTGCCCCCCCCGCGAGTTCCGGTCACCCGCCGGAGTGAACGTCCTGCGTTGGGATTTTTAGGACATCGTGCGGAACACCCTGCCCTGAAAATTCTGCGATTTTGTTTGCGTCCTGCAGCGGCTGGAACATATTGGTCCTTTTCCAACATTGGAAACATCGCGGGGCGTAGCTTAGCTTGGTAGAGCGCCTGGTTTGGGACCAGGAGGTCGCAGG
>JBBECL010000191.1:0-3793 GCA_040881805.1 Terrimicrobiaceae bacterium | reverse complement strand
TCGAAGGGGTCTCCCCATTGACCATGCCCGCCAATGAGCACTTTGCCGCTTTTGAGGAGGTCATCGGCGGCATCGGATTTCATTTGGCGCACCAAATCCAAGACATCATCAGAGACGAGGGATCCGTCATAGATGGCATTGTGAAGTTTCAGCAAGGCGAACTCGTCCTGCTCGGATTTTCCCAAGTCCGCCCTCCTGCAAAAATCCCAAAACCGTTGATGCTCGATCTCGCTGATCGGCCGGAGGAGACGGACGGCCCCGACGGAATCGGAGTAGTAGTTGGTCATGATCCGGGAATACTCGCTGCCGAGTTTTCGGTGGATGATGGCATTGATCACGGCATCCAGTGCGATGTTGAGCGCGGGGGTCATTCGCTTGAACCGGGTGGTGTGGCCGAGGAGGATGTGCAGGAACTCGTGGATGATGAGGGCTTTGACCTGCGGCTCGGTGGAGCAGTTTTCCGAAACAAATTGCAGGTTCACGCTGAGAGTGCTTGGTCTTTTGAGGCTGACACAAAGGGTCGGGACTTTGTTTGTGAACTCGACTTTGCAAATCGACAGCACGGCCCGGCAGCAAAGCGGGTTGTCATCCATCGTCTCGTGCAAAAGGGCCCGGAAATAGGTTTCGTCAATCTTCATAAAAATTCTCCACAGCGATCAGTTCGACCTGACGTCTCAGCCGCGACTCGGTCCAAATGATGGGACGTCCCGGCGAATAAAATGCGGAGTTACACAGTCCGAGGATCGCGGCATGAATCAGGGGGTCGCCTTCCGGCTTGGAATCCAGGCCGGTGACCGTCCGGCAGATGAGGCGTCCGGCGGGAAGGCCCGCCATGTTCCGCAATTCCTCCATGTCCCGAAATCCAGCTTCTTCAAGCAAGCGCTGGGAGTGTTGGAGAAATGAAAAAGTTCCCAGTTGTCCGAGCGTCACAGAAAGAACGCGGCGCAATGGCACGGATTTGCCCTTATCCCGCACGAGGCTTGCGTGGATGGATTGACGGCAATTAGTCGGTGGAGGTCCCATGGAATCTTTTGCAAATGGAAATGCATTTGTTGAGGGTTGATTCGTAAGCGCGGGGGTCGGTGGTCATTTTCCCAATCGAGAGGAGATACAAAAACACCTGCTCGGCGCGTGCTCTTCGTGCGCGAGGAAGACCCTTCAATATCTCAAGAGCCGGCTCGTAAAGCGGGTGGGTAATGGTCCATTCGCCTCCCACGGGATACGTGGGATTCCTTGTGCTATCCCTCCATTTGACATCCTTCTCCACATGGAGGGCCGGAATCGCTACGCGTCCGAGATCCTGAATGCCCTCCTCGCCAACGGGTGGGCTCTTGTGGACCAGGAGCGCGGGGTAAAGAGAAAATGCGAAGGCGACCTGACGTTCGACCGGCTCCGAAGCGAGGAATTGGGAAACGGCGAGAGTTCCGGTATCCGGGCACACACACGTTTTGAGAAGGATCGTGAGCTTCTTGGCGAGGTCATTTTCGGAGTGGAACTCATGGAGCCAACGCTCTTCGCCCTCCGAGCAGACGACCTCCCATGCGAGCCGGTGGGCGCTGTAAATGACGGCCTGATCCGGTGGCGTGAGGCCACTGCGCTGGGGGAGGCTCCATTCCAGAGCGAGGCGAAACTTGCGTTCTCGCGGAAGCTGGCTCACTGATTCGACTGCGAGGATATTGCGCACGAACTGGCGGACCCGGCGTGGTGAAATCCGGAGGTTCGCCTCCCCGAGGGAGGTTGCGACCTGACACGCGTAGCCCAGAACCAGGGGGTCCGGCAACTCCAGCTTGCGCACGAATGTGGCTCTGGCTTCGGCAATGAACCCGCCCAGCCCGCAGGCGTCACGGGAGATCGCGCCCTCGCCCCTTGGATCGGCAATTCCGAGTTGGTCCTCATCCGTAAGGTCACTCCAATCTGCCACCTGCACCAAGAAGGCAAAACGGTCCGCGAGGGCCGCATCCAGCGGTTCGCAGCCCGAATACGTTTCCCCGTCCTGATCGAACCCCGCCGGATTCATCGCGGCCCAGCGGTAGCGGAGGTGTTCGAGTTTCATGCCCTGAATCCTCCGCTCCTGAACCAGCGAAAACAGGCGGTTCTGGTGTTCCGGTTTGCAGCGATTGATTTCGTCCACGAGCACGGATTCCGCTTTCCACACGGTGGCCGGGGTCTCGATGTAGCGCATGCCCGTGCCTTCGGCCTCGGGCCATGGAAACCCCACGAGGTCATCGAAGGCGATGAGGCTGGCATTGTAGTGACGGTGTTCGAGGCCCAGTGCTTCGGAGAGGCTGTTGAGCAGGAAGGTTTTTCCCGTGCCCGCCCTTCCGATCAAGAGCAGTGGGTCCTCTGTGACAAGTGCCGCCAAAATCACCGGCTCCACATCGTCATAGCCGAACACCCCGAGTTTTCGCAAAAGTTGATGATTCATTTCTCCCACTCCAATCCGGGTTTTCCAAAGTGTCCGTAGTTTGTTGTGCTGCGGTAAACCGGCTTTCGCAGGTCGAGTTGTTCGATGATTGCTCCCGGTCGGAAATCGAATTGGCGGGCATATTGGGCGGCGAGACCGGGGTCTCCCGTTCCTCGTGTGTCCACCCAGATCGAGATCGGCTGCGGTACCCCGATGGCATAGGCAATCTGGATTTCCGCGCACTCCGCGATCCCCCGCAAAACAATCTGACGGGCCACGAAGCGTGCGAAATACGCCGCGCTGCGGTCCACCTTTGTCGCGTCCTTTCCGCTGAATGCTCCGCCTCCGTGCCGGGCGTATCCGCCGTAGGTGTCCACAATGATTTTTCGGCCGGTGACGCCGCAATCGCCTTCCGGGCCGCCAATGGCAAAGATCCCTGTCGGGTTCACAAACTGACGGATCGCGGGATTCCACCACGAGCCGAGCGACTTGGGAAGGAGCTCTGACCCCACAAAGTCCCTGATCGTCTCCTGACTTGTGCCTTCGGCGTGTTGGGTCGAGACCACGACATCGGTCACCTCCACGGGCTTGCCATCTTGGTAACGCACCGAGACCTGCGCTTTGGAGTCCGGCCTCAACCAGGGAGCGCGTCCGTCTTTGCGCGACTTGGTGAGTGCCCGCATGATCCCATGCGCCAGACTGATCGGCAGGGGCATCAGCTCCGGAGTTTCCCGTGTGGCAAATCCAAAGACCAGGCCCTGATCGCCCGCGCCGATTTCCCCGGCCTGGACCACGCCGCGATGGATGTGCTCCGATTGGGCACCAAGGAATTTATGAACCGTCACACGGTCCGCGTGAAAGCGGCCCTCGGTGTAGCCGATTTCGCGGATTGCTTCGCGGGCGATGGATTCCACATCGACGCTGGCGCTGGATGTGATCTCGCCGGCGAGCACGACTTGTTCGTCCTTGCAGAGAACCTCGCAGGCCACATGACTGTAGGGGTCCTGTTCCAAGTGAGCGTCCAGAATGCTGTCAGCAATGAAGTCGCACACCTTGTCGGGATGACCCTCTGAAACCGATTCCGATGAAAAAATAAACCCGCTCATGCCACACCTCCTTTCGTGGCGGCTCCGGCCTCGCAGAGCACGCTATCCCGCAAGAACCGGGCGATGGCCCGGTCGGCGGTCGCCAGGCTGCGGCGCACGCGGCGCTTTGTGTAGTCCGGCAGATGCTCCGTGTAATGGCACCACCAGGTGCCGTTGTTGTTCCAGAGGTGATGGTCGGGATTTTGCTCCCGGACCCGGATGGCGAGTTTTGTGGTCATTGGTGGTTTCGGTTGATGGTTCCACCAGGAATCGCAGGCACAAAAAAACCACCGTCCTTCATCAG
>JBBECL010000190.1:0-3800 GCA_040881805.1 Terrimicrobiaceae bacterium | reverse complement strand
AAAATGCCGGCTCGATTGAGGGCGGCTTTGTTGATCGGAGCCGTGACGATCGCGTCAACATCACCCGCAAGCGCCATCTCAATCCCCCGCATCAGCGACCGATAGGCGACCAATCCGCACCCGGCAGAAATTTGGCCGCGCAGAAAGTTTGGATCGAGCCCTCCCACATCCTCCATGATGGGTGGAACCGGCAAGCCCAACAATTGAGCCGCCGCCTCCACGGAGGCCCGGGCTCCGACCAACACCGGTTCGCAAAGGCCTGTCACGCGCGGGTCATGGATGGCCTGCAGACAAATCTCAGGCCCCACCCCCGCAGGATCTCCGACCGTGAATGCAATTTTGGGTTTCATCGACCCGCCAATCATGCGCCAGTTTACCCCGCCCGTCGACACTTCAAGCGCGGTTCAGAGCCCGCCATGCTTCCAGATCGAGAGCACGAGACGAAGACACATATACGTCCCAAACCCAAGGCCAATAGCTCCGAGAATGGGAACCCCTCCCAGTTTGGGAGGGATCCCCGAGAGAACGAGGATGCTGGAACAAATCAAGACCGAGGCAGCGAGGATCGCATTGGTCAGGCGGTTGGCAATCGAATCGAGGGTCTTGCGCAGCGGCTCGAACCCCTGGGGATCGATTTTGTGTTGGAGGGGAATGTTGATATTCCCGGCTTTGACGCGCTGATAAACGTTCCGAAAATCGTGGGGGAAGTCCTCGAGGAAATCGAGGCTTTCGCCGACAAGGCCGCGGAAGACACCAAAAATACGACCGGGCTCGAATTTCCCGCGGATGAGGCGGGTGGCGTAGGGTTCTCCAATGAGGATAAAATTCAGGTCGGGGTCAAGCGCGCGGCCGATGGCCTCCACTTGGGTGAGAGCTTTGATGCCCAGGTAAAAGCTGCCCTTCATCCGCAGGTGATTGTTCCGCAGCAAGTCGAGCAGGCTGTTCAACACTTTGCCAAGGTTGATATCGCGGAGCGGTTGGTTGAGGTGGGTTTCGCAGAAGGCCTCGACGTTGCTAAGCATGGGTCCGGGCGCTGACGTGAATCCCTCCTCGCTCATGTTGAGGATGGAACTCATGACCTGCTGAAGATTTTTTTCTGCGAGGCCTGCAATCAGATGGGCAATGCTGGACCGAAAGGCGGGCGAAAAGGATCCCATCATTCCATAATCCAAAAGCGCGGTCACCCCATCGGTCTGGATGAGCATGTTCCCGGGGTGGGGGTCACCATGAAAAAAGCCGTGCTCGAAGATTTGTTCGTAGATGAGCTCCGTGATATGGCGAGCGAGTTCCTTGGGATCAATGGCATTGGCCTCCAGCGCCTTGGAATCCTCGACGCCCACCCCCTCCAGGAAATCCATGGTCAGAACCCGCGAAGTCGAAAATTCTTGGAAGATTTTTGGCACCCGAATCCAGGGATTCCCATCGAACTGTTTGGCAAAGCGTTCGGCATTGAGGGCTTCGTTCTTGAAATCCAGTTCCTTGAGAAGGGTGCTCGAAAATTCCTGCACCACACCCACAGGGTTGATCCCGGACAACTCGGGAACATGCCGCTCAATGAAACGCGCAAAATCGAGGAGGATCGCCAGATCGAGTTCGATGGTTTTTTCGATGTCGGGGCGCTGGATTTTGACGGCCACCTCGGTCCCGTCATGCAGCCTGGCGCGGTGAACCTGGGCCATGGACGCCGCACCGATGGGCTCATCATCAAACCAAGCAAAGGCGGTATCCACCGACTGCTCAACTTCCCCGGCAAAAATTTGGCGGGCTTTTTTTGCCGGAAAGGGCGGGACACCGGCCTGCAACTTCGACAACTCGACATAATAATCATCGGTGACCAGATCGCGGCGCGAACTCACAATCTGACCAAACTTCACAAATGTGGGCCCGAGTTCTTCCAGGGCCAGGCGGGCACGCTCGGGAAGCGGCTTGGAGAGAACACCTGTTTCATGAAGGGTGATCGTCGCATCTTCAATCCCCAGAAACCGCTGAAGCGCCACCAACTTCAGAACATCGGCGAATCCGTATTTCATCAAAACCCGGACAATCTCCCGGTATCGGGGAATGTGGGAGGCAAACTCCACGGCGCTTTTTATTTGATCAAGGATCACGCTCGGGAGCATACCGGAGCCACGTGCTCCGCCAAGACAAGAAGCTGCGAAAAAATCTGGACCTCTCAGGGAGACTGAATTAACTCATTCCATTTATGAAGGCTTTTCAATTCAACTCCGTGCCGGAACCCACTTCCGCCGCCCTCCTCGGCTTGGGAATCTTTTGGCTGGCCGCTCGCCGCCGCAAATCTTGAATCCCCCAAAAATCGTGACTTGAGTCAGGTCGCTTGAAAAAACACGAGTCCGATCATCGCAGGAACCTTCGCATTGGCATCAGCGAGGGGCTGCTGGCCACGCCCTGGACATTTATTGCGGTGCCCGGAAACTTTGTGGTGGCCGGGCTTCTGACGCAATACTTTGGCATTGATAAGGTTGCTTATGGGACCATCGTCTCCTTGCCGGCTTGGAGCAACGCTCTCCAGATCATTCTGATTCCGTGGCTCGCGCGTTTTCTCACACCCAAAGATCTGACCTTGGGGTTGGGGTGGTTCAACGTGGGTCTGTGGAGTATGCTGGCCGCCGTGTTGGGTTATTTGCCAACCGATGATGCCCGGGGAGTGGCTCCCTTGTTTGTGGTGTTTTTTGTGTTGTCCAGCCTGAGCCATTCCTTTGTCGGGATGGGCTGGACATCCTGGGTGCGGGATTGGGTGCCACAAGAGGTGCGCGGAAGTTATTTTGGTCAACGCAACCGCTGGCTCAGCCTGGTCACCATCGCCTACCTCCTTCTGGCCATTGCGATGTTTGAAATCGCAGAAGCAGCCTTGTGGCCCTATCAGGCCCTGATTATCACGGCGGTGCTCATGCGGTATGGAAGCATCATTTGGCAATACGGGATTCGCACACAGAAGGATCACTCCGATTTGGTGCACGAGGGCTGGATGGGTCACATCATGGACTGCTTGCGGGCCCCCGGATTGCTGGCCTATATCTTGTTTTCCAGCTGGGTGAATTTCTGGCTGGGCTTTGTGGGTCCGTTTGTGCCTGTGTTCAGTTTTGAGGAACTCGGCGTCGAACCCAGCACCTTCACGGCGTTGGTCATCGTGGGCACAGTCTCCGGAATTCTCGGTTGGTCGTATTGGGGACGCCGGGCCGATCGTCTGGGCTCCATTCCCGTGCTGGCTGCGGGTCTGTTCTTGTGGGAAATCCAGAATTATCTCTGGGCGTTTCTTTACCCGGGAAATGCCTGGCTGCTTTACCCCATGTTTTTCTGGGGGGGATTTTTTAGTGTCGCCTACTTCCTTGGCAGCTTCAATTTGTTGCTCAACCTCCTTCCAGAAAAAACCAAATTGGCTGGCATCAGCCTGAACCTGGCCATCACATCCGTCGCAGCAGCAATTGCGCCCATGATTGCAGGCTTGCTGCTCGCGTATTTTTTGGAGGAACACCAGGGGGGAATCGAGGTTTATCGGATCGGGTTTGTCATGAAAAGCACCGCGATTCTTCTGGGGCTGCTGATCCTTCGCAAAATCCGCGAGCCCAACCGCTCGGGCCGAACGGACTTGCATGGATCCATGCGCACCCTCCGCCAACTCCTCGCCATCCAAGGCCCCGGATTTTTCTCCAACCTCACCCACCTCAACAAAAAGAAACCGTAAACGCATCGAACCGACCCTGAAAGTCCGTGGGAGGGGATGGCACCACGGCCAATTCACTTGGAGTCATAAAAAACTGTGGCAAAGAGAGATAGGACCA
>JBBECL010000189.1:0-3806 GCA_040881805.1 Terrimicrobiaceae bacterium | reverse complement strand
ACGTGGGCTGCCTCGCTCGATGTCGCCGGAACTTGGCAAATGGAACTCTACCGACGCAAAGACGAGGCGGCCTTCTCGGGTGGCCTTGGAGATCGGGAATTTGGTCACTGGTGGAAAGTGCTGCAACCAGGGGAGTCGTTCTCAGCCCCCAGGGCGTGGGTCACCGTCACCGATCAGCCTGTCCCACGGGCATGGGATCGATTGCTTGAATCTTTCGGTGAGGAGAGTGGGCCTGCGTCTGAGGAGGCATGTCCCGTGATCTTCAACGAATGGTGCACCTCATGGGGAAGTCCCACACATAAAAACCTGATTGAGTTGGCAGATCGCTTGCGAGGCAGCGGAGTGAAGCATCTGGTCATCGATGACGGATGGGCCGAGCGCCCGGCAGATGCGCTCTTGCAGAGCAATGGTGACTGGATCGTGAACAAAACCGCCTTTCCCGAGGGGCTCGAAGGCACCGTTCGTGAGTTACGTGAGCGAGAGATCGACCCGGGGATTTGGTTCGAGTTTGAGGTCGTCAATCCCGGCTCAGCCGCCTGGAGCGAGACTTCCCACCTGCTCCATCGCGATGGTCAAGTGCTGCAAGTCGGCTCGCGTCGCTTCTGGGATTTCCGCGACCCTTGGGTGCATGAGTATCTCGGAGAAAAGGTGGTTGCCCTGCTCCGGAGCAATGGATTTCGTTACCTGAAGGTGGACTACAACGACACCATCGGCTTGGGCGTTGATGGCGCGGAATCTCCAGGGGAGGGTTTGCGGCAACATCTCGAAGGCGTCGTCGGCTTCTTTCAAAAACTTCGCAACGAGCTCCCTGATCTCGTCATTGAAAATTGCTCCTCCGGTGGACATCGCCATAGTGCTCCTTTTTTGCGGACCTGTGCGATGTCATCGTTCAGCGACGCTCACGAGTCGGTCGACATTCCCATCATCACCGCAAACCTTCTCCCGGTGGTCCCAAAGCAAAAGCTCCAAGTTTGGGCCGTTTTGCGAAAATCCGACAATGCGCGGCGGTTGCACTACTCGCTCGCCGCAACCTTCCTTGGACGCATGTGCCTCTCGGGAGACCTGCATGAACTCAGCACCGAGCAATGGGCCACCACGCAGCGGGCCATTGGCTTCTACCGCGAACTCGCCCCCACGTTTACTCAAGGCACCTGCCAGCGCCATGGCCCGGTCCTATCGAGCTACAACTATCCCGAAGGTTGGCAAGCCGTCGTGCGGACAGCGGGCGACGAATGCATCGTCATTGCTCACACCTTCGCAAATGCTCCGAAGCGAATTGAAATCCCCTGCCCCAAGGGTAACTGGCAAATCAGCGGAATCTTTGCAGAACAACCGGAAAAATTCCTGACCGAAGCTGATCAATTTGTCTGGGATTGCGCCGGCGATTTCGCCGGAATCGTTGCACGTTTCTACAAAAGCGGATGTTAATTGT
Source organism: Terrimicrobiaceae bacterium (assembly GCA_040881805.1). Lineage (GTDB taxonomy): Bacteria > Verrucomicrobiota > Verrucomicrobiia > Chthoniobacterales > Terrimicrobiaceae > JAJTZA01. The sequence continues at coordinate 2,374 of JBBECL010000189.1, read as the reverse complement.
TTATACGGTTTGCATCATCGTGAAGCAGAAGTCCCCCCAGAGCAGCCACATGAGGACCCATGCCAGCCCGGCGCGGGAATAAACCAGCGTTGCCACGTAGTAGAGTGGATGCTTGGGGGATTGCGCAGTCGAAGGAGAATCGATCATTTTAATTTTGCCCAAGGTTTTTCTGGCATGATTTCTGGATTGCTGCGCCGTCGATATTCATGAATATTGACATCTCCATGACAGATATTCAGCCCATCGCACGGCATTTTGCCCCACCGGAGAGAACTTTTTTTCTCTGGGGACCGCGTCAATCCGGGAAAACGACGTTGCTGAAAGACCGTTTCCCCAAGGCATACTGGGTTGATTTGCTGAGGACCGATCAGCGGATGCGTTACGAGAGGGAGCCCTTTCGGCTGCGGGAGGAGGTTCGAGCACTCGCGCCTGACGCGTGGGTGGTCATTGACGAAATCCAGAAAGTGCCCGCGCTTTTGGACGAGGTGCATGGGTTGATCGAGAGTGAGCGGCGACATTTTGTCCTGTGCGGGTCGAGTGCGCGACGCATCAGGCGCTCTCATGCCAACTTGCTCGGCGGGCGGGCTATGAAGCGGGAATTGTTGGGGTTCTCCGCCCGGGAATTGCAGGCGGACTTTTCGCTGGAGAGAATGCTCAATCATGGTGGGCTGCCGCCACACTATCTTGCCAAGGACAAACGGGAGGCTCGCGACGCGATCGCCGCCTACGTCGATGTTTATCTCAAAGAGGAAATTCTGGACGAGGGGTTGACGCGCAACTTGCCCGTATTTGCCGACTTCCTGCGGGCTGCCGCGATCGGGGACACCGAAGTGCTCAATTTCAGCAACATTGGCCGGGAATGTGGTGTGGCAACCTCGACCGTGCGAGGATACTACGAGATTCTGGTGGACAGCCTGCTTGGAGCATTTGTGCCCGCCTTTACCCGCAGAGCCAAACGCCGGACCCAGCAGGCCCCAAAGTTTTATTTCCGGGACGTCGGCGTGGTCAATCACCTGACCCGGCGTGGCACGGTCTTGGCAGGAAGCGAGATTTTTGGCAAAGCCTTTGAGAACTACGTCTTTCACGAGCTGTCCGTCTATGAGCGCTCGAAGGGGCGTGAGTTCCCGACCTCTTACTGGCGACTGACCACAGGTGTCGAAGTGGACTTTATCCTGGGCGATGCAGAAATCGCCATTGAGGTGAAAGGCAAGGAGCGAATTCCAGCCCGCGATACCCGGAACCTCCTGCAGTTTCGTGCCGAGCATCCCGAAGTCCGGCAGCTTGTCACCGTCTGCCTCGAAGAACGGGCTCGCCTGACCCAGGACGGCGTGCTGATCCTCCCCCTGACAGCTTTTCTCGAACGCCTCTGGGCGGGAGAATTTGATCCTTCGTGAATGCATATGTTTTTAGGAACCCCGTCGTTTTTTAGAAATTGGCACCAAGACTGACCATTGACGAGAGCATGGGGCCGGTGAATGGCGATGTGTCGGTGACCCAGTGCGTGGAGGTGTTCGATCTGCTGAGCCGCCGAGCGGCAGAGGTCAACCCTGATAACGACCTCAAACTACGAATTCCACTTTTGTTCCGGCCCCTGCACTTTTTTCAGGAGCCCACGAATAAACTCGATAAAGTGCGCTCTCGAAGAGGGACGGGGGTTTCCGACTCATTTTGCGCGCTTCTGAGATTGCAGGCCCGTCAGGCATCGCGAGAATCCCGTTCCCGTCCGAGCCATTTCCATAATGTTTCTACCCGCAGGCCTGGCGGAAACCTGCCTTCCGGCGGAGGCTCCTCACCACAGAGAAGAAGCGCGGAGGCATCCGGGCGTTCCTGTCGGGCGGATTCGAGTGCCCGCAACTCGCGCGCCCGCGTGCCCGCATCCGACAAATCCGCGCAGACCTGGATGAGGCACTCCGAGCCATCGTGCGCGGTCGCAAGAAAATCCACCTCGAAACCTTCCCGCGTTTTGTAATAGGCGAGATCCCGGCTGGATTTTGAGAGTTCGCAAGCGACGATGTTCTCCATCTGGTGCCCGCGATCGAGCCCTGCGGCCGGGCTGAAAGCGACGGCAAGGCCGTGATCGGCCAGATAGAGCTTTCGAGGATTGACCTGCCTGCGCCGCTCGGACCGCGTGAAAATCGGGACGGCAAAAACCAAAAAGGCATCCTGCAGGTAGTCGAAGAAGGCGAGGAGGGTCTCTTTGGAAGCTGGAATGCCGCGAGAGTGGAAGTCCGAGCTGATTTTGCTGATGCTCAACGTGCCGGCCGGATGGCACAGAAGTTGTCGCACAAACGCGCGCAGCGCCACGAGATTCCCCACGCCATGCCTTTCCGCCACATCGCGGAACAGCACGGCATCCACATACCCTTGCAGCAGG
>JBBECL010000188.1:0-3809 GCA_040881805.1 Terrimicrobiaceae bacterium | reverse complement strand
ATGAACCCGGGGTTACCGCAACTTGTGCTCATGCGTGAACGCCACATACCGGTGGTCATCGGGGCGGATGCCCACACTCCCGATCGGGTGGGGGACCACTACCTCGAGGCACTCGACCAGCTCGAGATGGCTGGCTACACGGAAGTGAGCTTTTTTCTGGAGAGGAGGCGTCATGCTGTCTCCATCGAAGACGCAAGAAATTCGCTGCTTCCCGTTCCTGCCGGGTATTGATGGCTGGTTCGTCACGACAATTCCAACATTCGGCGAACTGATCGCTCGGCTTTTTGGCGGATCGGCTCATCGATCAAAATTTCCGGGGTCAGGTTTTCCAGGCAATCGCGAAGCTTCTCCAAGGTGTTCATCTTCATGTATCGGCAATCATTGCAGGCACAGAGCTCGGTGGGACCCGGAATAAATTCTTTGCCGGGCACTTCCCTGCGAAGGCGGTGCAACATGCCACTTTCAGTGACCACGATGAAGGCCTCCGCCGGGGTTTCCTGACAGTAGGTCACCATCCGTTCGGTCGAGCAAACCTCGTCGGCCAGCATTCGCACCGCATACGTGCATTCGGGATGGGCCACGACCTTGGCATCGGGAAATTTGGTGCGGATGCCCTCGATGCTTTTCCGCGTGAATTCCACATGAACGTAACAATTGCCCTGCCAAAGATCCATGGGCCGACCGGTTTGTTCCGTGACCCAGGCCCCCAGGTTTTGATCGGGAACAAACAGGATCGGGCGGTCGGTGGGAGCCGCACGGACAATCTTCGGCGCGTTGCCGCTGGTGCAGATCACATCCGCCAGCGCCTTCACCCCCGCACTGCAATTGATGTAGGCCACCACATAATAATTTTTCTCCGCGTGTTCGAGCAGGTAGGATTCGAGCTTTTCGGGAGGACAGGAATCGGAAAGAGAACAGCCGGCATCCCTGTCCGGAATCACCACCGTTTTTGTGGGATTCAGGATTTTTGCGGTTTCTCCCATAAAATGAACCCCGCAAAAGGCAATCACATCGGCCTCGGTTTCCGCAGCCTGGCGGCTCAACCCCAAAGAATCACCCACAAAATCCGCGAGATCTTGGATCGCTCCCTCCTGATAGTTATGGGCAAGAATGACGGCGTTACGTTTCCGCTTCAGTTCCTGAATTTCTTCGACAAGGTCCAATGACACCATGACTTAGTCTGAGTCAGATCACCAGCAGATGCAAGCCGGTCAATGCTTGGACTCATCCGCTTTGCGGAAAGCCTGATGACCCCACAGCCACTCATCCTTCCAGGTTTCGGTGAACCCGAGTTGGGCAAGTCTTTCAAACATGGGACCAAAATCGCGGGCAATGTGCGAGGGTCGTTCATCATCCTCCTCGGCGGCAAAGCGCCCGAAGAGAATGCCGCCGGGTTTCAGGGAATCCGCCAGCGTCTCCGCCGTTTTTTCAGGCTCGGCAATATGCTCGAAGACATCCATGGCCGTGATAAAATCATAGGCGTTTTTTGGAAGGGATTCGGTCTTGAGATCAATGAAGGTCGCGGGAATTCCCCGGGCCGCAAGCCGTCGCCGGCTGAAATCCAGCAGGGTCGAACTGATATCTGCCAAGGAAATGGTCGCGCCATGACGAGCAAAAAGCAGGCTGCCGGCGCCCACACCCGCTCCAAAATCCAGGGCGGAGGAACACCCGTTTTTCAAGGCAAGATGGAGAGCGGACACATACGCCAACGGAGAATTGTCCTCCTCCAGCGTGTGCCACCACATGAGTTCGTAAGAGTAGTTTTCGCTCTTGTCGTAATATTCCTCCACCGTTTTTTCATCGCCGGGACGAACCGTGGATTCCCAGTCGGCTTTCATCGCAAGCATGGCTCTCTGACACCGGGTTTTGACCTCATCCATGTCATCACAGCCCACCAACCGCCCCAACTCCAGGCACAGGCTGGGAGCCAACTCGCTTTCCTCGGGAAGCGTGAGCGCGTCAGCCCAGATCTCGCGATATCCTTGTAGCAGGCTCTCCTCCTTTTTTTGAAAATCAGCCGGCGTTGAGGTCCCGGCTTCGACCCCGGCCCAGAGGCTTTTGAGTTGGGTGGGGACCGGTTGCTCGGAAAGAATGGGAAATGTCATAGGAGTTGGGTGGTTGTGGTGGTTGTCGGAAGCCCGGGTTTCCATTCCGCGGGAGACTTGGCTTGCTGCCAGGCGGCGGGTATTTGTGATCGCGGATATGGACGGATAAATTATGGCATTCCCGATGATACCACAAGTCGAGTTTTTTGGGTTTTCCCTTGGCGGGTGTGATGAAAAGTGGGTGAGTCGGGGGGAACGGTGCGTCTGGACCGTTACAAGTTTGATCCCCCACGCGCACCCAATACCTCACGCTCGAGACGACCATGCCCCCTGGCCCGCACGCCAACCTTGCGCACAGTGAATCACACCTTCCCTTGGCTTGACATCCCCGTGCTGTCGTTGACGGTGTGGGGCTGCCATTTCCAGCGCATCATTATGCAAACGACTCATCGATTTTCCATCAAATCCCGCCTGCGCTATCGTCTTGATCAAGACGGATGGTTGCTTCTGAACTTGGCGGCGGCAAGCAGCCCTTTTCAAACCGTGCTGAGCGAGCGCGTGGAGAACAACCGTGGCATTGCCTTTCGTGAACACAAAGCGCATTGGGGAGTGTCGCGTTTTCATGGACTGGCAGCTCCTGCGGGCGACCTTGAAATCACCTATGAAGCCGAAGTGATGCGAACTGTTTTTGAGAGCTCACCCTGCACGGATGTCCATGAGTCCCTGCTCATTGACCTGCCTTCCGAGGTTGTCCGGTTTCTTTATCCAAGCCGCTACTGTGAGTCCGACAAGTTGGTTCGGCTGGCTGCCAAGGAGTTCGGTCACCTTCATCCCGGGCATGAACGTGTGGCGGGGATTTGCAATTGGATTTATGCCCACATCGATTACCAACCTGGAGCCACGGACCAGCACACGAGCGCCGTTGATTGCCTCACCCTGCGCGCGGGAGTTTGCCGGGATTTTGCGCATCTTGGTGTGACCATTTGCCGGGCTCTGGGCATCCCCGCGCGCTATGGCAGCGCTTACGCCTACCTTCTCCCCCAACAGGATTACCATGCGTTTTTTGAGGTCTGGCTCGGCGAGCGGTGGTGGTATTATGACGCCACCCGGCTGGCTCCCCAACAAGGATTTATCCATGTCGGGAGCGGTCATGACGCAGCGGATACCTCCGTGGCCACGATGTCCTCTTCGGTGCATTTTGATTCGATGGACATTTCTGTTGAGAAACTCACGCCCGACTTTGTAAGTTTTGCGGAGGGACCTGTGAGTTTCTGACTTTTATGCAAAATCGAATTCTTGTGTCTCTCCTCGCGTTGTTGCTGGTCGGCTGTGCGGGAGACCGCCGTCACCATGTGGTCATCAGCGCCACGGATCAACGCATGGCGGTCCTCAGGGACGGCACCTTGATTGCTTTTTATCCGGTTTCAACATCCAAGTTCGGGCTTGGAGATACGCCCGGAAGCCATGCCACGCCCGTTGGAGAAATGCGCATCAAGAAAAAGATCGGGGACGAGGTGCCATCTGGTGCTGTCTTCAAATCCAGAAAGCTCACCGGCGAGATCCTTGCGGTTGATGCACCGGGCCGGGACCCCATCGTGACCCGCATCCTTTGGCTGGATGGTGTCGAGGCCGGAAACCGCAATGCCTACGGACGCTTTATCTACATTCATGGAACTCCCGAGGAGCGCAATATTGGTTTGCCTGTGAGTTATGGTTGCATCCGAATGAGATCCCGCGATGTGATCCGGCTTTATGAAACAGTCG
>JBBECL010000187.1:0-3815 GCA_040881805.1 Terrimicrobiaceae bacterium | reverse complement strand
CGTGAGGCGTGGAGAAAACGCAGGGTTCCTTTATTGTCGCGGTAGGCGATGCCGACATGGGAGGTGTAGGACCCGTGCCAAGTGGTGACGATGCTGATGATGTCACCGTTGCGCAGGTATTTTTCTGCGGCGGGGACGGAGCGTTTGGGTATGTACCAGATGCCGCGGGCGGAGAGATCTTTTTCGACTTTGGCGAGTTTGGGCACGAGGGAGGGATTGGCCCGGAGTTGGCGGAAGTGCCGGGAGCCCTTGCCGCCCATGTAGTTCATGGAGCGGGTGATTTTTTTGGCTCCTGGCAGGGAGGGGGTGATGTCTTTGACGAGGCCGCGGCGCTGATTGTCTTGCTGCCAATCTTCGAGGTGATGGAGGCGGGAGGCGAAGGTGCCGTCACATTTGCCGCCCCGGTAGCGGTCGATTTCGATGGCACGGAGGAATTCTTGTTTTGTGGGGTTGTCGGAGGTTTTGAGGACGCGGGCGGTGGCGAGGGCAATTTCGAAGAACGTCCAACAATCCATGCCGGAAAAATTGGCGGAGGGGGTTTCGATCCGGTCATGCAACTCCAGAGTAAAGTTTTTATAAGGCGTGCCGACGAGGGCCAACCCGGCTTTGACGGTTCGGTCCCCAATGGGGAGCGCTTTCCAATTTTCCCGGACACCCCGTTCAACGAGGGCTTGGTATTTGCCGGGATTCACAAACACGACGCTTTCGGGGAGCGCCGCAAAGAGAGCTGATGGCAGGAGGGCCAGCGCGAGGAAAAGTCTTTTCATGCGCTCACTGTGCCATGTCTGGGGCGGACATCAATCCGCGGGATGTAGCATTTTGTCGTAGGCCGCGAGCGCGAGGAGCGGGAAGTGCTGACGATACATTTCATATTTGAGGTAAAACACACAAGGAAACCCGGTGCCTGTGGTGTAATCCTCGGCCCAACTGCCGTCCGGGAGTTGGGTGCGGATCAGGTAGGAAATGCCTTTGCGGATGGATTCCCGCCGGGGGTCGCCGCAGGCGCACAGGCCCATGAGCGCCCAAGCAGTTTGGCTGGGGGTGCTGGGGCCGAGGCCTTTGAGGGTCGGGAAATTGTAGGACTCCGGGGTTTCTCCCCATCCGCCATCATCGTTTTGACAACTCTCCAGCCAGTCGCGTCCGCGGCGGATCCATTCTTGGTCCATGTTTTGGCCAATGGCCCCCAAGCCCCGCAGGGCCTGCCAGGTGCCGTAAATGTAATTCACGCCCCACCGTCCATACCATGAGCCATCATCTTCTTGCGTTCTTCGAAGCATTTGCACCGCGCGAAGCACCTCGGGGCGGTTTCGGTCAAATCCAATGAGTCCGAGCAACTCAAGCACGCGGGCGGTGAGGTCGCTGCAGGTGGGATCAAGGATGGCATTATGATCCGCAAAGGGCACGTGCTCCAACCAAGGGGCGGTCACATCTTTATCAAAGGCCGCCCAACCCCCATCCCGGCATTGGAAGGACATCAACCAGGCCAGGGCGCGCTCGAATTGTTCGCCCCGGTCCCGCAAGTGCCACAAGGCCATGAGCACCATCATCGTGTCATCGGTGTCGGGATAAAATTTGTTATGGTGCTCGAAAGCCCAGCCGCTGGGTTCGGGATGGGAATTTTTGATGCCCCAATCCCCGCGAAAACGCACCTCGCGCTCCTCAAGCCATGTGGCTGCCCGGTCGAGGGCAGGGTGATCTTTTGCCAGGCCGGACTTGGCCAGGGCCAGCGTCGTGATGGCAGTGTCCCAGACCGGAGACAGACAGGGTTGGATGCGGAAATCATTGGGGTCATCCACAAACAAACCCGCCATGTCTTGCCTGGCTTTGACGACAAGTGGGTGAGACCGATCGTAGCCGAGGGCGTGGAGGGCCATGATGGAATTGAGCATGGAGGGAAAGATAGCCCCGAGCCCCTCGCTGCCATCACCCATGCGCTCGACCATCCACTCCTCGGCAACCTTGACGGCTTTTTTGCGGAGTGGGTGAACCGGGAGCCGGTCATACATTTTTAACCCCTGATCACACCGCAGGAAAAAATTCCGCCAAGCCCAGAAGCGGGGATCTTTGCGAAGCGAGAGGTCCGTGTTTTCCATGCCGGCCGGATACAACTCATGGAGTTGTTTGTCTTGGGGAAGGGCGCGGGTGGGTTTGAAGTGGTTGAGGATCGTGAGCGGGGCGATGATGGCGCGTGTCCATGACGACATTTCCGCCAGATTAAAAAAGAACCAATTGGGCAGGAGGAAGATTTCGGGCGGGATGGCTGGCAGAAACTGCCAGGGGAACTGGCCAAGCAGGGCGAGGTAAAGTTTGCCGTAGGTGTTCATTTGGGGAATGCCCCCCAACCGGAGGATGTTTGCGCGGGCCTCGCGCATCCATGGGGCCTCGGGGGAATCTCCGGCAAGCTTCAGGGTGAAGTAGGCCTTCACCGAGGCGTTGATTTCGCTCGGGCCACCAATAAAAATGTTCCATCCCCCGTCTGGCAACTGGCGGCGGCGGATGTGGTCGCTGCATTTCTTTTGGATGGCGGGATCCACCTCGCCAAGCCAATGCATGGCCAGCGAAAAATCCGAACAAAGGGTGCTGTCCACGAGGAGTTCCGCCTCCCAATGACCGTCGGGTTTTTGGAGGCGAAGGAGGTTTTCCCGGGAGGAAGCAACCGCCTCCTCCAAGCTACGGATGGGGGCTTCCACGTCCGAGAAATCCGAAAATGGCAACACACTGCGAGATGACGGCAACATGAACTGAGTCTTGACCAACAAGTGCCGGATCGGAAACCTTTTTTTGGTGCTTGGAATGCTCTGTGGCTTGGCCTTCTGCACTATCACGGGAAAAGAGGCATGGCCATTTTCCCACATGCCGTGTCCTTCCCACCGGTGAAGCGGAAATGTGAGTGGAAGTATGGGAATAAAACAAATCCCTCACCGCACCTTGAGAGAGTGGACGAAGAAAATCGCGTGTGTTGGCAGGCGAGTTCCCATCAACACAGACCAGCTCGAAAGGTGGTTCTGTGACCTCAAGCAAGCGCAGCAGCGTTCGCTCCGTGGTGCTGAAAACCTCACGGGGAACCAAGGCAAGGACGGCTGGACGATGTCATGTCAGTGAACTCATGGACGGCTTTCTCACTGATAAACCAAAAAAAGGACCCCGGGCCCTGCTTTCGCAGAACCCGGGGTTAACTCTGGCAACGACCTACTCTCGCACAAGCTATACAAGCACTACCATCGGAGCTGTGGCGTTTCACTTCCGTGTTCGGAATGGGAACGGGTGGGGCCACCACGCAAGGATCACCAGACGATGGAAATTTTGGACCTATGCCGAATTTTTCGACCTTGAATCTCAAATTGCCAGGTGTCTGGAGACACCGCATTTGCCAATTATGTGAAAGAACCTTGCGACCCCGAAGCTCCGTCACCGGAACCCCGAAGTCTGAAAACCGCCAGAGCGCACTCTGGCATCCGCATACAGTAATAATAAATCTGCCCCACTCAACAATGTTGAGGTTTTGTTGTACTTATCGAACGCGATAAAAAGCCGAACGAACATTAGTAATCCTAAGCTGAACACATTACTGCGCTTATACCCGGATCCTATCAACGTGGTGGTCTACCACGGTTCTTCAGGGAGAATTCATCTTGGAATAGGCTTGGCGCTTAGATGCTTTCAGCGCTTATCCTTTCCGAACATAGCTGCCCAGCACTGCCGTTGACACGACAACTGGAACACCAGAGGTTCGTCATTCCCGGTCCTCTCGTACTAAGGAATGAACCCCTCAATTCTCCTGCGCCCACAGTGGATAAGGACCGAACTGTCTCGCG
>JBBECL010000186.1:0-3826 GCA_040881805.1 Terrimicrobiaceae bacterium | reverse complement strand
ACCTTGATTTCGGATATCGTGGTGGCCGGCCTGCACCGACTTTTGAATCGAGTGGACGAAATCCGGAGCTTCTCTCTTGTGATTGTTGTGGCTGGCATGGAGGGAGCCCTGCCCAGCGTGGTGGCCGGCCTGATTTCCACCCCGGTGATCGCCGTGCCCACCAGCATCGGTTACGGGGCGGGATTCGGGGGCATCGCCGCCGTCTTGGGCATGCTCACCAGTTGCGGCAGTGGTGTCACCGTCGTGAATATCGACAATGGCTTTGGTGCCGCCTGTGCGGCGGATCGCATTCTTTCTTCGCTCCAAGAAGCTGTGAAATAATTATTCCTTCAAATTGCTCTCCCGCAGGTAGCGGAGAACTTTTTGATCGTCACCCCGCGAGGCCCAAACAATGCGGAGCAGGTCGGCCGCATGAATGGCATGCTCTTTCAAAAACCTGCGATCCCCGCCACAGCCATACATGATGTCATGACACAACCCTCCCTCCAAAAAACACTGGGCTTTGCGAATGATGCGCGGCAGCCATGGGATTCCGTCCAAGACATCGGTTTTGGCTGGCAACTCGGCCTCGCTGATCACTTCCGAACTGGTTGCCCCCTGCTGCTCATGCAGGAAATAATCCCGTCGGGCTGCCGCCACGAGCAGGAACGTTTCCCAACTTGGTTCCTGATATCTCGCAAAATCCTCCGCGTAATCGAACACATTGATCGGACGAAGACCAATCTCCGCAAGAGCTGCCGTTTCCTCGGGCGAGAAATGGGATGTCACATCGTGGTTGCCGCTGAGGTATTGCGCGACAGATTTGTCGTAAATTGCTTTGAGTCCGGTGGTCCAATCGTAGGAGTTGATCATCCCCCACCCTAGTGTGCTGATCGCCAAATGACAAGCCAACCAGCGGGTTTTTCCCAGCGGACCCCAGCCCGTGGGGTATCGAGTTTGCAATGCTCATAAACAATGATTCCGGCGGTCACATCCTTTGGTGGCACCGCAACCCGGTCAAAAAGAAATATTCGGTTTGTATCATGCGTCCCGACGGAGGCCGCTTCTTCCCGGATTTTGTTGTCGGCACCAAAGGCCGAACGGTTTCCCGTGATGGGATTCTCCTCAAAGAAACCAAACACGCGATCGGTTCCCTGGACTCCCAGATCAAGGCCACCGTCGAACACAAGGCCTACGGCAAGGCCCTCATGATTCACTGGAAAGACTGGAGCGACCCCAAACGCCGAACAGCCATGACCGTCTCCTACGACCCCCGCACCGACAAAAACATCCTCGACGCCGTCTTCCGCTGCTCAGCCACTCCGACTTATTGAGCGCATTGGGGCTTTTTTGCCACCCACATCCTCTGGAATACATTCATAATTCTGGAAGAATCGAAGACCATGGCCCCTGACCTGCACGCCAACGTTGCGCACAGTAAATCACTCGAAAAACATGACATGCTTTCAGGTTGAGCCAAGGAGCATCACCCAAACCGGGCTGTCAGAGCCGAGACGTGATCCGCGATGGCGGCCAGACCGCGTTGGTAGCGGTTTTCGGGGACGTGGGAGAGGGCGGTTTTGGCTTCGGCGATGAGTTTTTGGGCGGAGGCAGCAGCGGCGGGAATGGCGCCGGCTTTTTCCAGGATTTCGTCAAGGGCGGCCACATCGACGGACTCTTCGTCGAGGAGCAGATCGTTCAGGTTGTTCCACTTTCCGCTTTGGAGGAGTAGGAGAACAGGCAGGGTGAATTTGCCTTTGCGGAGGTCGGTTCCCAAGGTTTTCCCGGTTTCTTCTTCCGTGCCTGCCAGGTCGAGGAGGTCATCGTAGATTTGGTAGGCGGTGCCAATTTTTCCACCAAAGGTTTTGAGGGACCCAATGACTTGCGGGCTGGCCTCGCTAATGAAGGCTCCCAGTTCGCAGGCGGCGGAAAAGAGCGCTGCGGTTTTCATTTCGATGATTTTGTAATAATCGGCGATGCTAAGTTTGAGGTCGAAGCGGCGCTGGGTTTGAATGATCTCACCCGAGCAGACCTCCACGGCGGCATCGGCAATCCGACGGCAGATGTCGCTGTTGCTAAAACCTGTGGAGAGGCGCAGGGCATGGGCAAAGAGGGAATCTCCCAAAAGCACGCTGATGCTGTTTCCCCATTTGGCGTTGGCGGTGGGTTGGTCGCGGCGGAGCTCGGCCCCATCCATGATGTCATCGTGAACCAACGTGGCGACATGGATCAGTTCGATGATGACGGCAAGGTCCACATGGGATGACCCAATTTTCCCTGTGGCACCGGCCGCGAGGAGGGCCAGCGCGGGACGGAGGCGTTTGCCTCCTTTGTCGCAGACGTAAGAGACGTAACCTTCCACAGCCGGATCGAAGTTTTTGGATTGGGCACGAATGCGTTCTTCGACCGTGTAAAGGTGCTGGTTGACCAGTTCCAGAGCGGCTGCGAAAGAGGCAGCTGTGGGAACGGCCTCTGAGGATAGCACTCTGCGAGTGAAGGGGGATTGGGTTTGTGGGTTGTTTTCCGATCTCATAAACGCCCTGCGGAGCGACGAAGCACTTCGCGAATAATCACAAAAGGAATCAATAACGCCGCAAAGACGGCAATGGCCAAAATCGGGCCGGGGACAACTCTCGCCCGGTCAGCAGCCACGGCCTCAAGGCCCGCTCTCACAGCCTCGGCGGGGGTGACCACAAACAGTGGCATGGAATCATAATGGGGGGCGCCGCCCTCCACCCGCTCGGCCACGGAGAAAAATTCGGTCTTCACCGGTCCCGGGCAAAGGGCTGTGACCGTGATGCCCTTCGGGCGCAATTCGATCGCAATCGCTTCGGAAAAACTCGTCACATAAGCCTTGGTCGCCGAGTAAACAGCCATGTTGGGAAGTGGGAAGAAGCTGGCTACCGAGCTGACATTCAAGATTGCCGCGCGTCCACTTTCTGCCATGCCGGGAGCAAGGAGGTGGGTCAAGTGCGTGAGGGCTGCAATATTCACATCGAGCATTGATTTCACGCGGTCCCAATCGCTGGTCACAAATTCACCGTGGTCGCCGAGGCCGGCATTGTTGATAAGAAAATCGATGGGGGGAGCGGTGACTTCCAACCAGTTCACTAAATTCTGTCTGGCGCTTTCATCGGAAAGATCTGCCCCATAAATCAGCACTTGCAGGCCTTGGTGCAAAGAAAGGAGCTCGTCACGAAGGCGCTCCAGGCGATCCACCCGTCGGGCCACCAGGACCAAGGTTCCCACATGGGGGGCCAATTGACGGGCAAATTCGTCGCCAAGCCCCGAGCTTGCGCCGGTGATCAATGTTGTGCAGCCTTCAAAAAATTTCATACGTCAAATCATCCATGAATGTCATAAACCTAGCCAGTCAAAAACCATTTACGACCAAGGATGGTTCCCAGATTCGCAGTATCTTGGACCTTTCCAATGCCCCGGTCAAAAATCAGAGCCTCGCCGAGGCCACTTTGCCTGTGGGTGCGGCTACGGACCGGCATTATCATCGTGAGAGCGAAGAATTTTATTTTCTTTTAGAGGGAGAGGGGCAGATGGAGATCGATGGTGAAGTCCGCTCTGTCTCTGTAGGGGATGGGGTTCTTATTCCTGCGGGGGCTTGGCATCAAATCTCCACGATGCGAGGCGTACGATTTCTGTGTTGTTGCGCCCCCCCCTACTCCCACGACGACACGTTTTTTGAGTGAATTACCTCAGAGCGTTTCGGGAGCGTGGAGCAGCTCGGCGATGCGCTTTAGCAACCGCCCCGCCGCTCCCCCATCAAGGACCCGGTGGTCGAAGCTCAGGGTGAACAGCGCCTCGGTGATGGGAACAAAGGCCTTTTTGGAAG
>JBBECL010000185.1:0-3845 GCA_040881805.1 Terrimicrobiaceae bacterium | reverse complement strand
GCCGAGACCGCCGGGGAAGTGGCCAAGGCCCTCGTGCAGCGGGGAGAAAAGGTGGGGGTGTTGCAAGTGCGCCTCTACCGACCGTTCGACACCGTGGCTTTTGTAAAAACGCTGCCCGCCACCGTGCGTCATTTGGCCGTATTGGACCGCTCCAAAGAGCCCGGGGCCCCCGGCGATCCCCTCTACCTCGATGTGCTGGCAGCCCTTGCCGAGCAGGGATCACTTCAAGGATGGGACAAGGCACGTCCTGCGGTCACCGGCGGCCGCTACGGCCTGGCCTCGAAAGAATTCACCCCTCAAATGGTGGCCGGCGTCTTCGCGGGCATGACCGGCCGTCCAGCCTCCAAACACTTCACCGTGGGCATCCTTGATGATGTCAGCGGGCTTTCGATGGCCCCGGATGCCGGCTTCCAACTTCCCGTGGATGGCCTCACCCAGGCCGTGTTTTTTGGCTTGGGCTCGGATGGGACCGTGGGAGCGAACAAGAACACGATCAAGATCATCGCCCACCGGACAGGGGCCCACGCGCAGGCCTATTTTGTCTATGACTCCAAAAAAGCCGGCGCGGTCACGGTCTCGCACTTGCGATTTGGTGAAAGCCCCATCCGTGCTCCTTACCTGATTGATCAGGCCGACTTTGTGGGGTGCCATCAATTCGACCTCCTCGAAACGCAGCCGGTCCTCGACCTGGCCCGCCAAGGCGGGGTCTTCCTGCTGAACAGCCCCTACCCTGCCTCAACGGTCTGGAAACACCTCTCCCGGCAAACCCAACAAACCATCATTGAAAAAAAGTTGAGGTTTTATGTCATCGATGCGTATCGCGTGGCGCGGGAAACGGGCATGGGCGGCCGGATCAACACCATCATGCAGACCTGCTTCTTTTCTCTCAGCGATGTGCTTCCCGTGGACGCGGCCATTTCCGAGATCAAAGATGCCATCCACAAAACCTATGCCCGCAAGGGTGCCGCGCTGGTCAAAAAGAACAATGACGCCGTGGACTTGGCCATTGAAAACCTTGAGGAAGTGATCATCCCCCTTGCGGCGACCGGCCTTCCCCGCACGGAGGTGGTCCCGTCCCTGGCGCCTGATTTTGTCAAGAGGGTCATTGCACCGATTCTCGCCGGCCGTGGCGACGACCTGCCGGCCAGCACGTTTCCCGCGGATGGGGTCTGGCCAACGGGGACCAGCCAATGGGAAAAACGCAATCTGGCCACGGAGATTCCCGTCTGGGACGCCAGCATTTGTATCCAGTGCAACAAATGCGTCCTTGTGTGTCCTCACGCCGCCATCCGCGCCAAACATTACCCCGCCCCCGCGATAGAAAACGCACCGGCCACTTTTCAATCCATCGCGTTCCGCTCGCAGGAGTTTTCCGATCATCTTTACACCATCCAAGTGGCTCCCGAAGACTGCACCGGCTGCCAACTTTGCATCAATGTGTGCCCGGCGAAAGACAAGTCGAATCCGAAACACAAAGCACTGGATTCTGTCCCCCAACTCCCCCTGCGTGACACCGGGCGTGCCAATTTTGAATTCTTCCTTGGCCTGCCGAATCCGGACCGCACCCGCCTGAAAACCGATCTCGTCAAAGATTCACAATTTTTTGAACCCCTCTTCGAGTTTTCTGGGGCCTGTGTGGGTTGCGGCGAAACCCCTTACATCAAGTTGCTGACGCAGTTGTTCGGGGACCGCGCCGTGATTGCCAATGCCACGGGCTGTTCCTCGATCTATGGCGGCAACCTCCCCACCACGCCCTACACCACCAATGCCGAGGGACGTGGACCGGCTTGGGCCAATTCGCTTTTTGAAGACAACGCCGAATTTGGTCTGGGTCTGCGTCTGTCCCTGAACAACAAACGCCAACAAGCCGAACACTTGTTGACCGCCGCCAGGGAATGGGTCGGTGCCGCCTTGGTGGACTCGCTTCTCAACGAACCCCAGGACACCGAAGCCTCGATTGCCAATCAACGCGCCGGGATTGTCAAACTGCGGACCCACCTCTCTTCGGTGCCCGAACCCCTGCGTGTGAAGCTGGACGCTTTTGCCGACGATCTTGTCACAAAAAGCCTGTGGATCGTGGGGGGAGACGGGTGGGCCTATGATATCGGATTCGGAGGCCTCGACCACGTCCTCTCTCTGGGCGAAAACATCAACATCCTCGTTCTCGACACCGAGGTCTATTCGAACACCGGCGGCCAACAATCCAAGTCCACCCAGCTGGGAGCTGTCGCCAAGTTTGCCGCCCAGGGCAAATCCCGCTCGAAAAAAGATCTGGGGCTTCATGCCATGAGTTATGGCGATGTGTTTGTGGCCAGGGTGGCCTTCGGTGCCAAAGACTCGCAAACCGTGAAAGCCTTTGCCGAGGCCGAGGCCTACCCGGGCACTTCCCTGATTATCGCCTACAGCCATTGCATCGCCCATGGGTTCAATCTCTCACAAGGACTCGACCACCAAAAGATGGCTGTCGAAACCGGCTACTGGCCGCTCTACCGCTTTGACCCCCGCCGGAAAAATTTGGGTCTGAACTCGCTGGTGCTGGATTCCCCCGCGCCCAAACATCCCATCGCCCGGTTCACAGAAAACGAAATCCGGTTCCGGTCGCTCCATGCCACCAACCCGGCCCGCGCCAAAGCCCTCGAGGAACGGGCCCAAACCGAAATCACCGCCCACACCGAGCTCTACCGCCGGATGGCCGAAGCTCCCGCCACCACCACCTCCGACCCCACACAAACCTGATCCCGAATCCACGCCATGAATCCCGACCTCTCCACCACGTATCTGGGACTCCCCCTCCGCTCCCCCTTTGTGGTAGGGGCCTCCCCCCTCACGGATAATCTCGAAAGCCTCTCGACTCTTGAGAGCGCAGGCGCAGGCGCGGTGGTCATGCACTCTCTCTTCGAGGAACAACTCACCCGCGAGTCCGCCGCCGCCTCCTCGCTCACGGAAATGACATCCAATTCCTACGGCGAGGCCCTCAGCTACTTTCCCGCCTCGAGCGATTACACGCTCGGACCGGACGAATATTTGGAACAGATCGTTTCTCTCAAAAACGCCCTGACCATTCCCGTCATTGCCTCACTCAACGGCTGCACCCCCGGCGGTTGGGTGGCCCACGCGGAGCAAATGCAACACGCGGGGGCCGATGCGATTGAACTTAATATCTATGACGTGATCACCGACGAAGAAACCTCGGCCCACGACGTGGAAAAACGTCTCTTGGACACGGTGATTGCCGTGCGCGAGCAGGTCACGATTCCCCTCTGCGTCAAGCTGGCCCCCTTCTACACCTCCCTCCCCGCCGTGGTCCGTCAAATCCACCTCTGCGGCGCTCAAGGCGTCGTTCTTTTCAACCGGTTTTACCAACCGGACCTCGATATTGAAGAACTGTCCGTCGAGCCCCGCCTCTACCTTTCCACCTCCTCCGAGCTCCTCCTGCGCCTCCGCTGGCTGGCCATCCTCTACGGCAAAACTCCGCTCTCCCTCATTTTGGGCGGAGGCGTCCACAAAGCCACCGATGCCATCAAAGGCATCATGGCCGGCGCGGACGCCATCCAGGTCGTTTCCCTGATCCTGCGCCAGGGAACAGGAGCCTTCGCAACCCTCGTCGCCGATGTCACCGAGTGGCTGCAAAGCCATGAATATCATTCGCTGACCCAGATGCGCGGCTCCCTCAGCCACGCCAACTCCCCCAACCCCTCGGAATTCGAGCGCGCCAACTACCTGCGCACCCTCCAACTCTGGAAATCGTAAGCCGCTACCCGCGCCTCCCCTTTCCCCCAAAACAATTCAAAATTCACCATTCAAATTTCTCAATTCCCTCCCCTTTCCCCCAAAACAATTCAAAA
>JBBECL010000184.1:0-3868 GCA_040881805.1 Terrimicrobiaceae bacterium | reverse complement strand
CTCGTTTACCGCCCAATCAGATCATCCGTTTTCCCCAGAGGTCAGGATGTCTGAATGTAGGCCATATCGAGCGTCTCCGGACCTTGCACGGCCAGCACATCCCTTGCATCATCAAGGTCTTTGTTGCGGCCCCAGCGTAATTTTTGAACGATGACATCCTCGGGGGTGGGCAGCCAGGTTTCGCGCTGCAATTGCTCGGAATATCTGCGCAGCCTGCGGCCAAATTGTGCCTGCACAAAAGGGTCATCAAAAAGCTCGAATAATTCCACTTTGAAAGGGGGTGGCTCTTTGGACGTTCCAACGAGACGCTTACCCCAAGTGAGCGTATCGAACTGAACTTGCCTGTCGAATTCAACGGTATCCGACAAACGAGATGCGACGCATAGCAGCGGGTCTCCGCCCTGAAGGCTCAGTACCACATCGACATCCTTTGTGGATCTCGGAATCCCATAAAGTCCAAAAGCAAAGGCTCCTGTGACCATGTGTTCAACTCCCTCGGCTTCGCACGCGGCGAGGACCAGAGCAGCGAGCTGTTCAACGGTCATGGCTGGGAAGTCGGTTTCGACATCGCAAATCTGCGGTGGTCGTGAACCTGCGTCAGCCGGTCCATCCGTCGCCGAACCTCCCTCCATCCGACATCCTCATCATTTGTGTTCAACTGCCACATGGCTCCCGCATGCATTCTCTGAAAGACGCTGTTGGTAAGCTCAAAAACATCCGACAAGCGCTGTTCCGGCGTCATGCTGCGGGCTCGGAGAATTTTCTCCCGGTAGATGTCATCTTGCAACGCTTTGAGTGCCGCCGGGTCGTCATGCGGGTTGTTTGACATAGTGGGAAAATTACCCCGTCCTAAACGAAATCACAAGGTTGGTGAACACGACGATTGCGATTTGCTATTCAGAACAGGGGCATGCTCGTCTCGACCGTGTGGTGGTTTTTGTGTTTGGGAAATCAAGCTTGAAACGGGCAGGACGCACCGTTCCCCCTGATTCACCCTTTGTTCCTTGGGTCGGCTTCTTCGATCCGGCGGGTGATTTCGAGGGCAATGTCCAGAGCGGCGGCGGCGGCCTGGCCGGTGACCTTTGGGGTGGACCCGGCCCGGGCACAGGCAAGGAACTCCTCCAATTCGAGGCGAAGGGGTTCGCCTTTTTCGATCTCGACGGGCTCGCGCACAATGCGGCGTCCGTGGATTTCCGTGGTGATCGCCGAGTCGGAGGCCAGTCCAATCAGCTTTTGCAGCGTGGAGCTTTCCCGCTCGGAAGACTCCGCCAACCGGAGGAGGTAACCGGATTGGTTTTGGTAATCGAGGGAAAGGTAGGCGTTTTCTTGGAAGACGCGGATTTTGCGGACTTTTTCCTGGCTGATCCGGCTGGCCGTGACATTGGCGACACAGCCGTTTTCAAAATGGAAACGCACATTGGCAATATCCTCGCCTTTGCTCAGCACGGAAATCCCCACGGGGTCGATACTCGTCAACGGAGAACGAACCAGGTGAAGGATGATCTCAATGTCATGTATCATGAGGTCCAGGACCACCCCGATGTCTGTGCTCCGGTTGGGATATTGTGAGAGTCGGGTGACCTCCAAAAAGCGGGGGTTTTGGAGCCGTCCCTCCAGGGCGGCAAGGACGGGATTGAAGCGTTCGATATGACCCACCTGCAAAATGCAGTGGTGCTCTCCGGCCAGGCGTGAGAGTTCGCGGGCGTGGGCCGGCGTGTCGGCGATGGGTTTTTCGATGAGAAGGTGCTTCCCGGCGGCAAGCAAAAAAGAACCGTTCTCGAAGTGCGTCACCGTGGGCGAGCAGATCGTGGCCGCATCAACCCGGCTGGCAAAATCCTCCAAGGAGGTTGCGGCATGAACCCCGTATTTTTTGGCCGCGGCCCGGCAGACCGCCGGGTTGGTGTCATACACCGCCGAAAATTGTGAGCCCTCCAACTCTGAATAAACGCGGGCATGATTGGCCCCCATGTGGCCGACTCCCAGAACACCGGTGCGAAGAATTTTCATAACGTGACTCCAAAAAGGGAAAGCCCGTCGCGAACCGCTTGAGCCTCGACCGCCGGGCGGTCCAAAAGCAGCGTTTGGCCGGCTTCCACGGCCAGAACCTTGATCCCGGCTTCCCTGGCCGTGGCCAGGGTGCGGGACCCAATCACCGGCACATCAAAACGCATGTCCTGCTTGGGTTTCGTGACTTTGACGAGGGTCGCGCCACCCCGGCCGAGCTTCCCCCCGCGCAACATGCAGGCATCGGTTCCCTCAAAGGCTTCGACAGCCAGCACGGTTCCATTTTTGACGACCACGGATTGCCCGATATCCATACGGCTGGTTTCCTTGGCGAGGGTGAATCCAAACCGGATGTCCTCGATGACGCGGGCTTTGACAGAGGGACCCGCAAACAGACCTTCGGGTGCAAGATGGGCTTCCAGAAAGGTGGTCGCCGGAAGAAGTTCCACGCCGACCAGGGAGAGTTGACGGGCTACTTCTCCAAAAAGAGTCTCCGCATTGCGACGCTTGAGTTTTGCCAGCAAGACCAGGGCTTTGAGGTCCGGTCGCAAATTGAACAGGTTGCCGGGTGCCAACTGCCCGACCATCATCGCAACGCCCGCCCCACTTTTTTTTGCCGCATCAAGCAGTCGACCCAACTGACCAACTTTCAGAGGATAAACATCATCCGCCGCAGCTGCGGTCACGGGATCGGTTTCCCCTTCAAATGTGGCCACAGCAATGTGTTTGACGCCCCGTTTGCGGGCCTCCTCCATGACAAGACCGGGATAACGACCGCTTCCAGCGATCAAAAAAACTGATTCAGGCGTCTCCAAGTGACGCATCATGCACACCAGCGGGCCTCTCTGGCAAGCCACAGAAAACCTCATTGTTCGGAGCTTGATCATTCAAGGAATAAAAGGTGGAACCCCCTCAGGCCAATCCACAAGCTGATAAACCAAATCTCCTATCCATCCTCTGAGACGGCCAAATACGGATTCAACAACCGCGAACTGCCAGGTCCTGCCATGCCAGGGGCGCTTCGCGCTTCCGCCAGCTTGTTCCTCCCTTGGGTAGGGCTGGCAGTCCCTTGCCCGCCCACTCTTTGTTTCCTGCGACTTCCAGCGCCCGGATGTGTCATGGACATCAAGGTCGATTTCGAAGAGAATTTTAAGCTGATGAGTTTGACTCCGGTTATTGCTTTTATCTGCACAGCCAACGTTTGCAGGAGCGTCATGGCGCAAGCGATTCTTGAAAGAATCGTGAAGTCACGGGGGCTCGACGTGGTGGTGACATCGGCAGGAATTTATGATTTTCACGGCACGCCCCCCGCGGATAATGCCTGGCTGACTTGTATTCAGAATGGCACACCGGTCTCCAAGATGGAGTCGGGATTTGTTGGGCGCTTGGATCTTGGAAAAATTGATGTCTTTTTGACGATGGAAGAAGGACACCGAAGGGCGTTGTTGGCTGATTACGGAATTCCAGAGGAGCGAGTGTGGTTGCTTGGGACCTTCGACAAGCTCGGCAAAGAACCTGAAATTGCCGATCCCATGGGCAAATCAAAAGTGGCATTCGAGGACTGTTTTCGCAGGATTGAGAGGTGCATTGAGGGGTTTATCCTCAATGGGAAAATGGAACCGCGAATGAACACAAAATGACGCCGAAACGGTCAGGGTCAGTCCTTTTTTCTTGCTTTTTGCTTCTTCACGACAACGTAAAAATGACAAGAAAAAAGGACTGACCCCAAAGTTATTGCAAATATAAGTAAAACTTATACCTTGCATTGTTTATGTGGCTCTGTCATTTTAAAACCTCAAACATGGAATGGTTGTTTCAATTGATCACGGGAGATTCGGTGGCTCAGACGATGGTGGTGATCGGG
>JBBECL010000183.1:0-3878 GCA_040881805.1 Terrimicrobiaceae bacterium | reverse complement strand
GCTTGGAAGAACTTGGCATTGGCGGCGTTCGGGAGTTGACCGTCAAGTCGTTTTAACAGGGACGTGGCTGCCCCGACAAGAAAGTGGTGCTGATCACAAAAGCCGCAGGCTTCCAACCCCCCGGCCTGCCCGGCTTCGGCCAACGCGGTGAAGTCCACGTGGGCGGTGATATCTTTTTGGCCGGGATCTGCGAGCACGTTGTCATCGCGGCGATGGGACTGAAACGAAGCAAACGTGCCACGGACCCGGTCTTCTCTCAAAAGTTGCTCGCGGGAAAGCCCGTAATCCAGGACCAGAAGGAACCCACGTTTGAGTCGGGCCGCAACCTGGCCGATCCATGCGTTGGCCGCGGGACGCACCTCCGTCAGGTAGCCCGCCGGGCGCATCGGAAATTGCCCGATCATCGCGGCAAGTTGATCGGAGATTTGGCTTTCCGAGAACACAAAGCCGTCCTCGCCCTGAACCACACGCATCTCCTTCCACTCCGACCCGTTGGAGCACAAAAGATGGAAGGGAAAAGCATCCACCAATTCATTGGAAAAATGCACACCTTCAAATTCGGGCAGTGCCTCCAGTGAGTCAAACCACTGCACCGGCCATGAATTTAACCGGGATTTTTGGATTTCTTGCAGAACGGGGAGCGGCTCGACAATGACATAATTGAGACAAGCCAGGAGGTCAGGAGACGCAGCCTGGAACACATCATTCGCGAGTTGTCCACGATCGGCGCCTTGCTCGACGACAACAAATTTTTGAGGCTTTCCGAGCGCGGCCCACATCTCCTTATACAAACCGGCAAGGATCACACCAAAGGCGGATCCGACACTGACGCTGGTGTAAAAATCTCCACCCCGCCCCACGCGTCCCGGGCATGACGTGTAATAACCAACCTCCGGCGCATAGAGAGCCAGCTCCATGAACCGTGCGAAGGAAATGGAACCCCCGTTCGAGATTTCCTGAGAAATCCATTCCTCGCAGGTCAACGCAATTCTTCCATGGGCGGACACGAGCAGAAGATATTTCGATCCCCGTAAACATTATCGATCCGTGCCACGGCGGGCCAGAATTTGAAATCCTGAAGCCACGGCGCGGGAAAGGCCCCTTGGGACCGGGGATACGGACGATCCCAAAGGTCGCCGCACACCGTCTGCGCCGTGTGGGGAGCGTTCTTCAAAGGGTTGTTGGTTTTGTCCAGAGTCCCCGCTTCGATGGCATCCAGTTCGGCACGGATGGCCAGCATCGCATCACAAAAACGATCCAGTTCAGCCAGGGATTCACTCTCGGTGGGTTCCACCATGAGAGTTCCCGGAACCGGCCAACTCATCGTTGGAGAATGAAATCCAAAGTCGATCAGCCGTTTGGCAATATCCTCGACTTCGACACCCGCGCGGGTTTTCCACTCCCGGAGATCCAGAATACATTCATGGGCCACAAATCCGTTTGTGCCTCGATAGAGAATGTTGAAGGCATCCTGCAAACGGAAGGCGATGTGGTTGGCGCTCAAGATGGAAACCCGGGTGGCTTCCGCCAGCGCTTCGGGGCCCATCATGGCCAGATACATCCATGGAATGACAAGGATGCTGGCGCTGCCCAAGGGTGCCGAGGCCACGGCCCCGATTTGTGTGGGGGAAACCTCCAGCAAGGGGTGGCCCGGCAAATATTCTGAAAGATGGGGCGCGGCACAGATGGGCCCAACACCGGGGCCCCCACCTCCGTGAGGGATACAGAATGTTTTGTGAAGGTTCAGGTGGCACACATCCGCCCCGATGTCACCGGGGCGGCAGAGTCCAACCTGCGCATTCATATTCGCGCCGTCCAAATAGACCTGCCCACCCACCGCGTGAACCTGATCGCAGATTTCACGGATCGCTTCTTCAAAAACGCCGTGGGTGGAGGGATAAGTCACCATGAGAGCTCCCAAATGTGAGGCGTGCTCACCAATTTTGGCACCGAGGTCCTCAAGGTCGATGTCGCCTTTTGCGTTGCAGGCCACAGGCACCACATGGAAGCCGGCCATCACAGCACTGGCAGGGTTTGTCCCATGCGCAGAGGTGGGAATAAGACAGATTTTTCGGTCATCATTGCCGTTGGCCCGATGATAACCCCGGATGGCCAACAGACCCGCGTATTCGCCCTGCGATCCGGCATTGGGCTGAAGAGAAACCGCTGGCAGGCCGGTGATTTCTCCCAACCAAGACCCCAATTGATGCGCGATCTCGGCAAACCCGGTGACCTGATCCGCCGGGGCGAAGGGATGCAGACCGCCGATGGTGGGCCAGGTGAGCGGAAGCATTTCGCTGGCGGCATTGAGCTTCATCGTGCAGGACCCAAGAGGAATCATGGACGACGTCAGTGAAAGATCCCGCGACTCCAGTCGGCGGATATAACGCTGCAACTCGGTTTCGGTATGATGCGTGCGGAACACCGGATGGACAAGAATATCGGATTTTCGCTGAAGGGATCCGGGCAGTGACGTGGCATCATCGGCACCCACCACCTTGGCCCCGAACACGGCAAGGATCGCAGCGACGCTCTCCGTGGTTTCATCCAAGGAAATTCCAACCACGTTCCCGTCGAGCTTGCGGAGATTCATGCCTTGAGCCACGGCCAGCTGAAGAATGGCGTCAGCGCTCGCGGGCACCGTCACACGCAAGGTGTCAAAATACGGCCCCTGATGAACATTGAGACCGGCAGCACGCAAAGATTCTGCAAGTTGGTTTGTCAGCCCATGCACCCGGGAAGCCATGGCTCGAAGCCCCTCGGGACCATGGTAAACAGCATACATCGAGGCCATAACCGCAAGAAGCACCTGGGCGGTGCAGATGTTGCTCGTGGCTTTGTCGCGGCGGATATGTTGCTCGCGGGTTTGGAGGGTCAGCCGGAGTGCCCGCCGGCCTTCGGCATCTTTGGAAACACCGATCAGGCGACCTGGCAACCGGCGTTTGTGTTCGTCACGCGTGGCAAGAAACGCGGCATGGGGACCACCGAATCCCATAGGCACACCAAATCGCTGCGCCGATCCAATCACAATATCAGCCCCCGATTCGCCGGGCGGTTTGATCAAAACCAAAGCCAGCAAATCAGCCGCCACAACGGCAAGGGCCCCAGCCTCGTGAACGCGCTGAATGATGGCATCGAGGTCATGGATCACACCATCCGTAGCCGGGTATTGGATGAATGCGGCAAAAATTTTCTCGGTGGTGAAGTCCGGGAGCGGACCAACGATAACCTTGATGCCAAGCGGCTCTGCCCTTGTGCGAAGGACTGCGATGGTTTGAGGGTGGCAATCTTCGGCCACAAAGATCGCGTCGCCACCTTTGATGCCATGTGCCATGGCCATGGCTTCCGCAGCTGCGGTGCCTTCGTCCAGCAGCGAGGCATTGGAAATGTCCATCGCGGTGAGGTCACACACCATGGTTTGAAAATTCAGAAGCGCCTCGAGGCGTCCTTGCGAAATCTCCGCCTGATAAGGCGTGTAAGCCGTATACCAGCCGGGATTTTCCAAAATGTTTCGCCGGATCACCGCCGGGGTGTGGCAACCCGAGTAACCCATGCCGATATGGGAAACCAGAGGCTGGTTTTTGGCGGCAATTTTTTCCAGATCCGCGAGCGCACGCTCCTCCGAACGGGCTGCGGGAAGCCGGAGCACCTCATGGAATCGGATTGATGCGGGCACCGTGCGGCTGATGAAATCCTCCATCGACGAGGCACCAACCGTTGCCAGCATCGTGGCAATCTCGGTGGAGTCAGGACCAATATGTCTGCGGGAAAAAGGCACGGAACTCATCGCGCAATGTGCCCGGCATAAGCCGTGGAATCCTTGAGAGCCTCCAATTCCGCGGGGTCGGACAAACGGATTTTAAAAATCCAGCCTTCAC
>JBBECL010000182.1:0-3900 GCA_040881805.1 Terrimicrobiaceae bacterium | reverse complement strand
GGGCGATGGAACGAAGAAATTCCGGGCTGTGACCCTTTTTTTGCAAGGGATAGTCTTCGGGCGCCTCGCCTAGCAATTTAAGCGAAGACGCCTGCATTTCCCACGCTTGACCCGCAGCAGGAGATGAAATCAATTTTCCCCGGACTTCAACGGACGCACCCGTGCTCATTTTCGCAACATCCTCGTATCCTGGGATGCCCGAGTCGGCGACAATCTGAAGGGATTCAAGGCAGGTCCCGTCGTTGAGTTCAATAAACGAAAATGCTTTTGAATCCCGCCGGGTGCGGATCCAACCCGCCACGTGGAGATCGTCGGTGGGCTCGGTGCGGTTGAGGACGTGTTTAATCAGCGATCGCATGGATATTGATAGCCAGCAGGTCCCGGGTTGTCAAAGCTCCTCCCGGGTATTGTTGATAGTTATCGTCTATCTTCGATGTAATATCCGACCTGACATCGTTAAGCTCGACCATGAAAATTCTCTCAACTTTGATAATTTTGGCCATCTCGTCATCGGCATTCGCATGGGTGCCTGATCAGGAGAAGCCGACGTTACCCCTTGATTCCTTTGTATTGCCGGAGGGCATGGAAATCACTCCTTGGGCCACGTCACCCGCACTCTTCAATCCGACGAATATCGATATCGACCATCTCGGTCGGATCTGGGTGACGGAGGGGGTCAATTATCGTGGGAAATCCGGCAGGCAACCTCTCGGGGATCGGATCGTGATTTTGGAAGATCGCAATGGTGATGGTAAATGCGATGAGTCGCGGGTCTTCTGGCAGGATCCCGAATTGATCTCCCCACTCGGGATGAGGCGGTTTTTGATAATGTGGTGATTGTTTCACAACCGCCGCATCTCCTCAAACTCACCGACGTCAACCGTGATTTGAAATTTGATCCAAAACACGGAGATACTCGTGAAGTGCTGCTCACCGGTTTCAACGGCAGAAATCACGATCACTCGTTGCATTCACTCACGGCCGGGCCGGATGGGAAATGGTATTTCAACCAAGGAAATACCTGCGGAGTCTTCACGGATAAGTCGGGGAAGACGTTCCGGATCGGAAGTAATTATTACAAGAGTGGTGGCGGCGAGTGGCCTGTTGACACGAAGGCGGTTTCCGGAGCGGTAAGCGACGATGGCTTTGTTTATGTCGGCGGATTTACCATTCGGATGAATCCGGATGCGAGTCGCGCCGAGTGCATTGGCCACGGATATCGCAATTCCTACGAACAGACGATCACCTCGCGTGGGCACGTGTTTCAAAACGACAATGACGACCCGCCGGCCTGTCGCACCAGCCATGTGATCGAATATGGAAACGCAGGGTATTTCTCGAATGACGGCACTCGCTTCTGGAATGCCGACCGGCGCCCTGGCCAGGACACGCCGGTCTCTCACTGGCGTCAGCAGGATCCTGGCAGCATGCCGGCTGGGGATGTTTACGGTGGTGGCTCGCCCACCGGCATTGCCTATTACGAAAATGGCGCACTTGGAGAAAAATTCATCGGCACCCTGTTATCCTGTGAAGCCGCCCGTAACGTGATCTTCAGTTATCAGCCGGTCCCGGAAGGGGCCGGTTTTAAGCTCACTCGGACGGATTTTGTCACCACCAACCCCGAGCAATCATTCGTCGGAGCCGACTTCACCGGCGGCGGGAAAAGTTTGGCCGCCGAGGATGACCGCGATAAGAACCGCTTTAACTTCCGCCCGTCCGATGTCTGCGTGGGGCCGGATGGGGCGCTCTATGTAAGCGATTGGACCGATCCGCGGGTCGGTGGGCATGACACTCGGGATGATGCCGCCTCGGGGGTGATCTATCGCATCGCGCCGAAGGGCTTCCGGCCTGCCATTCCCAAGATAGATCTTACCACGATCCAAGGTGCCGTGCTTGCCTTGAAATCGCCTGCTGTGAACGTGCGGTATCTGGGATTTGAGAAGCTAAAAACCGCTGGGCCCAAAGCTTTCAATTCGGTGGCGCAAGTCATGAAGGATCCAAACCCCTATGTGGCTGCGCGCGCGATTTGGCTGCTGCCTCATCTTGGGGAAAAGGGCAAACTGCTCTTGGATTTTGTCATCGTCGATAAGGATCCTCGTCAGCGTCTCACGGCGTTCCGCGCGATTCGGCGGACCGATGAGAAAATCGACGATCTGCCCTATGCCCTTAAACTTTCGACCGACCCCGCTCCCGCGCTTCGTGCGGAGGCCGCCAGTGCGATGCGCTATCGCAAATTCGAGGATGCTCGTGCCGTGCTGGTCAACGTGGCCAAGGGTTACGACGGAAAAGATCGCTCCTATTTGGAAATTCTCGGCGTCGGGGCAGGGCACCATACCGGCAAACTATGGCAGGCCCTTGTCGAATCGATGACACCCGGAGAACCTGCCGAGTGGTCCGACGCATTCGCCCTCCTCACTTGGCGCCTTAAGCCGGAAGCCGCCATTCCGGCCCTTAAAGCCCGCGCTTTGAATATAAATCTCATGGCCGAACAACGTGAATTGGCAGTCGATTCCATCGCTTTTATCAAATCCCGCAGCGCCGCGGATGCGCTGATGGAACTTGCTGCCGAGGCATCACCCATGAAGCAGCAGGTAGTGTGGTGGCTGACCAATCGCAGCGAAGGGGAATGGGCAAAATTCAATTTAAAGCCTGAGCTTGAAAAAAGAGGCATCATCGAAAAATCCGTCCCTCTGGTGGAAGTAACGGTTCCCGCAAAACCCGGAAGCCTGAAATTTACGGTTGCCGATGTGCTCGCGCTCAAGGGTGATGCTAAAAATGGGAAACTCGCGGCCGGACGCTGCATCATGTGCCATAAAATCGACACGGGTGGACCTGATTACGGCCCGGAACTCAAGGGTTTTGGCCGCCGCCAGCCACCCGAGGTCATTGCCAAATCCCTCATCGACCCCTCCGCCGATATTGCTCATGGCTATGAGGGAACCGCCATTCAGCTCAAGGACGGCAAATGGATCGATGGGCAAATCATTGCCGATGGGGATCCCATTGCAATTCGTTCCACCGGTGGATTCAGCCAGAAGGTCCCCAAAAACCAAGTTGCCAGCCGCAAGCCTCTCGACCGCTCCCTGATGCTCGGAGCCGATCAATTGGGGCTGGGCGCCCAGGACGTCGCCGACATCATCGAATGGATGAAAAGCTACTGAGCCGCGTCCGTTGCCGGCAAATTCTTGTGTGAACCATCGCACAAGGGCGGGTTTGCGGTGTGTTTGCACTGGCACCACCACACGGTCTTCTTTTCCGCCACTTCGTATTTCACCGGTTGCAACCCGGTGCCTTTGTGCGAGCCGTCACAGAAGGGAGGATGGCCCGAGCGGCCACACGAGCACCACCAGTGCACGCCAGCTTCCACTTCGAGGGCCAGCGGCTTGGTATCACAAATCCATGGTTTTTCACTCATCCACGCAAGTGACCCACATAGGAGGCCTCAGCGCGAGGCCGAAACCCGCAAAACGTCATTTTCTTCAACCGCCGATACCATCTGCGCATCACTATCGGCTGGCCGCGCGCTGGTGGAAGAATCTTTATCCAGCTTAGGATACCTTTGGGAAGGCACCTCGTTCAGGAACGTCGCCCCAAGCCATCCTGCTAGAACGACTGAAGAACCACTGACAAAATTGCGGATGTTCATCAAATGATACAGCAATGTTTACTATTCCTGCGAGGAAGGATTGTTTTGATTCGGTGAAAAAAGCAACCCAAAATATTTCACTTTTGGCACGGAGGGTTCAAAAGGGGATTGTCGTGGCCGGTCCCTCTCTCTAGTTTTCCGCACACGGAAGTTCCGCCGCCTCGGGCTACCCTTCTGTCAGTTAGAAAACTTTCCAATTCCATGGGCATCTTCAGCAAACCCCGCCTGCGCAGTATCGACCGACGTGAAGACAT
>JBBECL010000181.1:0-3949 GCA_040881805.1 Terrimicrobiaceae bacterium | reverse complement strand
AAAACCACCAATCGACCTTCGATTATGACGTGGAATCCGGGGGGGCGCTTGCGGGCGGGGGGGATTTGCAAAAAGTGACAGGAGATCTCAACCTGAGCGGCGCGGTCGCCCTCACCTTCGCGGATTTGAATGTGAGCCCCACCGCGTTTGCCGTGGGCACGACTTTCACACTGATCAACTATTCCGGGAATTGGAACAATGGCCTCTTCAGTTACAACGCGGTAGCGCTTGCTGATGGCGCGCTCTTCAACACCGGGCTGAACCTCTGGCAGATCGATTACAACGCCACAGTGGGTGGATCAAATTTCAGCGGAGAATATGCGGGAGGCAGCTTCGTCAATATCACCGCGGCTGTCCCCGAGCCCACCACGTTCCTGCTGCTGGCTGTCGGCGGCTTGGTCACGCTGGTCTTCCGTCGTCGCCGCGCTTAAAAAAAGCGGATCTCCGAGATCAACCGGGCGTCCTGGCGGCAAGCCGGGTGCGGGGGGTTTCCCCGCGGGTTGGCTACTGGTTGGGGGCGGCTTTTTTGAGTGTGGCTTCGATTTCGGGATCGGGAGGGGCCCCGAGTTCGATGGAACGGAAGTAGTGACGTCGGGCGAGTTCGATGAGCGGGGGTTTTCTTTCCAGATAGAAGTAGGCGAGGTTGAAGTGGGCATCGCTGTAGTTCGGGTCGATTTCCACGGCTTTGCGCAGCTCGCTCTGGGCGCCATCAAACCAGCCTTTCCTGCCAATCACGACGCCCAGATAGTTCCTGGCGCGAGGGTTGCCGGAATCATGAACGAGGGATTGGGTGAGGGCCGCGAGGGATTCATCGAGGCGGCCTTGATCCATGTAGAGAATCCCGAGGGTGAGCCAGGCGGGCGCATTCTCGATGCGGAGTTGCACGGCGCGTTTGAGGAGCCTCTCGGCTTCGGCACTTTTTCCGTCGGCAAATTCCACGACCCCGAGGTTGGTCAGGGCCAGAAGATTGTCAGGGGCGAGGGCGAGGACTTTGGTGTAAGCCCGGCGGGCGTTGTCATAGTCCTGCTTGATGAAAGCGGCATTGCCCTCCCCGGCGGCCTCCCTGGCATTTTCGGGCACAAACTGGGGATCCGGGCTCTGGGCCGTGGCGTGGGTCAGGGTCAATCCCAGCGCAATCAAGACGCGAAGCATCATGGATTATCTCCCGAGAGCTCCCGGGAGCGTGTGGCGGCGGCCTTGACAGCTTCGGCAAGCGCCGAGCGAACGCCGGCTTTTTCCAACACCATGAGCCCGGCAATGGTTGTGCCGCCCGGGCTGGTCACCATTTCGCGGAGGACGGCGGGATGTTCGGACGTTGAGGACAACATTTCAGCGGCCCCGGCCAAGGTCGCGATGGCAAGCTCGCGGGCCGTGGCCCGGGGAAGTCCGGCCGCGACGGCCCCATCCGTGAGCGCCTCGACCACGAGATACAGATAGGCGGGTCCGCTTCCGCTGAGGCCGGTGATGGCATCCAATTGGCTTTCGGTGGCTTGGACCACCTTGCCAACGGACAAAAAAATGCGGGTCGCAAGATCAATGTCATCGCGGGTGGCAGAGGCCGATGGGGCCACAGCCGTTGCACTCCGGCCGACCATGGCGGCCGTGTTGGGCATCGCGCGGATAATGCGCGCTCCGGGAGCGGCGGCCAGCAACGTTTTGGAACTGAGACCTGCGGCCACGGAAACAAGCAGGCGCCCCTTCAAACCGGCAGCCGCAGATTTGAGGGCTGCCACCGCGTCGGAGGGCTTCACGCAAAGGAGAACCAGATCGGCGGAAGCCACGGCCTTGGAATTTGTCGCCGCCGTCTTGACCCCGGTGGCTGAAGCAAAATTTTGCAGATTTTCGGTGGAGCGGCTGGCGACCACAATTCTGTCACCCGTGCAAAGTTCCGAACGGAGAATTCCATGGACCAGCGCGAGAGCCATCTTTCCTGCACCAAGTACCGCAATTTTCATTCTCCCATGGTAAGCCCGTGCCAGGGGGTTCCGGCAAGGATTAAGGCAGTGGGGGGTGGGACAAAATGGACACGGCCAATTCACTTGGAGTCATAAAAAACTGTGGCAAAGAGAGATAGGACCACAGATCTAAATTCGGCTGACAATTTTTTATTGGACCGAGATAAAACCATGAAGAACTTGAAGATCATGAAGGAAAGGCTGGAGGATGGGCCATTTTCTTCCCCACCCTTCATGTCCTTCCTGCTCTTCATGGTGAAAAACTTGCTTCTTCGTGAATTGGCCGTGCAAAATGGAGAAGCCCGCCCGATTCCCCTTGAGTAAAAGCCCGGATCCTGTAGTCTTTCCCGCTCTTGAAACCACGGAAATCCAGGCCTGAGTTTCGGCCGCTCAAATCTCCCCTGTCGGCAGACCGTCGCATGGTTCCTGTGGATCAGGCTCCTTTGCGCAAGGACACCGAGAAAGAGTGTCGCCGCGCCATGAAAACGGCAGCGCGCCTCCGGGAACAAATCGAGGAATACGAGCGTTCCGTGGTTCCTTCCTACGAGCGGTGGCTGACAATTGCGTTCGGGTCGCTCTTGGACGAGGAGCAGGCCGCCGAACATCGCATTGCCGAGTTGGAGGATTTGATCACGGAAGTCACGGCCGCGCAGTTCTGGTCGGGAGGCTCCCAGCGCAGCGCCTACCAGAAGGTCATGAACGAGCGGAGCAAGGGGGAAGACCGCGAGAAACCGGAAGATGAAGATTTTGACGATGACGAGGAAGACCTTGGGGATCCCAAAAATGACAAGGACCTCTCGATGGAAGAGCAAATGTTCCGTGAGTTTGTGCGCAATGTGTTGAGCTTGAATCCCGACAAGTTGGGCAAGGCCGAATACCGGTCTCTCTTCAAAGAATTCCGGAGTCAAAGCGGCTTGGGTGGCAACGGGCGCGAGGATGGTGACGCGGGCAGCGTGGGGAGTGCCTTGAAAAAGCGTGATCACCCCGCACGGGTGAAAGAACTCTACCGTCTGCTGGTGCGCCGTCTTCATCCCGATTCCGGTGCCGATTATGATGGAGAGTCGGCCCGCCTTTGGCACACGCTGCAGGAGGCATATCAGAACAATGACCTGGAACGTTTGGAGATCCTGCTCGCGGTCACGGACATCCACGATGGCTCGGGAACCGCGCAAGCCTCGCTTTTCCATCTTCGGCAAGTGACTGCGGAATTCCTGCGTGGCGAGCGGTCCCTGCGGCAAAAGCTCGTCAAGCTGCGCAAAACTCCCGCCTATCTGTTTTCGGTCTGCAAAGATCTTGTCGGATTGGAAGCCCGCACCCGTGCAAAAATTGACAAACGTCTGCACGTGGCCAGAGGCCATCTGCGGCATCTGGAGGAATTGGTTGGTTCCTGGAAATCCGAGCCCGCCAAAAAATCCCCCAAAACCAAAACCGCCCGCCCGGCCAAAAATGAACCGAAATCTCAACAAAAATTTTCCTTTTGAGTCTTCGCCGGGTGTGATGAAAAATCAATCCGGTCACTAGTCCTGGGACCGCTGGCGTCCCGCCGGCCCCTTCTTATTATCGCACCCACTTTTAATCGCCCCCGTTCTCGTGAGAATCCTTTTGCTCCTGCTAACCGGCGAGCGAAACCCATGACTTGCCATCAAAAAACCGACAGGGCGACTCCGGTGAGTCCGGCGCGTTGGTTTTCCGTGTCATGAGTTGGCATTTGTGGGCTCTGTTTTTTGTGGTGGTCGGCACATTGCTTGCGTTGGACCTCGGGATTTTTCAGCGCAAGGGGCATGAGATCCAGTTGAAGGAAGCCTTGTGGGCCACGGCGATTCGTGTGGCCATTGCGGTGGCCTTTGGAGCGACGATTTATCTCGGGTGGGTGGGGGACTACCCCACGGAAGCGGCACAGAAGCAGGCGGGCAGTGATTTTTTCCTCGGATACCTCCTGGAGATCGCGCTCAGCGTGGACAACGTCTTTGTTTTTGCGCTGGTCTTCCGCTATT
>JBBECL010000180.1:0-3952 GCA_040881805.1 Terrimicrobiaceae bacterium | reverse complement strand
TAGATGATCCACCTGGATCATCTACACGGTTTTCTGCATTGGGGATGAGCAGGAGGTCTTGGGGGGTGGCGAGGCTGGAGAGCGGGCAGGTTGCGGTGCCGGTTTTTTGGAGGAGAATTTGGGTGTTGGGGATTTCTCCGGTGGAGATTTGGGTGTCGGGGTCGAATTCGCGGAGGGATTCGATTTGTCGGTCGTCAAATTCCACGCGCACGGGCCGGGGGGCCTGCCAGGAGAAGACGTCGAGGATTCCGCCACGGAGGGAATATTGGCCACGCACGGCGGTTTGCGGGCAGGGCTCATAACCCGAGGCCGTCAGGTTTGCCGCCAAGGCGTCCAAATCGTGAGTCTCCCCGGTCTTCAGGGTCATGGCATTTTTAGCGAGGCTTTTCGGGGTGGGAACGTCCTCAGTCCACTGGCCGTGGTGGATGACGAGGGGGCCGGAAAAATCTTTGCCGCCCAGGGAGGACAACAACTCCAGCCGCTCGGAGACGGTCTCCGGGTCGGCAAGAATTTCTGCCTCCTCCTCCCATGCCGGGAGATCGGGAAAAACGCGCGTTGTCTCCGTCCATTGGACCAGTTCCGCCGCGAGTTCGTCCTGCTGGCGGATACCCTCACAGATGACCCACGTGCGGCCTTTTTGTGAGCGGGCCAGAAGGGCTGTCAGAAATGGGATTGCCTCATCCGCGACGGACCCGAAGCGTCCGAGTTCAGGCTTTTTGAGAACTCCTTTGAGTGCCGCTGCGGATCGTTGGAAGATGTCTTCAGTCGTGCAGGATTTTTTCACGATAGGCGGCGGCCAAGGGGCCGGCATGGATGGGGGGTGGCAGTTGTCGTCCATCCAGTGAAGAAACCGTCGCGATGCCAAGACGGCTGTTGGTCAAAAAAACCTCCCCGGCAGCCGCCAGATCATCGATGGAGAGGAGCGATTCTTCGGCACCGGTTTGCGCGAGAACCCATTCCCGAATGACGCCATCCCGCGCTCCCGAGGAAAGAGCGGGGGTGATCAACCGCCCTCGGAGGACGCAGAAAAGATTCCCGGTGGCACAACTGATCACCTCACCGGCGGGGTTGATCAAAACGGCCTCATCAAAACCCTCCCGCTTGGCGGATTGGAGGGCGCGGAGGTTCGCCCAATAATTGCCGGTTTTCCATCCGCCGGGGACCGGGAGAACGGGAGCCCGGTCGGTTTGCACTGTGAGGCCCTGAGGAGAGGATGAAAAAATTTCCGTTTCCTCGAAGAGAGCAAAAGCATTCGGGGAGGCGCAGACCTCATCGAGCCCCCCGGTCCCGGCTGTCACATAAATTCGGAGGATCCCGGACTGACGATCCGGGAGCGGAAGGGATTGAGCCGCTTCGCAAAACGGGGAGGCGTCGACGGAGAGCAGGTCCCGGGAGCCTTTGGCCAAGCGCAGAAGATGTTCCTCCAAGAACAGGGGTCGTCCGCGGTGGATGGCCAGCGTTTCAAAGACGCTCATTCCAAATCGGACAGCCCGGTCCCAGAGAAACTCCAAACCTTCAACGGGGGCGCTTCCCAGTTGCCACGCCTTGCGGGTGTTCACTCGTCTTCGGGTTCGGAGCCGTTTCGTTCGAGCCGTTTCCTGAGGGTCGCCCGGGTGATCCCCAGCATTTTGGCAGCTTTGACCTGATTTTGGCCGGCGTGCTGCATGGCGCGCTGGGTGAATTCTTTTTCCAGCCATGGCAGGAGAGAGATTTCCGGGCTGGCGGCCGCGGCATCGAAGAGGCTTTGGATCGCGTCCTCCACACTGCCACCAGGGGAGGCGGAGGACTCTGTCCCGGCCAATTGACCAAGTGGGATATCCTTCGGCAACAACACATCAGCCGTGGCCAACACCGAGGCCCGCTGGATCGTGTTTTCCAACTCCCGCACGTTGCCGGGCCATGGGTAGGAATCAAGCAACTTGGCGGCTTCCTCGGAAAGCTTGAGGAGGGGGCGATGCTTCTGGTGGGAGATCCGTTGAAGAAAATATTCGGCAAGCGGACGGATGTCATCCACACGGGATCGTAGTGGCGGAAGGTGAATCCTGACCACATTCAGACGATAAAACAAATCCTCACGGAACGCTTTTTTGGCGACCTCTTCCTCCAATTGCTTGTTCGTGGCGCACACGATGCGCACATTTGTTCGCAGGGTTTGATTTCCCCCCACCCTCGAGAACTCCCCCTCCTGCAAAACGCGAAGGATTTTGCTTTGGACATGAAGTGGCATTTCACCGATTTCGTCGAGGAAGAGGGTACCATTGTCACTTTGTTCAAAGCGGCCGATCCGCTGCGAATGGGCTCCCGTGAAGGCCCCCTTCTCATGGCCGAACAATTCACTTTCGAGAAGATTCTCGGGGATGGCGGCGCAGTTGATGGCCAAAAAACTTTGCGTGCTGCGTGTGCTGTAATTGTGAATCGCTCTGGCGACCAATTCCTTGCCCGAACCACTCTCCCCGGTGACCATCACCGGCGCATCACTGGCAGCCACGCGTCCCACCATTTTGAAGACCTGCTGCATGGCATCGGACTGGCCGACAATATCGTCGCGATGCTGCTCGATGGTGAGGGTCGGCTTGAAGGTGTTGGCCGCTTTTAATTCCGCGGAGGCTTTGAGAACCGAGTCGGCGATGATCTTGAGGTTGAACGGGAGTTGCTCCTTCCTCACAAAGTCGAAGGCCCCCATCTTCATGGCCTCGATCACATTCTGCGTGGTCCCGAAGGCGCTGGTGATGATCACCATGGCGTTGGGGGAGTGCTTGCGAATCTGGGCCAACAACTCGATGCCGGAAAAAGGGTGGAGGTTCATCTCCGTCATCACCAAATCCGGATGTTCCATCGAAAATGCGCGGTAGGCCGCGTCGGCGGAGGTTTCTGTGATGACCTTTGTTGCGACCTCCTTGAGCTGACCTTTGGCCCACTTAAGGAAATCCGTCTCGCGATCCACAAGCAAAATGGTTTGCTTGGCTGGCATCAGGAAATCGCGGGGCAAGGACACGGTGTGACCGTGTCGGGTTTGAAAGGTGTGGCATGCGTTGACATCTCGGGTTGCGGATCATGCCCCACGACGACACCGATAATCAAGCCGTTTCCGAGGTCCCAAATCCCTCGGGGTGGCAGGCGCAGGCCGCGCGGTAGAGGGCTTTGTGGAGGCTGGGCTTCCGGATGGGTTTGGAGAGGTAATCGTTCATGCCGGCTTTCAAGCATCGCTCGCGGTCCCCGGCCATGGCATTGGCCGTGAGTGCGATGATCTGGACCTGGTGCTTGAGATCATGGAAATCCTCGCGGCGGCGGATTTCCATCGTGGCGGTGATTCCGTCCATGATCGGCATTTGCACGTCCATCAAGATCACATCAAAAGGGGTTTTGGCGTGGGTCTCCACGGCTTCGAGGCCGTTTTCCACCATCTCACTTTTGCAACCCAGAGACCTGAGCAGGATTTGGAGGAGTTGGCTGTTTGCGAAGCTGTCTTCGGCGACAAGGACGCGGAGGTCCTTGAGGGGAATCGTGAAAGCCGGATCGATGGGTTCGGTTTTTTTGCCGGGCTTGCCGACCACGGGACAATCGCAGCGAAACACGAAGCGACTCCCATTCGGCGAGGACGATTCCAAGAAGACCGAGCCATCCATAAGACCGGCCAATTTTTTGCTGATGGCAAGGCCCAAGCCGGTGCCTCCAAACTGTCGGGTGTGGGAAGAGTCAACCTGCGAAAACGGTTGGAAGAGCAGCGCCGCCTTGTCCTCGGGGATTCCAATACCCGAATCCTGAATGACAACCTCGAGGGTGAACTCCTCGGGATTGGTTGGCACGATGCCGCCGCCGACCCCGATTTGAACGCCTCCCTGCTCGGTAAATTTCACGGCATTGCCGATGAGATTGAGCAGAATCTGGCGAAGCCGCATTTGGTCCACGCTGACAAACTCCGGCACGTTGTCTCCAACCACCAGGTTCATGC
>JBBECL010000179.1:0-3966 GCA_040881805.1 Terrimicrobiaceae bacterium | reverse complement strand
TTTCCACGACCTTGCCGCCGGCCATGCCGCTCGGATAGCCGAAGTCGTCGGCCAGCCAAACCGTGGCCTTTTGTTCCTGCGCCTGCTCGAGGAGCGGGCCGATTTTCTTCCGCGCCTCGGGTCCCTGCTGGTAAAGCTCCTTGTAGAAAAATGCCAAGTATCAGCCGATGCCGTATTAGGGGTATTTCTTCAACGTCTGGTCGTTGAGTTGGTATTGCACGAGCCGGTATTCGTTGGGGGGTTCGGCAAACTCTTTCGCGAACGTCTCCCCGCTGGACGGCGGCGTCGCCTCCGTCACCGGTTCTTCGGCCACCACGGGAGCCTCGGCGGGAGGACGGGAACAAGCGTTGACCATGGCCAAGATCATCCACGCAAAAATGATGCGTCCGGAGAAGAGGAGAAACTGCATCCGGGAAAAGTAACGAATGGGCGACTCAGCCCGCCATAACGATCGCGCCAATTTTCAGCACGATTCGGCGGTGCCGATGAGCTTGGATAAACGACCATGGCTGCGGGGAAGGCCGGTGGTCGGCACGTCGTTCGCCCACCGGTTGTTTCAACCTGGGATGGAGGTCGTGCTTTTCGCCCGTATCGATGGTCACGACCATGCCGGTATGGGGCACGGTGTCGCGGGTGAAGGTTTGCGCGGCGCGGCGTCCGCGAAAATCCCGCTCCGGAACCGGGTCGTCCAAGGCCGCGAGTTGCACAAAAAGGAAGGGGAGATCAGGGCGCTGCCAAGCCTCCCGCCAGGCGCCGATCAGGGCGAAGGCGTGACTTTGATGGTGACGTTGCCGATGCCGGGGAATCCCTTCACCGCCCAAAACCGGATGGCCACCCACGTGCCGGCAGGCACCTTGGTCGCCACCAGGCGC
Organism: Terrimicrobiaceae bacterium; assembly: GCA_040881805.1. Taxonomy (GTDB): domain Bacteria; phylum Verrucomicrobiota; class Verrucomicrobiia; order Chthoniobacterales; family Terrimicrobiaceae; genus JAJTZA01. The sequence goes on along the minus strand of JBBECL010000179.1, from coordinate 3,094 downwards.
TGGGCACCGGCGGCTTCGAAGTTCGCTTTGGCCAGAATGGCCGCAGGGCCTTGTCCGCGGGCATTGGCGATCGCCGCACCCATCGAGAAGTCCTCGTCCTTCAGACCCGTGGTGTCGAACGTGAGCGTGACATCCGACATCTCGGCCAGAACACCGACCTCCTGCTCGAGGGGTTGAAATTCCGGCTTGATGCGGGTGAGCACGTGCAGGTTGGCCACGAATCCGGCCGCTCCCATATTACGCACCGCGTAAAAGTTGTCCTGATTTTCCGGAGGCGGCGCTGCGGTCCAGCCCATTGGAACTCCCGAATACCAACCAGCCTGCTGAAGCCCGGCCAAACCTTCGAGGTCGCTGAAATCGCCGTTGATGACCTGCAAGGGCGAATCGGGATCCTGTGCGACAAGCGGGGAGACGCCCAAAACCAAAAGGAGCGATGCAACGAGGGGAAATAAAGTGGACTTGTTCATCGGCACGAAGATTAATGGCAACCAGAAAAAATGAATAGAAGGATCGCGCCAAATTTCAGCACGTTTGTGCCATTATTGTTTGCCTGTCACCATCGGTTTTTTCCGCTTTCCAGCCTGAAACTGGCTGGGCGAGACCCCAATCACCTGGCGGAACTGGCGCGCAAAATAGCTGCTGTCGTTGAATCCGCATTCGAAGGCTGCCTCGGTGACATTCTTGTCCGTTGATTGAAGGAGCCGCGCGGCCTTGTCGATTCGCAATCGTTGGAGATAAGAGAGCGGGCTTTCATTTTTCACCTGGCTGAAGAAGCGGTAAAAATTGCGATCGGACAGTCCCACCATTTTTGCCAGTTCCGGCATTTTGAGATCCTCTTCAAAATGACTTTCCATATAGGCAATGGCGCGCCCGATTTTCATGATTCTTTCGGACTCTATGGTGGGATTTGTATTGTAGGAGCGGGAAATCAACCCGATCAGCGTCATGAAGTAGGCCATGGCCATGAAGCGGTGGCCTGTGGCATCCTTGATGGCCAGATGACCTGGGGTGCTTCGGTGGCGCTCTTCAAAAGGGACCGGGCGGAGACGGGGGGCATCGCCATAGAGTTCTTTTTCAAGTGCCTCAACCAACTCTCTCACTGTCGCGAGTTTCGGCATATCAAGCGAAAGATGGCGCGCAAAGTTCCCTTCGCGCCGCATGGCCGGTTCGATGACAAAGAGGGACTGGTAGCCGGGAAGCCCTGCAACATCGAACCTCACCTTGTGCAGGAGGTTGGTGTCGTAGATCACATTGATCAGGCCAAGGTTGGCGGTGTCCCGGTAGCCGTGCGGACGTCCCCCGTGATGGACAAAGACATCGCCGGCCTTGACTGGAAACTCTTCCTTGCCGACGATCACAAGTCCCCGGCCATGGGAAATGATGACGATTTCCGAGAAGTCGTGAACGTGAAGAGGGTAATCGGGATGGTTCTCGAGGACAAAGACCGCGAGGGGGAATTTTGAGTCTGAGAATACCAGCTCTCTTTCGAAGTGGGCAATCTTTGTGTTCCGACGTGGCATGGGGATAGGCGTGTAATTTGGCACGGTGTGCCGGGGTTGGAAAAGGATTTAATCCTCTTTCCGCAAACGATGCTCTTCAAGGCCTCGCTCCTCGGTGGCATCGGGGTGTCTTCAGGAAGGAAGCGCGCCTGCCGCAGGAAGTTGGACCCCGATCTGAAACGCCCGCAAGGAAGGCGTCGCGATACCGCGGAAGTAACGAATGCGTTCGGGAATGAGAATCTTTCCGCTGTCATTTTGGAGGTTGGGCGGGTGTGCATTCCGTGGGGACCCACCCCGAAAAATGAAGCGACGGCCCACCCACTTGTCCCTCCGGACAAATGGAGACCGTCGCCTCCCCCCAAAAAAGAATCGATCCGGGGTGAACTCAGCAGGTGCCCCGGCGGCGGCGGAAGACCACCAAGGCCGTGAGGCTGCCCGCCAGGAGCGCCCAGGTCGAGGGCTCGGGGATGGCCACCACCAAATCCAGGCTGCCATTTTCGAAATACATTAGCTTTCCGCCGCTGGAGTAGGCATTGGCCTCTCCGAAGTTCTGAATGTTGCCCGCGTTGAAGCTGAAGGAGGTCCCGACCAGTGTATAGGTCCCCAAGCCGACCGTGGACCAATCAATCGCGACCAAGGAGGACGTGACCAAATCATCCACACCAAATGTGCTGTCCAGCGCGAAGGTGCCACTCACCGTGAGAGGCGTATCATTGAGGTCAAAGACGAACTTCGCATTGCTTGCCAATGTGAGGTTGCCGCTGATCGTGCCATCGCCGCCAATTGCTGCCCCTGAGGTGACGCTGACCGCGCTGGCTGCTGCCGTGGAACCGTTGATAAGCAGGGTGCCGACGTTGACTGCCGTAGCGCCGGTGTAGGTGTTGTTACCGCCGAGGGTCAGAACGCCCGCGCCGGATTTGACGAGGCCGGCCGTGTTGGTGCTGGCAATCGCACCGGCGAGATTCACGTCGTTGCCGTTGGTATCGAGGCGGATCGTGCCAGCACTGTTGACAATGCGGGTGGCCCAGTCGGTGCCGGCCGAGTTGGCCGTGTAGCGGATCGTGCCCGTGTTGCCGCCGAGGTTGCTGAAGGTGATATTCCCCGTGCCCAGCGCGTTGGCATGGTCGGCCACGAGTGCTCCGGCGAATAGCGAGGTCTGGCCGCTGTAGCTGTTGTTACCGGTGATGGTCACATCACCGGCGTCGACCTTGCTCACGCCTCCCGCACCGGAGATCGTTCCGCCATGAGTGTAGGCATTGCTGCGGGCAAAGGCCAGCGTGCCGCTGGAGTTCACTGTCGTATTGCCATTGTAGGAGCCGGTGGTGGTTCCGTTGCCGATGCGGAACGTGCCGGCCTCGATGGTCAACCCGCCGGTGTTGGTTACGTTGCCCGTGATTCTGGTATCCGTGCTGGCGGTGCTTTGGATGATTTCTCCGGCGCCCGAGATGTTGCTGGCCACGACGTTGATCTGGCTGGCGCCGGTGCCGAAGTCGAGGTTGGCACCGCTGGCAATGGTGACATTTCCGCTGCCGAGACGACCCGCCCCGCCAAGGAAGAGCTTGCCCCCTTGAATGTCGGTCGTGCCGCTGTAGTTA
>JBBECL010000178.1:0-3986 GCA_040881805.1 Terrimicrobiaceae bacterium | reverse complement strand
GGGTGAACTTTGGCTGCGGAACCACTGACTGTCCACCCTCCCGGACCCCACCTCTTGGAAATTCCCGAGTTTCCATGTTTTCAAATGCCCTCATTTGATGTAAATTGTTTTTTATGAAAACCCCACTCTCCCTTGCCCTTGTTGTTGCGCTCACCTTTTCAGCCCTCGCCACCGAAGAGGTGACACCGATCGATGCCGTGGACCTGGATGCGCTGAGAGCAAAAGCCGGCACCCCCGCCGTGGTGATCGGTCAAGTGACAGACGTGGGCACCACCCAGGATGGTGGGATCACATTTGTCAACGTCGGGATGCCAAAAAAGAAGGGATTTGTGGCCGTGATTTTCCGTCAGAACTACGAAAGTTTTCCCGACGGATTCGAGAAATTCCGAAACCAGAAAGTCAAGGTGAGCGGCCCCATCGAACTCTACAAATCCGAGCAACCTCAGATCATCCTCCGCTCGCCGGATCAGATTGAGATTGTCAAGGAATAGGCGCTGATCGATAACCCGCAATTTCCCCGGCAAACTCCTCCGCAAACTGAGCGAGCTTTTTTTCGCCCCATCCGGGAATCAGGGCCATGGCAGAAGGGGTCGTTGGAAGATCTCTGGCCATCTGGCGCAAGGTGACATCTCCCAGGATCACATAAGCGGGAACACCGCGTTCATCTGCCAGCTTTTTTCGGAGCACCCGCAACCGCTCGAACAACCCCTCGTCGCAGGAAATTGTCCCCGGGGCCTCGCGGCGCTTTTTCTGTGCGGGGGTGGCGAGCGGACGCGTCAGACGAATGATTCGCCGGGAACGAAGCGCCTCCACACCTTCCGGCGTGATCTCGATCGTTGGGAATTTGCCAGCCGCCTGCCCGAGCAATCCCAGGCGAACGAGTTCCCGCCCAAGGGAAGCCCACTCCCCGCGACCCAGATCTTTGCCGATCCCATGGGTGGAAATTTGATCATGCCCCCACTTTCGGATTTTTTCATTTTGTGAACCGGTGAGGACATCAATGACGTGGTTGAGGCCCGTCGAGAACCGCGTGACCTGGCCAATACGATAAACGCAGGAGAGAAGTTTCTGCGCGTGCAGGGTTCCATCATAGGTCTCCCGGGGGTCCATGCAATTGTCGCAGTTCCCGCAGCCTTCCCCCTCGGGTGTTTCATCAAAGTAGGAGAGCAAATTCCACCAGCGGCAATTCGGGCACTCGGCAAAGGTGATCATTCGTCGCAGCTGATCGCGGGCCGCCTGGCGCTCGTCCTCATCGGAGATTTCGTCAATAAAGTGGGTTTGTTTGGCGGCATCGCCGGCGCTGAAAAGCAGTAAACAGTCCGAGGGCAGGCCATCCCGACCGGCCCGGCCGGTTTCCTGATAATAACCCTCCATATTTTTGGGGAGGTCGTGATGGATGATCCAGCGCACATTGGGTTTGTTGATGCCCATGCCAAAGGCGATGGTTGCACAAATGATGGGGACCTCGTCACGAATGAAGAGTTCCTGGTTTTCCGAGCGCTGGGAGGCCGTCAGCCCCGCGTGATACGGGCGTGCGGGGAAGCCCCGGGCTTCCAGCGATTCGGCGACGCGTTCCGTGGCGGCCCGCGAGGCACAGTAGATGATCCCACTTTGCCCGGGCCGTGCGCTCACAAAGGTGGAAATCTGATTGAGAGGAACATTTTTTTGCTCCACCCGATACCGCAGATTCGGGCGGAAGAAGCTGGACACAAACACCGAGGGATCCCGCAAGCGAAGATGTTCGATAATGTCTGCCCGCACGCGACCGGTGGCCGTCGCGGTGAGGGCAATGACGGGAACGTCGGGGAGCAGATCGCGAAGTTTTGAAATCTGACGGTATTCGGGTCGAAAATCATGGCCCCACTCCGAAATGCAATGCGCCTCGTCAATCGCAATCGATGTGACATTCCATGATCGAAGGTTTTCTTTCCAGTTTTCCAACATGAGACGCTCCGGGGCCACGTAAAGCAGGCGGAACCGGCCTTCATGCAGGCCACGCAAACGTTCGCGCGCCTCGGCTTCCCGAAGGGAGGAATTCAAATACGTGGCGGAGACCCCCGCTGCGTCGAGTTGATCCACCTGATCCTTCATGAGCGCAATCAGCGGCGAGACCACAACCGTTAATCCCTCGCGAAGAAGCGCCGGCAACTGGAAACACAAGGACTTCCCACCACCCGTCGGAAGCAGGGCAAACACGTCCTTGCCTTCCATGGCCGCGACAATGATCTCCCGCTGCATCGGGCGAAAGGACTCATAACCAAATGCCGTTTTTAAAGCCGTCTCGTAGGTGGTTTGGGTGTGACCGCAGGATTTCATGGAATCCCCCACCCTAAATATTGCATCGAAGGAGGGGAACAAAAAACAAAGCCTCAAGAGCCAGATGGAGATGATTAAAAATACGGGTGGTCACTGGTCCTGGGACCTCTGGCGTCCCGCCGGCCTCCGTCCACAAATCCTCGGGCCTCTCAACTCTTAAAAAAGGTTCTGAGGGATGACCAAAGTGGACCGAGGAAGCGGGCGGGCAGAGACGACGGCAGTTTTTCCATACCGGGGAACCCAAGGGCGGCAGGCTGTTGGGTTGGCACTTCCTCGCGTGCGGGCCAATAGGCCGTGCGAAAGATCCAGTCCCAGAGGCTGAGCGAGATTCCAAAATTAACCCCTTTCTCGTGACCATGGGGAAGATCATGCATGTGATGCCAGATGTGCATGCGGGAGGAATTGAAGAGGTAGCGGAGCGGACCCCAGGTGATATTCAGGTTGCTGTGATTGAGATGACCGATGAGCGTCGAGGCAATCGCAACCAAAAGGATCACCAGCGGATCCACCCCCAAAACCACCAACGGAAAGTAGGTCAGCCCCTGATACACGACGATTTCCATCCAATGAAACCGGAAGTTTCCAATCCAATCCATCTCAACGATGGAGTGATGCAATTTGTGGAACTCCCATAGCGCGGGGACACGGTGCAGCAAGTTGTGAACGCACCAATCGAGAAAGTCCTTGATCAAAAAATAAACAAGCGCCTGGGCAAGAATCGGCCATCCGGAGAGAACATTCCACGATTTGGCGGCATCCATGGCAGGGATCATCCACGATGTCAGCCAAACGGCCACATAGGCAAACAAGACCGCAAAGTAGTGCCCATTAAAAAACAGCCAGAAAAGGTCATGGAAAAACTCCCGGCGGAAAAATTTCTGTCCCTGACGCCATGGACGCAGGCGCTCCGCGATGGCACAGCCGATCGAGATGACCAGGAGCCAGAAAAAATATCCGCGGGTATCCCAGAGAATATGGAGCATCCCTCAATCTCCGGTATTTTGCTCCGGTTTCCAGCGCCAATTTTCACGCAGCAGATATCGCCCCCAGGTGACATCGAAAGGATGGACGCCCGTGGTCGGACCATTGGCGTTGACGAGAGGCCGACCCTCATTGGCCCACGCAAAAATCGACCCCTCCAAGTTGCGGACATTCAAAAATCCGGATTCCCGCAGTTTTTGTGCAAGAAGGGAGGACCGATAGCCGACGGAGCAATACACAACAATGGACGAGTTCTTGCTTATTCCGAGCTCTATCAGTTGCTCTGCGGGATCTTTCCCGGCACGAATCGCTTTTGCCAGGTGGCTGACCGCATATTCCTTTTCGGCCCGCACGTCCATCAAGAGAGGCGCAGGATCGAGCGCTGCCAATTCCTTGGTTGAAATCGTGGGGACGTCGGGAAATTCCTGCTCGAGAGTGGCTGCGTAGTTGGCAAGCGCATCGTTCTCTGGGTCTGCCCGGAGATGAGCTTCCCCTGAAAGAAAACAGGTGAAAATGAGCAGAAAGATGTTCAGGGACTTTGTCATGCGGCAATAAGAGGAGGCCGGCGGGGACCCCAGCGGTCCCGGGGCCAGTGACCTCACCCACTTTTAATCACACCCGGGTCATTCCTTGAAATTGTTTCACGACTTTCGATCTCCAAGCATGGAAAGCCCCGGCCCGGCACTATA
>JBBECL010000177.1:0-4048 GCA_040881805.1 Terrimicrobiaceae bacterium | reverse complement strand
ACCCCGCCAAGCTCGAGTTCTCAAGGTCTCGCGAAGTGAGGAGGAAAGCGATTTCCGGTGACGTCGGTGTTTCGAGCAGAAATGACGCACAAAATTTTCCGCCAATCGGGGAATGTCTTCCGGACGTTCCCGCAGTGGCGGCAAATGGAGCGTGATCACGTTGAGACGGTAGAGAAGGTCTTCTCGAAAGCTGCCATCCAGGCAGCCACGTTCCAAATTCCGGTTCGTGGCCGCAAGAATACGCACATCGGCTTGAACCGTCACGGGACTGCCCAACGGACGAAAGATCCCGTCCTCGAGCACGCGGAGCAGGTCGGCTTGGCCAAGGGCGGAAAGATCGCCGATCTCATCGAGAAAAAGCGTCCCGCCTCTTGCAAGCTCGAATCTCCCCGGTTTGTCGGCCATGGCCCCCGTGAAGGCTCCACGCACATGACCAAACAGCTCGGACTCAATGAGGCTATCCGGAAGGGCGGCGCAATTGACTGCGACAAATGGCCCATCGCGGCGCCTGCTCAGCTCATGAATTCGCCTCGCGATCATTTCCTTCCCGGTTCCACTTTCTCCGGTCAACAGCACCGTCACATCCGTGTCCGCCACCCGGGCAATGGCATCCTGCACTTCCCGCATCGCCCCACTGTCGCCAGCCAGAGCATCTGGAGGATTGCTGGCATGCAGGCGCGCAAGCAACAGGCTATGTTCTGCGGCAAGAAGTTGGTGCTGAAGAGCCCGCTCGATTGACTCCACCAATTGTGCAGGTTCACAGGGCAGCGGCAGGCAATCAAAGGCTCCCCGCCGAACCGCATCCATCGCCATCCGCACCGTGGCCTGGGGGCTCACGAGGATGAATTCCGTATCCGCACACCATCCCAAAAGTCGCTCCATCAACCCCGGACGGGCCTTCGCACGCGCATAGGATTTGATCACCACATTGGCCACATCGTTTCCAGCGACGGTTTCCGCCGAGGCCTCCGAACGAACTTCTGAAACTCTCCATCCCTGGTTTTCCAAGATTTGACGAAACCCCGGCGCAAAACTCCGATCGGGATCAAACAGGAGCAGATGAATTTGGTGACCCGGAGAAACCGGGCCCTTGGGGCTGGCGTCTGGCGGGGATTTTTTTCCAGTCGAGCGGGGTCTTTCAAATGAAACCATGTGGCATTTTATGCGCAAGTGTTCTCATATACGAGCAATTATTGCGCAGTTTATGACCAAGTCAATTTTGCTCGGGTAGGCCAAAATGAACGTAACACGCTGATTTTTAGGAGTTAAGAGCATGACTCAAGATTCATGGCATCTCGCATGCGACACAAAAGGCGTCATGCATGATCTCACCCAACTTCTCCGCACACTCCAGAAACTCAACGATCTCCAATCCCCACCTCTCGCAGAATGGGTCGATGTTTTCTCGCCGCGAGAGCGCAAGGTGTTGATCAAAAGCTTGAGGGCCACCCTGCCAACATCCCTTCTTGGCCATCACGATCGCGCGATCTCCCGAGGCCGGCGAAGTTTGGCTGAGGTTCGGAAAGGAATCTGCGGGGTTTGCCACCTTCGTCTGCCAAAGGGACATTTTCGCGCCAAACTCGTATCCGAATTGGACCTCTGTGACCATTGCGGGGCCTTTTTGGAGTGGCCCACAGCGTCACGCACCCCACAGGCCGCCCCATTGTCCATGCCATCCAAAACCGAAGGGAGGAAACTTGCCACGCGATGAGTTCTGTAACTCGGAAGCGATTCCTTTTTTATCCAAAAAGCCTTGAGCTTTTCCGATCACGAGGGCTGCCCTTCTCATTTTCAAGGGAGGTTATGGCAGGTGTCACCGTGGGATTGATTGCACTGCCTCTGGCCCTGGCGCTGGGGATTGCCAGCGTCCCGGCCGGGGCCGAGACCCTGCTGCCTGCACCGGCCTTGGGCATCTTCACGGCCATCATCGCCGGGTTTGTGATTGCCGCGTTGGGAGGCTGCCGGGTGCAGATCGGGGGACCCACGGCGGCCTTCATTCCCATCATTTTGCTGATCATCAGCGAGCACGGATACCAAGGGCTGCTGCTGGCCACGATGATGGCCGGAGTCATCCTGATCCTCATGGGGGCCACGGGCTTGGGAGCCTTGGTGAAATACATACCCTGGCCGGTGACCAGCGGTTTCACGACGGGGATCGCGGTCGCGATCATCCTGACCCAAGTGCCAGATTTTATTGGGTTGCGGGCAACAATCGCGATGCCCCATGAATTTGTGGACAAGATCCCCTGGCTTTTCAGAAATCTGGGTGCCCTCAACCCCCATTCCCTGGGTCTCGCCACAGGCTGTCTGCTTATCATTTTGTTGTGGCCACGTCTCAAAGCCAAACGCATCCCGGGTTCGATTGTGGCCATGTTGGGAGCTACCGTTTTTGTGGCATTTTTTGGCTGGGGCGACACACACGGCGTTGCAACCATTGGGAGCCAGTTCGGGCCCGAGGCGATTCCCTCGTGTTTCCCATGGCCCGGCTTGCCACCCATCGAGTGGAGCCTGATCCGAAGTCTGATAGGTCCAGCCACAGCGATCGCGTTGCTTGGGGCCATTGAATCTTTGTTATCCGCTGTCGTGGCGGATGGGCTGATGGGGGAGCGTCATGACAGCAACACCGAGCTTATTGCCCAGGGCGTCGCCAACCTCATCTGTCCCTTTTTTGGCGGTCTGCCGGCGACGGGCGCCATCGCCCGCACATCCGCCAATGTCAATAATGGTGGCACAACACCTTTATCGGGGATGATCCACGCCGCCACCTTGCTCGGCATCATCCTCCTCGCTTCAAAATGGGCGGTCTACATTCCGATGGCGGCGATGTCGGCCGTTCTCATCGCGGTGGCTTTGCGGATGGGAGAATGGCATGAAGTTCAGAGGCTTGGAAAAATGCCACGGGGGGATGGGCTTGTCTTGCTGACAACGCTGGGACTCACGGTGGTATTCGACCTCGTGATTGCGGTGGAGGTCGGCATGGTGCTGGCGGCAATCCTCTATATCAAGAGGGTTTCTGAAACGACCGAAGTGAGTCAAGTGACCAGCGACGACATGCTCGAACGCCCGGAGCACATGGCCCGGGGCAAAGAAATCCCGGGGGGGGTTTTGGTCTATCGAATCTTTGGTCCATTTTTGTTTGGTGCGGCCGAAAAGATGGAAGATGCCCTGTCCAATCTTGGTGAGTGGCCGAAAGTTTTGATTCTGAGACTGCATCTTGTCACGGCGATGGACACCACCGGATTGAATGCTCTCGAAAGCATCGTGGAACGAATGACTAATCGGGGAGGAACCATCATTCTGAGCGGCATCCACCAACAACCCCTGCTCATGCTGAAAAAGGCGGGGTTCATTGACGTGGTGGGACGGGACAATTTTTGCGCCACATTCGATGAATCCCTCGCACGGGCGAAGATCCTGATTGTGAAGCAAGCGAACAGTCCTTGACGAAAAATAAATTTGCTTTGTGACTTACACTGTAAGTATACAGTAAAAAAATGAAAGTATGGATTTGTCCGCGGTATGGTTCGCCTGAGGTTTTGCGATTGGAGGAGGTTGCCGATCCGATACCCGGTCACAGGGAATTGGTTGTGAGGTTGCGGGCTACCTCGGTGCAGAGTGCGGACACACGGATACGCGGGTGCCGTTTTCCAACCGGGATGGGGCTTGCAGGCCGCTTGGCTTTGGGCTGGAGCGGGCCGCGTCAGCGCATCCTTGGCACGGATGGGGCCGGGGTGGTGGAGTCGGTCGGGCCCGACGTGGAGGGGTGGCGGGTTGGCGATTCCGTCCTGGTTGCGAGAGGCGTGGCGATGGGGTGTCATGCCGAGCGCGTGTTGGTGAGAGACAGCGGCGTCATCGTGCAAAAGCTGGAATCCTTGGGCTGGGCGGAGGCGGTGAGTCTTCCGTTTGGAGGACAAACGGCCAAATATTATCTCACCAAGGCCGGGCTGAAAGCTGGTGACAACGTTTTGGTGATTGGGGCTTCGGGGGCCGTGGGGAGTGCCGCCTTGCAGTGGATTGCCCTGGCCAATGCGAGAGCCACGGCAGTCAC
>JBBECL010000176.1:0-4056 GCA_040881805.1 Terrimicrobiaceae bacterium | reverse complement strand
GAGAAATCGCGTCGCCGATTTTTTGAAGTCCCGCGCTTACGCGCGGATTTGGGAATCTGCTTTACCCTTGTGCCGCACAAGGCAGTTTGGGCGGAGGCGTGCATGAAAAAGCTGCCTCGCATGGATTCGAACCATGACAAACAGATCCAGAATCTGCAGTGCTACCGTTACACCACGAGGCAATTTTTTAAAAGAGAAGGGGCTCGTGGCTTGTGGTGAAAAAGACGAGCGGTCTCTTAAAGAAAATGTAATCTAGTTTGTGGGGCCTCGGGTCGCAATGAAAATGAGAACCTTCTTTAAATCCGGTCGTCGGGAATGAATCATCCAACATTTGAAGGCCTGGTATTGGCCGGGGGAAGATCCTCACGGATGGGGCGGGACAAGGCCCTGCTGATGAGGGGGGATGAAACATGGATGGTGCGCCAGGCTCGTGTTTTGCGGGAAGCGGGTTGCCGAAAAGTGCGGGTTGCAATCGGTCAGGGGGCCGCTCACGAGTTGCCGGGTTGTGACATCCTTGTGGATCGAACCTCGGATGTGGGGCCCTTGGAGCCCATGGCGCACGGGCTCTTGTTGCTGCAGGAAAGTCATTTGGTGGTTCTCGCCGTGGATCTTCCGGACATCACCACCGAGTTTGTGCAGACCCTCATGGCCCGGTGTGATGAGGAGCGTGGCTGTGTTCCCAGGACGGCCTCCGGTTGGGAGCCCCTGGCGGCGGTTTATCCCCGGTCCCTTGAGACACAAGCCCGCGATCACCTTGTGAGAAATATTCTTTCCCTCAGGAAGTTGGTGGATTTCGGAATCGGGGCAAATCTGCTTTTGCCTTGGGATCTGGATGCGGGTGAGCAGCAGATTCTCCTGAACGCCAATCACCCGCACGAAATCCCCGAGTTTTGATCACCAATTGACAAAAGGGGTGAGGAGATTATTTTTGCCAATCACCACCATGTCCATTCTGCCTGAAGAGGCCCCTGTCATCACTCCCGTTTCGTTTGAATCTCCTGCCCCCGGCCACTGGGAGGGGGTGTCGCCCGGGGACTGGTCCGATTGGAAGTGGCAGTTGAGAAACCGGGTTTCGACTTTGGAAGGCGTGGAGAAATTGATCACGCTGACGCCCTCCGAGCGGGCTGGGATTGTCTTGGCGCGGGGGAAGCTTGCCTTTTCCGTGACTCCTCATTTTTTCAACCTGATTGATCCCCATGATGCCGGGTGTCCGATTCGGAGGCAGGTGATTCCCCGGGCGGAAGAAGGAAACACCGCCCCTTGGGAAATGGCGGATCCTTGTGGGGAAGACAGCCATATGCCGGCTCCCGGTTTGGTGCATCGTTACCCGGATCGGGTCCTGTTTTTGGTCACGGATCGCTGTGCGTCCTACTGCCGGTATTGCACCCGAAGCCGCGTGGTCAGCGGGGTGGGGGAGCAGGAATTGCACACGGATTTCGAGGAGGCCTACCGGTATCTGGACGCGCACACAGAGATTCGTGATGTGCTTCTTTCGGGGGGAGATGCGTTGCTACTTTCGGATGGCCGATTGGAGGCGATTCTTTCCAGGTTGCGGTCGATCCCGCATATCCAGTTTCTACGAATTGGCAGCCGGGTCCCGATCTTTCTCCCTCAGCGGATCACCCCGGCGCTGTGTGAGATGTTGAAGAAGTATCATCCCCTGTGGATGAGCGTTCATGTCAATCACCCCCGGGAATTGACGTCCGAAGTGAAGGACGCGTTGGGACGCCTTGCGGACGCCGGCATTCCCCTGGGAAACCAAAGCGTCCTGCTGGCCGGGGTGAATGATGATGCGGCAACGATGCGGGATTTGGTTCACAAACTTCTTATGTGCCGGGTGCGCCCGTATTATTTGTATCAGTGTGATCTGATTCAGGGGTCCTCGCATTTGAGGGCCAGTGTTGCCAAGGGCGTTGAGATCATTGAATCGTTGAGGGGTCACACGACCGGGTATGGGGTTCCGCAATTTGTGATTGATGCGCCCGGCGGGGGAGGCAAGGTTCCGGTCGGGCCGGGCTATGTGGTTTATCATGACCAAGAGAAAGTCGTGATTCGGAATTTTGAAGGGAAGATCTTCGAATACCCCGAGGTCCAAAACCTCGCCAACAACCACCACTCGGTGGAACTTGCGGGAATCTGAGAGGTCACTCGTGCAGGCGAGGTCCCGCGTTCCTTTCTTTTCACAAAGGACGGAAACCTGATACAGCCTATCCGATGGAACACCTGTTTGAGGCGAATCGGCAAGGGGCCGCAAAAATCACAAAGCCAGAGCCGATTTTTTCTGTGAGTTTGGTCAATATTCGGAGTCCAAAATTTTGAATTTTGTCCCGCTTTGCCGTCAATGACACGCTCATGAAATCCCAACCCTCACCATCGCCGGGGACATCGGATTCCCAGTTGTGGAACCCGGACCTCGCCCCGGTGCCATTTGACCGCCGCACCTGGGGCAAGTGGGATATCGCGGCGTTGTGGGTTGGCATGGCGATTTGTATTCCGACCTATCAGCTGGCCAGCGGCCTCATTGCCAATGGCATGAATTGGTGGCAGGCGGTGCTCACGGTGTTTCTTGGCAATCTGATTGTCCTGCTCCCCTTGGCTCTGAATGCCCGCGCGGGAACAGCCTATGGGATTCCCTTTCCGGTGTTGTTGAGGTCCTCGTTTGGGGTTTACGGGGCCAACATCCCGGCCATGATGCGGGCCGTGGTGGCCTGCGGATGGTTCGGGATTCAGACATGGATTGGTGGCAGTGCCATCCATTCGATCCTTGTGATCTTGTTCGGGCTCGATCCCACCAAAGGCCAGCCCTTGCCTGTGCTTGGAATTCCTCTCTCCGAGTTCCTTTGTTTTATGCTGTTTTGGGGAATCAACATGGCCGTTGTCGTTCGTGGGATCGATTGCATCCGCTGGTTGGAAATCTTTGGGGCCCCTTTTCTGATGCTGGTCGGTCTGGGGCTTTTGACATGGGCGTATTTTGCGGCGGACGGGTTTGGTCCCATTTTCAGCCAACCCTCAAAATTTGCAGGGAGCGCGGACTTTTGGGCGGCCTTTGTGCCCGGGTTGACGGCCATGGTCGGCTTTTGGGCGACGCTCTCGCTGAACATTCCCGACTTCTCACGCTACGCAAAATCCCAGCGTGACCAAGTCCTCGGCCAGGCGATCGGCATGCCGGGCACGATGGCCGCTTTTGCTTTCATTGGCGTGGCCACCACCAGCGCGACGATTGTGGTTTTTGGTGAAGCCATCTGGGATCCTGTGGCCCTTCTCGCACGATTCGACCACCCGCTGGTGGTGGTTCCCGGCTTGCTGGCTCTCACCATCGCGACCCTGACAACAAACATTGCCGCCAACATCGTTTCTCCCGCCAACGATTTCTCCAACCTCTGGCCCTCAAAAATCACATTCAAAATGGGAGGCGTCATTGCCGGGGTCATCGGGATCCTCATGCAACCTTGGTGGCTCATGGCCGATCCCTCGGGTTATATCTTCAAGTGGCTGATCGGTTATAGTGCCCTGCTTGGCCCCATCGGGGGAGTCATGATTGCCGACTATTACCTCATCCGCCGACAAAAGTTGGATCCCGAGGCTCTCTACCAGAGCCGGGGTGTTTACCGATTCTGCGGCGGTTTTTCACTCACCGCGTTGCTGGCTCTTTTTCTCGGAATTTTGCCGCACGCTCCGGGATTTTTTGTGCAGATTGGGGTGCTTGAGGCCCACCAAGTGCCCGGCTTTTTTCTTGGACTCTACAACTTTTCCTGGTTCTCAGGATTTGGAATCGCATTTGTCCTGCACCTCCTTTTCCGAAAACTGAGCCATCGATAACGATTCCAATGAGGGGCAACAATTCCGCAGGGGCATGCAGGAGTTGCAAAACGAAAAACATGGGTAGGGCAGCGTCGCCGAGCGTGCCGACTTTACACGAGGCACCAAGCCTCGAGCCCAATCCAAAAAGTGGGCGGGCAAGGGACTGCCCAGCCCCACCAATGCCAAGGATGGAGCCCAGCCGCGACAGCGTGTACGAAAAATATGGGTAGGGCAGCGTCGCCGACGGTGCCGACT
>JBBECL010000175.1:0-4065 GCA_040881805.1 Terrimicrobiaceae bacterium | reverse complement strand
GGTTTTCCTTTTTTCCGGGGATTCGAACCCCTACCGCACCACCCCGGAGTTGGAGGTGCGCTCGTATTTGGAAAATGCAAACAGCCTCCGTGGCAATGTTTACCGCATCGATGGGGAGGTTGTTAACTCCCTGGCTTGGTCGCCGGCTTCCGGACGCCTGATTGCCATCGGGGTGAATGACGGCCAGGAAATCCTGCCGATTCTCGTAACCACCGAATTCAACCAAATCAATATCCAGAAGGGTCAAAAATTTATTTTTCTGCTCGAGGTGGATGAAAATGGTATTTTGAGAACCAAGAATCTCACCAAGTCATGAAGCCACTGTGTTTGTTTGTCACCCTCCTGGTCCCGCTGCATTTCACAAATCTGCAAGCCCAGGGAAATTTTGACCAGCCTGGAGCACCTGCAACCGCCCCGGCACAAGCGGCCCCAACCACGCCCGTCAGCTCCCAATCCTCCTTTCTGGGCAGTGATGTGCCCACGCTTGATCCCGGCAGCGAAATTGTGACCTGGGACGGCAGGAACTGGAACATCAACAACAACCGGATGTTTCAGGCCCGCTTCGAAAAATTTTTGAGTGCGCCGGAATCTGACGATGCTTCGGACCGCGAATACCAAGCGATCATCGAAGCCATCATGGACAAAATGGCACCCAACACGATCACTCCCGCGTCCACCGACGAGGCCTTTCAGCTCCTTCCCAAGGCCTCCGCGTTTGATGTGGATGCCAACCTGTGCGATGCCATCGCCAACCAGGTTTATTCCTCATGGCTGGCCCGGCGGAGCAAGGATCGTTTGGTGAATGCCAACAAAGGACTCGAGGACGAACGGAAGCGGTTGGAGTGGAATGCGAAGGTGACCGCTCAGGGCAGCGCTTTGGAGCCGGGTCGTTCGGGGGGGGGCGGCGAAAACACCAACGCCCAAGCGCAAACCTCCGCGAATCTGGAGAGGGACATGGAAATGCAGCCGATCCTCACCCGGCTCGCCGAGATCAACGGCCTGCTGAAAGCGAATCAGCTCAAAAGCGAGGTGGCGGAGTTGCAGGTCAAAATCGAATTCCAAGCCCTGTTGGTACAACTATTTCTCCAACGTCGTTTCCAACACGTTGTCATTGGCACCCGGTTTTATCGAAGCATTTTTGCGGATGGGGACAGCCAATTGCGGGTGGGAGATGATGCCAAAAACTTGTTCTCCAAAACGACGGGACTCCCACCCACCCTGGGCACGATTGATTCGATGGCCAATGAGGTCATGCGCGATGTGCGCGAAGGAGTGGCCGCCTTCCGGTTTCTCCTCGAAAAAAAGGAATTGGAGAGTGCGACGAAACGGCTGGCCGAAACATTTCTCATCGGGGAATATCTGCCGGAAGTCCGAACCCTCGGGCGGGACGACAAACGCCAGGCCCTCGCGTTTGCCCAGGCCACGAACAAGCTCATCAGCGCCATCGAAGTCAAAGACTACGCCCTGGCAGAAAGCCTTGTGACCGAGCTGGCAACCTCGGCAAAAGACTTTGACAGTTCGAAGCCCATGGCAGCCATCGAGACGGCGAAAACCGTGTCGGCCATGCACATCGCCAAAGCCCGCAATGCGGCCGTGAGCGGGGATCGCGAGATCCTGGAAACCGAACTCCGCGCCGCCACCGAGATCTGGCCCCGAAACCCCGCCCTGGCCGAAGTGAGTGGTCAAATCTTCTCGCAAGCCGATGTGCAGGGCCGGGCCCTCCTGGATTTTGATCAACTCCTCGGCCAAAAAAATTATCGTCAGATTTTTGATGATCGCATGCGTTTTATTGCCGCCACCGCCATGCACCCCGAGCGCCAGGAACAACTCCGTCAGGTCCTTGACAACATGTCCGCCGTGGAGGCCGCGATTATCCGTTCCCAAGAAATCGAAAAACGTGGCGACTACGCCGGGGCTTGGGAGAGCGCCGAACGCGCCTTCCAGGAAAATCCCGATGACAACAAACTGAATCAACTCCGCTCCGATCTCACAACCCGCGCCGCCGATTTTGTGAGAGCCCTCCGGGAAGCCCAGAGCCTGGAGGCCAAGAACCAACCGGGATCCAGCCTGGCATGGTATCTCAAAGCCCAGAAAGAATACCCCCCCAGCGAGTTCGCCCGGGATGGCATTCAACGCCTGACAAAAGAAATTCTGCCCGACGCCACTTAGAGGTTAGTGCGCGAGGATGCTCAGACTGGAATTTAACAAGGCCTCTTTGAGGGCTTTTGAGGTCTGTTTGTCGCCGGGTGCTGACGGGTCGATCAGAGATCGCAAGGCGGTGAGAAACAGCGGCTGTTGATTTTCGGGAGGAACCTCCAGCTCTTCGGGAAATCCTGCATCCAAAATCCAGAGACCCTCCGGGGACTCCACCATCAATTCCTCCGCCCAGCGCAAGATCGTGGATACCGGATCCCCTTCAACCCGCTGCCCCACCAGCTCCAGAATCCGTGAGCGCTCTGGAATATTGAGCAACAGGGCCAGAAAGAACCGATGCTCCGGCTCTTCGATCATTCCCCGCATTCCGGAAATCGTGTCCCGGCGGACAATTTCGTCAAGGGTGCAAGGGATACCATCCGCGAGTGAACCGTGTTTCTTGGCAAAGGCTTCCCAGACGTCCTCCCAAGCGCCAAGACGCCGCAGGTGCGCGTGACCATTCTGCAGCATGAAGAAACCTCTCTCAAAATCGAGGTCCTCCATCATTTCGAGCAGCAAATCGGCATAGGCCGGATCTCCCACATGCTCGAGGGCATCAAGCAATTGTTTGCGGCGCATCGTCAGAGCATCCTCCTGCACGGGATCAAGCCCCACATGGGGAGGCAGGTAGGTGAATTGTGGGCCGGTCCCGGGATCCGACTGCGTGCGGACAACCACGGTCAGGGAGGGGGTTTCCAAATGAAACAGGGAGTGAATGCATGACGTGCCGGAAATGATGGGAACCGTCCGGCCTGTTTCAAGCACCTGGGTGTCGAGCAACCGCAAGTCCCCCAACCGGAAATGGGCGGTGATCGGGTTCACGTTCAGAAATTCAAAGTGCGAATGCAGGCTCGAACCACCCAACACATGAAAGGCCCCCGAAAACTCGTGCTGATGGATATCCGTGGTCCCATCCAACCAGAAGAGGACTTGGATATAAAACCGGGGATGATTGTAAACAATAAGCTCCGGTTGGCCGAACCCCGACATCGACTGGTTCGGTTGCTCATCATTCAAAAGAACATCCCGGATCATCTCTTCGATGTCCACAAAGTCGGATGGGGGATTTTTTTCAAGCGCCTCGGTGGCCAATGCGGGAAACGCGGGGAGTGAAAAGTTTTTGAGTTTCCATGCGGAGAGAACCTCATCTCCCAATTGTTTGAAATAGGAATTCATGCCCACAACCTCTTTGACTCGATCGGCGGGAGCAAGAACCGAAAAAAGCTTGCCTCAAGGAAGGGTGTGGCCGCTGCCCCTGGGACCGCCAGCGTCCCGCCGGCATCCTTGTTTTCTCCCCCACGGATACTCCTCAAGGATCGGGTGGCTCGCTTGGATTTTTTGCCAGTTGCCAGATTGCTCCCAATGATCGCGAGCTTAACGCGGGGCGTTGAGGCACGACTTTTCCATCAGGACGCACCAACCAGGCAAAAATGGGCCGGGGCTTTTCTGCGGCAGCAGGCACTTCTCCAAAACGCCAGTCGCCCCATAGTTGCCCTTCGGGGTGGCTTTGAATGGAAAAGTAGTCGTTCGAGAACCAGCGCAAACGATTGGAAGCCCGGTTGTCACCCGCCAGTTCAGTGTTTTTTGGAATGACCACAAAACGCACCGGCGATGAGGGATTCCATGCCGAAACATAACCCACGTGAAGGGCCTTGCCATCATCGGCAACACCTCGCCAGAGGATCGTGTTCAGGGGGGTTGGCGAAGTCATATGACGCACGGATTGAATGCCCTGCTCTTGAACAGCTTTGACAAATTTTTGATCTGCCCACGCTTTGACGCCAAAACTCCACAGAACGTAAGAACCCGCAAGGATCAAGCCGATGGAGTTCCACCGGGAGGCCGCCTGCCCGCGACCAAGAACCAAAGCCG
>JBBECL010000174.1:0-4075 GCA_040881805.1 Terrimicrobiaceae bacterium | reverse complement strand
GTGATAATGGCAATCACCATCGCAACAATCGGACGTCTGATGAAGAAATTCGACATGCCCGGTGATCAGGAAATGGCGCCCGCGGAACGTGTCATGCGAAGGGATGCCGCCGGCTTGGGCTCCGGCGTCGGCGCAGGCTTGGCTTCAAATGGAGCGGACTTCACTTTCATCCCAGGCCGGACCTTTTCCACGCCACCGACCACGACGTTGTCCCCCACTTTGAGGTTTCCCTGCACAACGATGTTGGTGCCCTCCTTGGGGCCGGTCTTCACAGGGACCGTCGAAACCACCCCATCAGCTCCCACAATCGAAACCAAGTGGTTTCCCTGCAATTCGACAATGGCTTGTTGGGGTACGAGCAGGGCATTCTCAAGTGTTTGGACGGGAGCGGTGATCCGCGCAAACAGGCCGGGACGCAAGATGTTGTTTGGATTTGGAAACAGGGCCTCGATCTCGATCGTGCCGGTCGCAACGTTCACTTGACGGTTCACAAAATCGAATTTGCCAAGCTTGGGATATTGTTGGCCATCCGCGAGGGCCATCGTGATTTTGCCCTGCTTGTCTTCCCGCTTTTCGGCTTGAACTTTCGCCAGCATCTCGGATGCAACCAGATATTCGCGCTCGGTGATGGAAAAAATGGCTTTGATGGGATCCAGTTGGGAAACTTGCGTCAACACCGTCGCGCTGCCGCCCGGGCCGACCAAATCGCCAATCTGGGCCTGGGCTTTTCCGATGATTCCTTCAAACGGTGCTGTGATGGTGCAATAGTTGAGGTTCACTTGGGCGGATTGCACGTTGGCTTGGGCGGCGGCTGCGGCAGCCACGGCGGCTTGGGCATTGGTGGCGGCCGTGTCAAATTCCTGTTCGCTGATCACCTTGGTTTTGAAAAGTTGTGTTTGCCGGTCCAGGGTGATCTGACCCAACTGGGCCTCCGCAACTTTCTGGGCATAGTCGGCCTGCGCCTGCGCCAGAGCCGCTTCAAAGGGACGGGCATCAATGGTGAACAACACCTCCCCCGCTTTGACGAGTGTGCCTTCCTTGTAGTTTTGGGAGAGCAAATAACCGGTCACCTGGGCTCGAACATCGGCATTTTGATAACCATCCAGAAGGCCAACCCACGTCTGATGGACCACCACATCACCGGCGGTGACGGGTGCCACGGTCACCGAAAGAATAGGAACCGGAGGTTTTTTTTCCTCGCAGCCTGCAAGCACCACGCACAAAAGCAAAACAGGGATCACCAATCTCATTGCGGGTGTGTTAGACAGGATGAGGGGTGATGTCAATAATGCCATCTTACCCGACGCGAACCCACTCGCGGCTTCGGGCGCTGGCGCTCACAGCAGAGAGAACTTTTTCCGTGTTCAAACCGTCCTCGAAGGTGGGGTGAACTCTTCTGCCCTCCGCAACAGCGATGACAAAATCCGCGAAGGTGTTCACGAACGTGTGCTCGTAACCAATGATATGACCCGGAGGCCACCAAGCACCCGCGTAGGGATGGTTGGCTTCGGTGACGAGAATGTCCTTGAAGCCGTTGGCATCGGAAGGATCGGCGGCATTGTAGAATTTCAGCCGGTTCATGTCCTCAAAATCAAAAGTGAGCGAGCCCTTGCTCCCATTGATTTCGATGGTGATGTGATTTTTGCGACCATAGGCAAACCGGGTGGCTTCCAAATTCGCGATGGCACCATTCTTGAAGCGCCCAATCCAGGACACGGCATCATCCACCGTGACCTTGCCGGTTTTTGGGGAACCTTTGGCCGTCAAACCGGAACCCGATTCCTCCAAGAGCGGGCGTTCTTTGATGAAGGTTTCCGTCAGAGCGGTGACGTCTTTGAGTTCGCCGACGAGGTAACGACCAAGATCAATGATGTGGGCATCGATATCGCCATGGGCGCCCGACCCCGCAATTTTGGATTGCAGCCTCCAAACCAAAGGAAACATGGGATCCGCAATCCAATCCTGCGCATACCGTGCGCGATAATGATAAATTCTGTCACCCAGGTCCCCCCGCTCAATCATACGTTTGGCAAGGGCAATGGCCGGGATGCGCCGATAGTTGTGACAGATCATATTGGGCACCTTGGCCTTTTTGACGGCGGCCACCATTTTTTCGCACTGCGCGACGTTCAGGGCCAAAGGTTTTTCGCAAAGGATCGCCTTGCCATGCTTGGCCGCCTCGATGGCGATTTCACAATGACTGTCATTCGGCGTGGAAATGTCGATGATATCAATTTCGGGATTCGAAACGACATCCTTCCAATTCGTGCTGGCAAATTGCCATCCCAGTTTCTGACGCGCCTCTTCCACGGAAGCCGCCGAGCGCCCACAAATCGTGTGCAGGGCAATGTCCACCGGCAAATCAAAAAACCGCGGAGCCTGGCGCCAGGCATTGGAATGGGTCTTCCCCATAAAATTGTAACCGATGAGACCGACGTTGAGTGTGCGTTTTGACATAAGGTGAGGGAGAGCCAGTTTTATACCACAAAGGAGGCCTGTGTGGGAAAGCGCTTTCTAAAATATTTGGTCAGCCCGGCCCAATCTCATCTCACCACAAAATCGCAACAGGATATTTTTGAATTTCTGGATCAGGGGATGCAAATTTCAGGCCTTCACAAAGAGCGTAGGATATGAGAATCCGGTCAAACGGATCCCGGTGCAGACCGGGCAGCTTCTGAAGGTGCCAGATTTCTGCGTCACCAAAAGTCTGATATTCGATACCGTGAGCAACCAGTCCGTTCCGGATGATTTCCCGGGGAGGTTTTGCGAGCGGAAGCTTGCCCGAATGATATTTGATCTGAATCTCCCAGCTTGAGGCTTGATGAAGAATGAGTCGATTGCGCCCGTCCTCAAACGCCTCACGGACTGCGGGGCTCAATTGATCAACTTCATCAATCATCCAAAGAAATGTGCATGTGTCCAAAAGGATGTTCATCGGGCAATGGAGTCATGTGGGGATACAATCTCCCCGGCAAAATCAGCTTCGATCTGCTGATCCGCTTCAAAGAAAGAATCTGGAACAGGGCATTGGCCTTTCAACTTCCCGAGCTCGCGCTTTTTGGGAGCAGTGCTTCCTTCCAAGGGCCTTATCTCTGCAAAAGGACGGTTCCGGTCGCACAAAATTATCGTTTCACCCAACTTCACGCGATTTGTGTAGTGTGAGAGTCGTGACTTGGCCTCATGAATGTTAATTTTGGTCATGTATGATTGCATTATATAGTCATATACATGGTCAAGTCAATGACATTCCACCCCGATAAAAATCAGCCTCGCTGGTCCCGCGAACAAATCCGCGCCCACCAAATCGATCAGATTTCGGGAAGCTCTTCCTGCGGCAGTTGCTCGAGCACTTCGGACTCCATACCCAAAGCCATTTTCCCTGCATGCATCCAAAGCACGCCGGGCTGCGGGCGTGGCACTCAGAATCTGCGCAGGCAAGGCGCAGAAATCATTTTTCACGTTGACTGCCTCTTTGTAAGCGATTTTCACCGATTTTCACGATAGTCTTTCGAATGTAGCGGTAATCATTTTCGACCTGGCGGTTCTCAAGGCGCTGTTCGACACCGCTCCGTCTGCCGGGATTGCACGAATGATCAGGGATGAGCCGACCGGAGCCTATGCGCGCCGCCTCTGGTTCTTTTACGAATGGCTGACAGGAAAAGCGATGGATGAGGAAATCGCAGTGGCGACAAGTTACGCGGCTGCCAGTTCGCTACAAAGAGCCACGGGGTCAAGTTCTTGGATTGTTCTCATGATTTTGGCAATGGATGTGCGGTGACGATGGAAAAACCGTGACGAATAAAAAATGCCGCTTTGCTCCCACCCGCCGGGTGGGCCGGGTTCAGGAGATACCCGGTGATCTTTCGATCAGGGATGTTGGCACTGTTGGCGTACGTGTTCGCTAAAACAAGTAATGAGTTCCCCCATCGCCGGTCGTGTGTCCACGTTGCGCGGGGTCCATGCCAGACAGAGGGTGAATTTGTCCGGGATCGGCAGACGATGCAGTTTCTTCGCATCCAGACCCGCAAGCGCGGTTTCCGGCAGAACGGCAGCGCACATGCCGGATTGCACGGCC
>JBBECL010000173.1:0-4093 GCA_040881805.1 Terrimicrobiaceae bacterium | reverse complement strand
GCGCCTTCCTACTGTCGCAACGCGGCCACGGCTTCCCCGATCCCACAGACTCTGATTTTTGGAGCGATCGGGTATTCTCCGCTGCGGGGCACAACGACAAGGAGTTCGTCGAGGGAGAGATCGTTCAAGGCGATATGCATGGATTTCGTGGCCTTTGGCGCATCCGACACTTTGCATTCGAAACCGATCCGACGGCCTTGGTGGAGAAGCAAAAGATCAACCTCCGCTCCCGTGTGTGTGGCCCAGAAGAAGGCCTGGCTTCGGGGAACCGTCCGGCAGATTTCCTCAATCACAAACCCCTCCCACGACGCCCCCAGTTTCGGATGCGAGAAGAGTGAGCCGAGACCCGGGATCCCCAGCAGGGCATGCAGGATCCCCGAATCCCGCAAATAGACTTTGGGCGATTTCACCTGACGCTTCATCAGGTTTTCGTGCCACGGCTGGAGTTGGCGCAACATGAACGCTCCGCTGAGGACGTCCAAGTGCCGTTTCACCGTGCGGGCGGACTCTCCAAGGCCGCCGGCGACAGCGGAAGAATTCCAGATTTGTCCATGGTAGTGAGCGCACACCGTCCAGAGCCTGCGCAGGGCGGACGGGGAAATCTCGATGCCCATTTTCCGAAGATCCCTCTCAAGAAATGTCGAGATGAAATCCTGTTGCCAAATGCGTGCGTCTTCATCCTTCGATGCCAAAAATGCCCGGGGAAATCCGCCACGCCACCACAGCCTGTCCTGATCCCCCCCGGCTTCCCGCAGGCCAAAACCGCCCATCTCCAAGAACTCGACCCGCCCGGCGAGGGATTCCGAGGCCTTGTCCATCAACTCCGGGGAGGCACTGCCCAAAAGCAGAAATTTCAAGGGAAGGGGACGTCGGTCGGCCAAGACCCGGAGCACATTGAGCACAGCAGGCATCGTCTGCACCTCATCCAACACAACAAGACCGCTCAGCTTTTCAAGGTAAAGTAATGGCTCTGCAAGCCGTGCGGCATCTGCCGGATTCTCCAAATCCAGAAACACCACATTCGGTCGACCTTCGCAGAACTCTCTGGCCAGCGTCGTCTTCCCGCACTGACGAGGACCGAGAATCGTGACGATGGGACTTCTCTCCAAACCCTTCCCCAGTAAACGAGTCAACTCTGGCCTTGGGATGGAATTCATCATTGAAATATAGGCGTTAAAAGTCGCGATTGCAATGATTATCGGCAGCGGGCAATGCAATCAGATATTGTTTGAAGCCTCTCCTTAACAGCCGCACATATCCATGCAGAAGCACTCGAGGACATGAAGGGGCAGAGGAAAAAACGGGGTTGAAGACAAGCTTGCGTCCTTCCGCGTCAGGTAGTAAGATTTTTTTGTGACTGCGGTTGAAATTATCAACGAGATCCGGCAACTGACCCCGCCGGAAAAGGTGCAGGTGTTTCGTTATGTGAGAGGAATTGATAATGGGCTGCCATTAAGCGGGCTGGAGTTGACAGAACTTGCCTCGACACTAGCGGGGGAGACCAATCCGGACAAAACCCGGGCTCTGGCGGATCGGATTGCCGCGGGATTTTACGGAAACTCATAAGAATGCCGCAGGTCCGCCGCCGGAATGTGCCGCCCTCTCTGCTCAACCACCTGCTGGAGCGCATCCGGGAACGAGACATTTTGCCCGAACAACTTGGGTTGCTCGTGGAATGGCTTGATCAAAATCCGGAAGTCCCTTCCGGAAAATGGTTCAAACGATTTTCCGCCATGACGGTTTGTGGCGAGGGAGAATTGATAAAGACGATTCTCCGGCCCGAACAGGCTCCCATCGGCGAGAAAGTGGCTTGAGAGTTCCGCCGAGGGGGGAATTCTAAGCTTTGAATCAGAGGCATTTTCCTGCTTTTCCCTCAAAAATCAACATTCCGCAATCGTCAATTTTCGCAGCCCGGACGCGCGAGCCGCACGTCCCTACCGGCGCTGCCAGGAAACCCGCTATCTGCTCAAATTCGGGCCAGCCAAGAAGCGACGAAGCGGACGCTTTCCTCGATAGTCCACTCCAACCCGCATTCCGCGGCAAGGTGAGCGTAGGGTAGGTGCCATGAGTCGGGTGGATCCGGAAATGCTGTCGGCGCAGCATGGCTGCCGCGCTTATCGAATGTCGCACGGATTGCCTCCTTCAACTTCGTGCTTTCCAGCGTCCCCATTTTCACGAGCAACGTCATGTCCAACAAGTCTTTGACCCGGCTGTTTGACCTCTCGCGCGGTCGTGTGTAAGCGTGAAGTTTTTCGGCGAACTGTTGCTCCCTCGAAATGGCGATGCACGGGACGAGCGGGATGCCTGCAAATTCCAGCCAATCGCGACCCCGGATAATTTCTGTTGGGCGGACAATGGCATCGCCGATTCCGACATCGAGATGGAATTTCGTGAAGACCCGTCCAGCCAGCGATGCGATGACAGGATACCTTGAGCCGCCTTCGGGTGCGCCTTCCAAATCCATTTGAGGAAGCCCGACGGCAAACGTAAAATAGTCGCCCATATTCATGGCCGCCCTATCTTGCAGGCGTTCGAGAACGCCAGTTCCCCGGCCAACTTCTCCGGGCAGAGACAGGTCAATATCCTTTGTCGTGCGAGCGGATCGCAGCCGGAGTTCCATGGCGTAGCCTCCCTTGCGCAGCCATGGTGCGTTTGGTTCGGAAAACAACCGCGCCAGCAGCCGATCAAAGGAGACCTGTCTGCGCAGGCGCTGGAGATCGACGCCCTCGGCTTGGGCGAGCGATTTAAGCCGCGACTCCAAGGCGATCCGGAATGCGGCAGCCGTCGCGTATACGTGTGGCGGCTTCATCGCAGCCCCCGTTTCTCACGCATGAGCCAGACAGGCAGATTTTCACTCATGGCTTCCCTTGCCGTGATGGCCCCACGAGTTTTTGCCTCCTCGAAAGCCTGTTTCAGAAGATCTTGGGACAGCCCCCCGGCGGCGAGCAGATCAAGAATCGTCCTCATCGGGCGGGTGACCCTGAAGCCTTCCCTCTCCTCCACATCAGCCGGTGCAAGGTCGGTGTGGTGCAGGATGAGAATTGCAGGAATCTCCGCTCCCCGGCGGAATTTAGACGGAACCGTCATGTGCAGTTTGGCTGGCATTGTGTCCGAGAGGTCAAAGATCCGGAGTGCCGTTTCGTGGGAATAGACCCCCTGCGGCTTGTCATCCCGTCCCCGCGACCAAAGCGACCAAAGAATGAGATCTGAATCCGGCGGAAGCGGATACTGTTTAAGGCGGTAGATGCCTCGATACTCTCGCGTCCATTTTCCGGAGCGGACATGGTAGGCATGGTTGGTTCGGTCAAACCCAGCCGCCTCCGCCTGCTTCGCTGTAAAAAAGCCCCCTTGGGCTTCAGCAAACGCGAAAAGCCTGACCTGACTTTCTTGAAACGACCGCTTCATGCAATAGATCCGTATTCGCATGAGTGGCAGAGATCAACATAATCAGCGTATTATTTACGCTATTTATCCAGATTCAAAGCCACTCGAATTGCTCTCCGAGGCTCGTTATCGCGCCAAATTCTGGTAGGGACGACTGGCTCAGTCGTCCGTCGAACGTCGCTCGGGTTGCGCTGCAACCAGAACTTCCGAGTCAACCTTGCATGTGAGCCGGGAAACCCATCGCGCCGGGACGGCCCGATCCAGTGCGAACGAAGTAACCATGAAAACAACCAGTGAAAGTCTGAGTCCTTCCGAGACGAGCAACGGAAGAGCAGCCGGAGGCAACTGCGTCGTCGTGAGACGGGGTGGGGAGCAGCCCGAGGTGGACCCGCAGACCCAAACGAAAGTGAAGCCGATTCGGCCTGTAACGAGGGCGAGCCTTCTGGATAATGGCGAAGCCTGTGGCGAGAGCCACGAACGACCCACCCGACATTCCTCGTTAGAGGGTAGGGGACGGATCGTTGTGGATGGTTGGGGTGAGAACGCAGGGAAGGTATCATGTGGAAGCGTTGAACCGGAGCGGAGCGGAGATAGCCTGTCCGAAGGACAGCCCGCAGGGTGAGCGAAGCGAGGCAAAGCGAGGCAAAGCTGTCCGGGCAGGAACCCGCGCGAGCGGGACCGGGCAGCAGTCAGAGCCGCCATAGTAGTG
>JBBECL010000172.1:0-4108 GCA_040881805.1 Terrimicrobiaceae bacterium | reverse complement strand
TGATGACCAACTGGCTTGGAGTGAAGGGATGGAGGAGTGGGCTCCTCTCAGTGTTTTTCTTTCCGAAGAGGTCTCTGTTGAGGGCATTGAGGGGGCCACGGTGATTTTGGAGGGACCGGGATATTTGCTTTCCCCAAGTCTCTTTCAGGTGGGTGCCGAGGTTTTTCCGATGATGGCACTTCTGCGGGCCGAGGTCGAAGTCGAGCACACCAAAAGGGGCAAATTTATCATTGGCAGCATTATCACCGGGGTTTTGACCCTTTTGACCCTTGCCATGCCTCTTCGTCCGGAAACCACCAATCATTGGATTCTCTGGTCGATCAGCCTGGTGGTGCTGCTTTTCTTTTTTATTCGAAGCCTTTTGGGAGCCTTCAAGGAGACCCCCGCGTTTGTGGCGGTTCACTTGACAAATGGGGACGATCGAATCCTTCCCATGAGCCCGAGGCAGGCCAAAGCTGCGGCGGCTGCCATCAATGAAACAATTCGTGCAGCCAAGGAGCCCACTGAAGAGGAGGAATAGGGAAGGTTTGGGTGGGATGCTTGGGCCTTTCCAAAGCCATGGGATGAGAAGTGAGTGGGGTGTTCCCAGGAGGCCGGCGGGCCGCCGGCGGTCCCGGGGCCAATGACCGCGCCCATTTTTGATCTCACCCAAGGTTGCAGGCAAGATGAGTTGACGATTGTGCTCAGGGGGTGCAACTTCGCAACTCCATGAGTCTCTTATTTTTTCAGCGCGTTCTCGCCAATCCCTTTCGTGTCGGTTACGTGGTGCCGAGTTCCCCGTTCCTCACAAGGCAAACGGCGAAGCGTTTGGATTTCTCCAAGCCAAGGGTGGTGGTGGAGTTGGGCCCCGGGGAAGGTTGTCATACCCGTCAGATTCTCCGCCGCATGTGCCCGGGTTCCACGCTGTTGCTTTTGGAGTTGGATGAAGCGTTTGCGAACCACTTGAAGACCCAATTTGCCGGGGACCGGAGGGTGATTGTGGTTCATGCGGACGCCCGGCATTTGGCGACGGAGTTGAAGGCGGCCGGAATCACCCGCTGCGACTACATTGTGAGCGGATTGCCATTTTTTCTCATCAAGGAACCTCTCAAGCGGGAGTTGCTTGCCGCCATCGCGGATGCCATGGACGACGAAACGGTGTTTGTGACGTATCAGGTCAGCCTTCAACTGGCGGGAGAATCCCAGCTCTTCCGGTTGGCTGACAAAAAATACTGTCCGCTGAATATCCCGCCCATCAATATTCTCGAATTTCGCAAGGCGGCGTGATGGGAATGATCCGTGACTGACGGAAAAAAGCTAAACACCAAGGCCAGTGGCGTGATTGCCATTGCGGTGATGTGTTCCCGGGTGTTGGGGCTCATCCGGGAAATGCTTTTTGCGGGCCTGTTTGGAACGGCGCTGATGGGAATTTTTACGGTGGCGTTCCGGGCTCCGAATTTGCTGAGGGATTTGTTTGCCGAGGGGGCACTCTCGACGGCCTTTGTGACTGTGTTTTCAAGGAAGATTGAGAAGGAGGGGCCGCAATCGGCCTGGGATCTGGCGGCGAAGGTGATGACGTTGGTGGCGGTGTTTATGAGCGGGGTGAGTTTGTTGGGCGTGGTTTTTGCGGAACAACTCATCGGCGTGCTTGCGATGGGATTTTCACCCGAAGATGCGGCGGCTGTGGTCACACTCACGCGCATTATGTTTCCGTTTATCCTGCTGGTGTCTTTGGCCGCGCTTGCGATGGGAATGTTGAATTCGCGGGGGATCTTTGGAGTGCCGGCGATGGCCTCGAGTTTTTTTAATATTGGATCCATTTTGGGGGGCGCCCTGATTGGTTGGTGGTTGGATCCGGACTTTGGACCCAAAGCCCTCACCGGGTTGGCGCTGGGAACGCTGATCGGCGGGCTGTTGCAATTCCTGATCCAGTGGCCAAGCTTGAGAAAAGCAGGGTTTCGTTTCCGTCCGGATTTTCGGTGGCGGGATCCCGGGGTGGGGCAAATCCTGGGGCTGATGATTCCGTCCGTGATTGCGGCCAGTGCCGTGCAAATCAATGTGATGGTCAACACAGCCTTTGCGTCATTCGTGGGAGCGGAGGCGGTGTCTTGGTTGAATTTTGCTTTCCGTTTGATGCAGTTGCCATTGGGGGTCTTTGGGGTGGCCGTGGCGACGATCACCCTGCCGGTTGTGGCTCGCATTGCCGCCGGCGAGGATCGTTCACGCTTTGGACCCACGCTTGGGCAGGCCATGCGGCTTGCGGTGTTTTTGACCATTCCGGCTGCTGTCGGCTTGTATTTTCTCGCGAATCCCATCATTGCCCTCATTTATGAGCGCGGGGAGTTCCTTGGAAATGACACCCTGCAAACGGCGGTGGCGTTGCAATGTTATGCCATGGGGCTGGTGGCCTATGCCTGCGTGAAGGTGTTGTCGCCCGCCTTTTATGCTATCAACCGACGCTGGACACCCATGTTTGTGAGCTTTGGGTCGATCGGCCTGAATCTTGCACTCAATTACCACTTCATTTTTGAGATGGGGTTTGGTCACCGGGGGCTTGCGCTTGCCACGGCAATTTCCGCACTGTTCAACTTTGTGGTGCTTTACCTTTTGATGCGTTGGTACGCGGGGCGCATGGACGGCGGGCGGTTATTCTCAACCGCCATGCGTTGTGCCCTTGCCGCGGTGACTCTGGGCGGTGTGTGTTGGTTCGGTCTCCAGTTTGATGAGCTTCGTGCGGACTCTCTCCTGGTGCGGGCCGCCTCGTTGTTGGCCCTGATCGGTGTGGCTGCCGGAAGTTATCTGCTCGTTTGTTTTATTCTTCGCGTGGACGAGGTGCGAACGGCCGTTTCCCTTGTGACCTCAAAAGTGTCGCGACGATTGCGCCGATAGAAGCGGGCGAGTCGCCATGCAGGTCAGGGAGAGTGGTCGTCTCGACCGCATGGTGTTGGGTGGATCGCCCCTCAACCGACTCCAAAATTCTATGGACTTACTTGTAACGTTATGCGTTATACTTTGGTTGTCATGAAATCGCCTGGTGAAATTTTGCTCCAAGACTACCTCAAGCCCCTGGGGATTTCACAAAATGCCATGGCGCGTGCGATGGGGGTTCCACCAAGGGCTGTGAATGAAATCGTGTTGGGACGCCGAGCGATCACCCCGGCCATGTCGATCCGCTTCGGGGCCTTTTTCGGTCAGCCCGACAACTTTTGGTCCGGACTGCAAATGGAGGCCGACTTTCGCGCGTTGGATGATGATCGGCGGCGGCTCACGGCCTCCGTCCGCTCCGCCTCTGAACTCCGGACCGCCAAAACACCATCCCCCACAACATCTCCGATACCACCCTCGGAAAAGCCCCATCCTTCACCAAATTTCTTCCAGCTTCCTGTGGAAAATTTGTGAGCTATGGGTTTTCCACACCCGATGGATTTCTCTTTCCGCTGGTGTGCCATCGCAGGGGACGAGGTGAACACGACCCTCGTTGATCCAGAAGACCGCCTCTTGATGGAAGCGTCGGCCCCAACAAACAGCTTCTTCGGGCGACTTGAATAGCACACCAAATCCGGGCTCGATGTGCGAGAAGTCTGGCGTGCCACCAGTGACGGGAAATATGAAGAGTTTCGCGGCGTCCAGGGTGCTGCGGTGAAGGGCGGGCGGTCCGTGATCCCCTTGTCGAGCACTGCCTTCAGTCGCTAGATGGGTTCCAGGCTCAGGATGTCCACATCGGTGGACAGGCGGCAGACCTGTTCAAAAAACAAGGCCAGCGAAGTGCCGCCATTGAAGATGAAGTCCAAACCTCCGCGCCGGAGGCGGCTGACCAACTCCATGGCGAGGACGCTTTTCTCCAAAGTACGGAGGTCGCGCGCTCGTAGCGCCGCAGCCTGCTCACGAATCCAAGCCTCTTCGAAACAGCGTGGTGAGATCATGGTCTCTCCATGCGGAGCGACCTATTATCGGAGAATTGCTTCATTTTTCTCCGATAATGGGTTTGATTTCAGAACCAACAAGGTGCGCCAGATCGAGTCGGTGTTTGCCCAGACGGGCGAGAAGGGTGGCGATCTCCACGCGGTTGGTGAGCTAGTGTAGTCCGTCTTACAGATTGCATATTATAAAAGTTCTGCTATTTTTTGTG
>JBBECL010000171.1:0-4115 GCA_040881805.1 Terrimicrobiaceae bacterium | reverse complement strand
ATTTTTGCATTTCCGTTTGACACAAGCCCTCAACTTGGAGATTCTCCTGAGTTCTTCTTGATTTAAGCCATGCCAAAAACATTTTCAGCAAAAGCCACCGACGTCAAACGTGACTGGTGGGTGATCGATGCCGCCGGGCAACACCTTGGCCATGTGGCCGTCAAAGCCGCAAACCTTCTGCGCGGCAAAAACAAAGCGATCTTCACACCTCACGTGGACACCGGTGATTTCGTGATTGTCATCAACGCCGAGCGAGTCCAAGTCGGAGGCAAAAAAAATATCCAGAAAGTTTACACCAGCTTTTCCGGTTATGTGGGAGGCCACAAATCCGAAACATTCCAAGCCCGCAAGGCCCGCCGACCCGAGTTGTTGATCGAACGCGCGGTCAAGGGAATGATTCCCCACAATCGCCTGGGCAGCACGGTGTATCGCAAACTCAAAGTCTATCGCGGCACCGAACACCCCCACACCGCTCAAAATCCGAAAAGCATCTGATTTCTTCAATTTTCTATGACCGCCACCGAAAACATCATCGCCTCCGGCCGCCGCAAAACCGCTGTCGCCAGCATCCGCATGCAACCCGGAACCGGAAACATCAAAGTCAACGGCAAAGACTTCATTGATTATTTCCCAAGTCTCTCCATGCAGAACACGATTCTCCGCCCGCTGGAGATCGCCAATGCCATCCATGGATTCGACATCGAGGTCAAGGCTTCCGGTGGCGGAATCAATGGCCAGGCCGGTGCCCTCCGCCTGGCTCTGAGCCGGGCTCTCATTCAATCCGATGAAACCCTTCGAGTGGCCCTGCGTGCCGAAGGCCTGGTCACCCGTGACCCAAGAATGAAGGAGCGTAAAAAATCCGGCCAACCCGGAGCCCGCAAGCGCTTCCAATTCTCCAAACGCTAAGATTCGCCTGCTCGGAGAATCTGCCGTTCGGCGGCGACTGCCTGCTCGGGGGTGTCAATCCCCGGAGAGGTGCCTTTGGTTTTCAATACACGGATGGTGATTCCGTGTTCCAAAGCCCGGAGTTGTTCGAGCTTCTCGGATTTTTCCAGCGCGGTGGGTTTCCATGTCACAAACCGGAGAAGGAACTCCTTGGTGTAGGCATAGATTCCGTGATGACGAAAACTCAGGGAGTGCGCCTCGTTGTCACGATTAACGGGGATCGGAGCCCGGGAAAAGTAGAGGGCATTTCCGTCAAGGTTAAGCACGACCTTGACGATGTTGGGGTCATGGAATTCCGCGATGTCGTGGATCGGGCTGGCGGCGGTGGCCATTTCAAGCGAGCGGTCATTTTTGAATTCGCGAATGAGCCGGTCGATCAACTTCGGTTCCACAAACGGTTCATCGCCCTGCACATTGACAAGCACCCGCTCCCGCTTGAGCAGAGCGGCCACTTCGGCTGCCCGGTCCGTGCCGCTGGGATGGTCGCTTCGCGTGAGGGCCACTTCGGCCCCGAAATCGAACGCCGCTTCGGCGATTCGCATGTCGTCGGTGGCGATAATAATCCGCGCGGCCGTTTTTGAGCGGGCGCATTGCTCCCAGACATGTTGGATGAGTGGCTTGCCCGCGAGGAGGGCCAGGGGTTTGCCGGGGAATCGGGTGGAGGCCCAGCGGGCAGGAATAAGAATGGTTGCCATGAACGCCTCAGTTTCTTGGGGCCAGAGCCGGCGGAACTTCCTCGGCGGTTTTTCCATCCAGACGGAAAATCGTTTCCCCCTCTTTCATGAGGTCCAGTCGGTCCCGGGCAATGGCCTCGATATAATCGGGATCATTCTCGAGCAAAAATTTTTCCCGCTCCCGTTGTTTGCGCAGGAGTTGTTCCTTGGAAAGATCGGCGGTTTTTTGCTCCAGATCGGCCGCAAGCTCATTGCGCTTTTGGACCTCGGGATAAAACCAAAGAGCCAACATCACCAAAAAGCCCGCAAACACGAGAAGGGTCAAAATCCGGTTCACCAAATTCCAAACTTCCGCCGACCCCCCCTTCTTGCGGCGACCGTTGCGCGAGCTGGAAAATCCGGAGCTGAGCGGGCGTGAGGGCATGCCTGACGCTTTCAGAATCGTCAATCCCTGGCAAGAATCGAAAACGCGGCAAAAGCAATGCACGTGGACCGTGATCTCCGACCGCGATGACCATGCTTCACGGCCGTCACGTCTTCTCCTTGTGTTGTGAAGATTGCCCGAATCAAGAAGCTGCAAATCAGGAAGCTGCGCTTGCCGAACGAGTGAGGATCAACTAGGGAATTGCCATGCCTGTTTTAGACAAACCCCTTGCCGACCTCAAAACCTATTTTGGAATCAATCCCAAACCCGCCGATTTCGATGACTACTGGAGCCGCGCGATCGAAGAGTTGAACAACACCCCTCCCGAACCGGAGTTGATCCCCGCGGATGCGCTTGGCACCCGCCATACCGAAACGTTCGATCTCTTTTTTAACGGGGTGGGAGGAGCCCGCATTTACGCAAAATATCTCCGCCCCCGCCAACCCGCCAAACCCGGCCCCGCCGTTTTGCTTTTTCATGGCTACACGGGTTCCAGCGGGGATTGGCACGACAAACTCTCTTTTGTTTCCGAAGGACTCTGCGTCGCAGCCCTTGATTGTCGGGGCCAGGCCGGTCGGAGCGAAGATGCGGGCGTTGTCAAAGGCAACACCCACCATGGACACATCATCCGCGGACTGGACGATTCCCCGGAAAAACTTCTTTTCCGTCAGATTTTTTTGGACACCGTCCAACTGGCGCGTGTGATCGCGAGCTTCCCGGAATCCACGGACCTTTATTGCATGGGTGGCTCCCAAGGGGGTGGCCTGGCCATTGCCTGCGCGGCGCTGGAGCCAAAAATCAGCCGCTGTGTGTCAATTTTTCCTTTTCTTTCCGACTATCAACGCGTCTGGGAAATGGACCTCGCCAAGGATGCCTACAGTGAATTGCGCACGTTCCTGCGCGCGATCGATCCCCTCCAACAGCGCCGGGAGGAAATCTTTGAAACCCTCGGCTATATCGACGTGCATCACCTCGCACCCCGGATCAAAGCCAATGTCCTCATGGCCCTCACGCTGATGGATAACATTTGTCCGCCCTCCACCCAGTTTGCGGTTTACAACAACCTGACCACGGAAAAAGACGCCGCCATCTATCCGGATTTTGGACATGAGGGGCTTCCCGGGTTCCAGGATCGGGCTTTCCGATTTTTGGTGCAACCTTAGTCCGCCACCGCAGGACGAGTCGTAGCGGCGATTGGAACAATTTTTGATTTTTATGGGGGGACGAAAAACATTCTGTTTCCGCCACTCAGCAGAGGGGGGCTTGTTTAGCGCCCTGTCGCGCAGTTTCCAAAGATGGTGACCCGCGCATTGTGTTGCGCGACAGCTTTCGGGCAGCAAATGTCAAAGACGTGCGTGGAGGCGTGTGAAGAATTTCCAACTGGCAACTTGGTGATACGCAGAATCTCTCCCAAGATGCCATTACGACGATGAAGCGGACGGCATTGATGATTGGCATGGGCCTGCTTTTGGGGGGGCAGGAAGCGCCGTGCGACCCGGAATGGCCGGTGGAAATTCCGGCATCCTCCGATCTGGAGTCCCAGGAAGTGGCCGAAAGACTGGCTCGCGCCGAGGCGATACGACGGCAAGCCGGGGAGATCAATCGTCTTGAGGAAGAGAATCATACAAAAACGATGGGCTTTTTCCAAGCGATGGCCGGGACCGATACGCGCGCGGTTTGCCTGATGCTCAATGCCGGGTTTGATCCGGATGCGGAATTGCCATGGCCGGTGCCCCAAGAATTTGCGCGGCAATTTGAGGACCGGCTGATCAAATACCCCGCGTCGCACGGCTGCATCCGCCTGCCCTCAGAAATGGCAAAAGCGCTTTTTGACCTTGCTCCCGAAGGAACGCTGGTGGAAATCATTGATTCCAGCCCCAGCCTCGCAGACACTGACTCATAAGGATTTCCAAGCCGCCTCGACCCAAAAAAACCACCATCCTCCCGTCTGCATGATCCACCTGGATCATGTAAACGGGAAAAGAAATTGAGCATCAATGTCACAATTCCCTCCCGTCTGGATGATCCA
This sequence comes from Terrimicrobiaceae bacterium, assembly GCA_040881805.1. Classification (GTDB taxonomy): domain Bacteria; phylum Verrucomicrobiota; class Verrucomicrobiia; order Chthoniobacterales; family Terrimicrobiaceae; genus JAJTZA01. Next base: position 43 of record JBBECL010000171.1, on the reverse strand, counting down.
CCTGGATCATGTAAACGGGAAAACTGGCAGAGGCGCGGGGAGG
>JBBECL010000170.1:959-26373 GCA_040881805.1 Terrimicrobiaceae bacterium | reverse complement strand
CTGCCATCCGCGTTTTGGGAAGATGGCGTGGCGATCATTGTGAATGACAAAAGCCCGGACAACACCGGAGACGTTGCCGAAGAATTGAAACCCCTTTATCCCTCCGTGGAGGTCATCCACCACGAGGTCAATCGCGGCTACGGCGGAGCCCAAAAAACCGGGTTGCGCCGGGGTCTCGAGCTCGGGGCCGGAGCCTTTGCCGTTGTCCATTCGGATGGCCAATACGCGCCCGAGTTGGTGCTCGAACTCATGCAGCCCATCCTGCAAGGCCAGTCCCACATCGTTCAAGGATCCCGGATGGTCGGCGGCGGTGCCCGCGAAGGCGGCATGCCACTCCACCGCTATATCCCCAACCGCATCCTCACCACCATGGAAAATCTCGTGTTCCAAACCCACATGGCCGAGTTCCACAGCGGATACATGCTCTATTCCCGGAAGCTCCTCGAAGCCGCCCCCTTCGAACGCCTGCAAAACAATTACAACTTCGATGCCGAAATGATTGTCATCGCGAAGCTCCTCGGCATGGAATGCGCCCAACTCCCCATCCCCACCCGCTACGATGACGAGGTCTCCAGCCTCGATCCCATCCCCTACGGCATCAATGTCCTCAAAATGATGGGCCGCCACCTCACCGGCCACTACAAAAATTTGATCAAAGAAGGGAACAAAAATTCGTAACCCTCTGGGCGGGAGATTTCACGCCGGTTGCTGACGTGGATCCTCTGCCGGGAGAAGTTTTTTCACTTGTGCCACCTGTTCCGGCGTTATGAGAAACTGCCGGAGGACATCCATCTTAACCTTTTTGAAGGCCTGTTCGAAGTGCGTGGCCGAGCTGAAGCCGCATTCGATGGCAATTTTGGCGTTTGATCCATCGTCGGCCGGGGGGGGTGCAAAAAACCCGCCTAGGGTGAAAACCATTACCGATTCCGGGATGGGAATTTTTTTGTAACAGAGTTTCCTTGTTGCTGGGCATCCCTTGTTGCGTTCCCCTCGTTGTGCGCTTGCCTGCCCGCTGGCGGGGCTTTGATCGGTCGGGGAGTCGGGGCATGGAGTGCGGACCCGGCCCGGTTGTCGGGCAATTTGGCGGCGGAGGGCGTCAATCCCTCCCTTTCGCTGCAACACTTTGCTGGCCGGGATAGCGAAGCCGGTGAAAAAATTTCGACGGCGGTAAAATTTCCCTTTTCCGATTTGCGAGGATTCCGCCCGGATTCCCTTTCGGCTTGCGACACGGGGCAATCTCTGCGACATTCCCGGACATGAAGGAAATCCTTTTCACTGTGACGGCGGAAGAGTCCGGCGGCTTTTCCGCATCGTGGGATGATCCGTGCGGCGGCGGGATTTCCACGCAGGGCGATGACTTGACCCATTTGCAGGCAATGATCCGGGATGCCGTGCTTTGCCATTTTGACGCTGGGGAGGTTCCGGCCCGTGTGCGACTTCACTTCACGGAAGATCCGGCCCTTGCTTTTGCGTGAAACTTCCCCGAGACCTTTTTGAGGAGTTGACCGGGAATCTTTGACCCCGGCGGGAGGATTACGCATTCCGCTTGGCGGATGGGAGAAGAGCGGGAGGTTTTGAGAGAGGGCACAGAATCCCGCGCGGTAGAAATTTTTATGATTCGATGATGCCCGGCAAAATGATGAAGGGAATTCGAAGCCGGATCGCTGGTCCGATGGACTGGCGTTGATCGAAGCAGAAACAAGGCGGCTTCCCCTCATTGCTGGCCTCTGAGCGGCGCATACCAATGCCCGGCAAACGTATTGACACGCTCGCCCATAGGGAACGCCAGAATCAACCGGGACGGTCGTGAGAGGCTGCCAGATCAGTCAAAACGCTTGTGAGAAGATAAAAGAAAAAGAGGGTTATTCCCCCCCTTATTTCCCGCAATCATTTTGAATGGGTTTCTCCGGCAGATAATTTTCTTAAAGCATTTTTATCCCATTTTGACATCTGGAAACTTCATGGAATTTGAGGAGACTTTGAGGGGGGCAGGGCACATTTTCGGTGCACCGAGCCATGGTCGCCTTTGGAATACGGCGGCTTGACGAGTCGCGATTCAAGTTGCGGTTATTCAAAAACCGCAAACAAGAAAACATGAAGGTCAACATTCCAATTATCGGTGCTCTGGCACCAGTCGCGTTACAAAAAGCATGCAGTCTGAATTCTTCACTCCCTATAAGTGCAAGCAAGAGGGCAATCGCCGAAGGCTACTGTCTACGCGGGTTCATGCTGACGAAACTGGAAGTCGGCGAGCAGATTTGCATATTTCGCACTCATCGAAACGGGATGGAAATTCCGGGATTTTTCCACAGCTCGGTTATCGTCAATATGCAGGATGAACTTGTCATTCGAACAAGGAATTCACTGTGGATCATTCTTCCCCTCGATCCGCAAACCCCGTGTCGGCACAACCAGAACCTGCTCAAGATGCGAATCAAGGGAGGATCCCCTGTGCAGTGCCGGTTGTGTGGCAGCATCATTCGCTCAACTGCTGCACGCATCCACGTCTCCTGTGCTTGCGGACTGACCCATGCTCCATTGCAGGGAACTTTTCTTGAGAATCTGCCCCCATGGGCTGAGTGCTCCGTGGCAAATTTTGTCGATCCAGCCCGGCTCATGCCCGTGAAGAGCGACCGCGGTGGCCATAGCCGATCTTGATGAGGGGAGGGGTGAAGCATTTCCGCCGGCTTAGGAAAATGAGAGTGTCCAAAATATTAGAATTGTGGGTTTGCGCTTTATCCACCGGGGTAACTTGAGATTGAAAATCGTCGGAATTCGATGACCAACGTCTCGAAAAAGCGTTGAATCTGGCGAGATCAGCACATTTCCCGACGTTTTTTCAAGTTTCTGCAGAAACAGCGTACTTTGAAAATTTTTTCCGCTTCAATTGAGATGTGGAACGCTACGGTCACGACAAAAGCAGAGTAAATCCCCAAACTATCGGTCTGGGAGTGTGCTCCGCTTTGACTGTGAAAGAGAGTTCTCTGGTCGAGAAGGCTCGCGCCGTTGAGATGGCGCTGGAGGAGTTGCTGGATAGTGCGCGTGCTTGCGCCGCCAAGACCGAGCATGATTTTGCCGCAATCCGGCTTCTCTCCCGAGAACAAGCCGCTGAACTGCTGAATCTAAGCTTGTCCCAACTCGACAGACTCACCAAGAGGGGCTCTATCCCAACCGTTTGGATTGATCGACGTCCGCGTTATCCGCTCTGCCAACTCGGCGAATGGATTTCGGCACACACCACAATTCCCATTTCCGGGGCGCCGTCCTCTTTCACCGCAAACAAGAAAATGATGAGGACATTTTCTAAAATTCATGGAGGCGAGGGCGAATGAGGGCGGCACACAAGACGCGTGTGCCGGTTTATACCCACTGGGGTGTGTCGATCTCGGTGTATCAGAGCGGGAAGCGCCTTTCAGCCCAGTTTGTAACCAACGGATCAGAGCGTCACCGAATCGAAAAAGCTACCGAAATGCTGGCTGTGCAAGCAGCCAAAAAGAAAATCGAAGTATTATTGCAGGTCGACCCGACCGCCGGGATTGAGGAACAACGGGCATCAGAAATTCTTGAAAGACACGGATTGAGCATCATCGAGGCAGCTCGGCTTTTCGACAAGTATTCACGTTCATTGTCAGAAGTTGGCGCCACGATTGCCGATGCGGTGTCTTGCTTCCTGAAGCAACACTCCGGGGAGGATGCAACGGTGGAACTGATCATCGAGGAATTAATCCGGAGCAAGGAACGGGACACCGGCATTCACCACGTATCTGATTTGATTTGTCGGCTCAGGAATCGCTTTGGCCGGGATTTTGCGGGCAGGCAAATCCGCTCCATCTCGGGACCGGATATTGCGCGTTGGCTGGATGGCCTTCCTTTGAGCTCGCGATCACGACGAAACTATCACTCCGCCGTTGTCGGGTTGTTCAAGTTTGCAAAAGAGAGAGGCTATGTTCCAGACAACCTTCTCACAGCACCCGAGAAGGTAAGAAAGCCGAAGGCGGGCAGGGTGGTGCGTCACATTTATTCTCCGGATGAATTGGTGCAACTCATCACCGCCGGCCTCAAAATCAAGTCCAGTGGACTGACTCCTCTGGTGATTCAGGCTTTCGCCGGGGTTCGCACCGAGGAGTTATGCCAGAGCGATCCAAACAAGGATCGACTTCGATGGGAGGACATTCAGCTTGATCAGGATGACCCTGAGCTTCACATCCGCAGCGATGTGTCAAAAACTGGTGAAGAGCGTTTCGTCTATTTGGCCCCCTGCCTTCGTGCCTGGCTGAGGGTGCTTCAAAAATCCTCAAGTGGACCGGTCTACCCGGGAAAGTTCATAGGCAAAGACTACGCCGCTATCAAAACCGCTGCAGGCATTCCTTGGAAAAAGAACGCACTGCGAAAGTCGTTCAATACCTATCACACGGCATTGTCGGGATCACTCGCCGACACCGCCACGGAAGCTGGAAACAGCGAGCAAATGGTCCGTCAGTACTACCGCAAGACGATCTCTCAGGCGGGGCGGATTGCTCGAGAGTGGTTTTCTCTCGGACCGGAGCACTTCATCAAGGCCGAATCTCAAAACAAAAGTGCCGCATGATTCGCATCGCATCCCTCTTCCCCGCGCTACGCGCCACGCATCAACATCCATCATCACTATGCGGACTGGCTTATCGCTGGCGGCCAACAGTGGCCCAAGAACCTTGTGCCGATGACGAGCATCACTTCCGAAAAGTCCTACCCGCGCATCGAAGCCCTCAAACAGATACCGGCGGCAGCCCGAGGTCTCTCAATCGAACCGCTCTTTGAAAAAGTCAGCCCGCAGCTGAATGGAATCGACTGGATAATCGTCGGTGGAGAAAGCGGGCCATCTGCTCGCCCATTCCATCTCGAATGGGCATTCGATCTGCGGAATCAAGCCAAGCAATCCGGCTGTGCCTTTTTCCTCAAACAAGTCGGCGCCTCTCCACACCTGAACGGCGAGATGATTCATCTTCGCGATTCGCACGGCGGCGACTGGACCGAATGGCCCAAATCATGGCGCACCCGCCAAGTGCCACCGATCTTTAGAAAGATCGTGACGACCGCATGAATTCGGAATCCTCGGACAACCCGCTTTGAAATTATAATCCGTCCTTGCACGCACCTTGTCTCGGATAACTGCGCCTCACAGATGCTTTATTAGTGACACCTTTCATGGAAGTGCGGCGACTGCGAAGCAACATTTTTCGGAACATGTTGCGCCGACCTTCGCAGCGACTGCGACAACAGGATGCAGGGTGGGTGGTCGCCGCCCTGAACACCTTTTCAGCGAAGGAGTGGGCCCTTCCACCTAAATATTGATTACTGGCTGCAATTTAATTCCCCTCATGGGGGTATTTTTATGCAGATCTCAATCTTTTCCTTTGATGCGTTTAGATGTTGTGCCATTTTTCCTCCATGGGGAGCTTTTCACGACATTCTTTAATCAAGATGCTTTACACCGCGTTACCCCACGGTGCGCCATTTGATGTCGAAAGCCTTAAACCGGTGGGCGTTTCAGCCAAGCAAGCGGCGCGGTATGCGAAGAGCGGATGGCTGATTCGTTTGGGCCAAGGAGTGTATTCCTTCCCTGGCGATCAATTGACAATGCACGAGTGCATCAAGCTCCTCCAACGCCGAGTGGCGGGCCTTCACGTTGCCAGCAAAACGGCCCTTGCCTTGCAGGGGGTTCGTCACAACCTCGCCTCGAGAGAGCGGATATTGCTATGGGGAGATGTGCGATTCGTGCTGCCTGAATGGTTTGTGGAACGATTCCCTGCCCGGTATTCGCACGTTCACTTGTTTGACTGGAAAGACCAATCCTTGGCGCAAAAAAGCCTTACTACTCCCCCCGATGTCACCGATGGCCTGAGCGTTTCCGTTCCAGAACGGGCCGTCTTGGAAATGTTGTCGGAGGTGGGAATTCATCAAGGGTTGGAAGAGGCACGAAACATCTTTGATGGCTTGCGCAACCCCCGGACGAGTATGCTGGGCAATCTCTTGACGTGTTGCACAAGCGTGAAAGCGGTTCGCTTATTCCTGACTTGGGCACGCGAAACCGAAGTGGTCGATGTCAACCAACTCCAAATGCAATATAGATTGCCCGTTGGAAGCGACAGCCGATGGATAAGCCGTTTCAAAGATGGCACTCTACTCAGCTTAAAACCTTATGGATAAAGCCTACGTCGATACCGTCCGCCTCTTGTTGCAGGCTGCGCCAGATGTCTTCGCCAACGAGATTTTCGCCATGAAGGGCGGCACCGCCATCAATCTGTTTGTGCAGGACATGCCTCGCCTCTCGGTTGATATCGATATTGTTTACCGGCCTTGGCAAACAGAGCGCCAACAGGCCCTTGCTGAAATAGCCACTGAGCTGGACACCATTTCCGAACGGTTAAAGAACCGCGGCCTGCAACCCCGCAAGGTATCCGGCAAAGGCCTCGGAGACATCAAGCTTCTCATTGAGGATGAAAACAACCAAGTAAAGGTCGAGGTCAACACCGTCTTTCGTGGGTCGGTCTTACCAATAGAGTATCGTGATTTGAGTCCAAAAACAGCCGATATGTTCAGCACGGAATTTCGATTGCCGGTGCTTGCTCCCGATGAATTGTATGGCAGCAAGTTGGTGGCGGCAATGGATCGCCAACATCCCCGTGATTTGTTCGATGTTTGGAAGCTCTACGAATCCAGCGGCGTGTCGGAGGCGATGGTGGAATGTTTTGTCACCTATCTGGCCGGTCACAATCGACCGACTCACGAAGTGCTGTTCGGAAATGACAAAGATATCGCAAAAGACTACGAAGAGAACGTTGTCGGTATGACCAGAGAGCCTGTCAGTCTGGATACCTTGCTCCAGACCCGTTCACGCCTGCGTGGGGAACTGCCGGGGCGTTTGAGCGACAAACATCGAAAATTTTTGACCGGCCTCACTCGTGCCGAACCTGATTGGAGCCTTCTCCAATGCCCCCATGCCGGCGATCTTCCTGCGCTACGCTGGAAGTTGAGCAATCTGAAAATCTTCAAGGAACGCCGAACGGGTGATTATAATCGGCATATTTCGATCCTCGAATCGAAACTCGGATAGCTCAAAAGTATCGCTACCAACTTTCTCGAGCAGCCGGTCTTTTCAGATTGGAATCCTCCCAATTTCTTTTCCGAAAAGCGGACCATGCTTGTGCTATCCACATCTGGTAGAGGGAACGCTTCCCTCGAAAAATCTGAAAAAAATCTGAAAGCGAAAAATCGGTAGAGGGAAGGTAGAGGGAACGAAAAAACGGCAAAATCTGAAAAATTAGTTTCAGATCTTTCAGATTTCAACGTAAGTCGTTGATAATCAACAGCGGGTAGAGGGAATCGAACCCTCATGGCCTGCTTGGAAGGCAGGAACTTTACCACTAAGCTATACCCGCGATAAGACCAGCCAAAATACCAAAGTTGGGGCTTACGTCAACCTCAAACCGCCGGAATGAATGGGTGGAAGGAGGGCGCTGCTGATGGCCCGGTCGATGGACAGTCCGCCACCTCCGCTGAAGAGCAGAGCCAGACAACTGGCAAGCACGAGGAGAGGAGCTTGCAGTTCAAGAAATGCCGACCCACCATAAATGAAATACAGGGAACCAAACATCAACCCACACCCAAGCAGGGCGGCCAACCGCGTCAGAAACCCGAGAAGCAGCAGGGGGGCAATCACGAATTCCACGATCATCACAACAGCCCCCAGAATTGTCGGCAGACCGATTTCTGAGAGCGCGGCCAACGTGGCCATCCACCCTTCCCCCCCAAACCACCCGAAGCATTTCTGGCCACCGTGAAACAAAAAAATGGCAACCAAGACGAGCCGCAAAAAAACGGGTGCGAGTCCGGGGGTTGTGTGAAAAAAAGAAAACACGGGGTATTGGTTGTCGGGTCAACCTAGCAAAAGCCCCCGATGGGAGGAAAGGAAAACCTCAGCCTGATGCCGCCAAGGCGGATTCCATGGCGCGGTCCACCATGGATCGGAGGTTTTGGTTCTCCGGGAGCCGCAACCCCGGGTCCACCGAGAGGGTTTGACGCGCTTGGGCGGCGGCCTCGGCCATCACGCGTGAGTCTTTCACAATGTTGGTGATTTTTAATGGCGGCAATCCCGTCTGCGCTGTCCCGAGAACGTTGCCCGGCCCCCGGAGCCGCAGGTCTTCTTCGGCGATGATGAAACCATCCCGGGTCCGTTCGAGCACCGCCAGTTTGGCGAGTGCATCGTCCGGCGCATCCTTGGAATGCAGCAAAACACAGAAGCTCTTGTGGGTGCCACGGCCAATGCGTCCGCGCAATTGATGAAGCTGCGCCAGCCCAAAACGCTCCGCGTTTTCGACCAGGAGAATCGAGGCGTTGGGCACATCCACCCCCACCTCGATGACCGTGGTGGAAACAAGCACGGATAACCGGCCCGCACGAAAATCCTCCATGGCACGCTCTTTGTCATCCGCCGCCGTGCGGCCATGAAGCAACCCCACGGAAAAGGGAGCCATGAGCTCTCCCCATTTCACAAATTCCTCACTTGCCGCCTTGGCCGCAAGTTTCTCGGTTTCATCGATGAGCGGATACACGATGTAAGCCTGGCGGCCATTTTCCAGGTGCTTGCGAATAAAATCGGCCACCTCGGGGAGCTTGTTCACGGGACGGACAGCCGTGCGGATGACCCCGCGCCCTTCCGGCTTTTCCCGGAGGATGGACACATCCAAATCGCCGTAAACGGTTTGGGTCAACGTTCGCGGGATGGGCGTGGCTGTCATCACCAACACATCCGGGCGGCTTGGCAGTCCGGTGAGTTTGGAACGTTGGATGACACCGAACTTGTGTTGCTCGTCGATCACGATGAGCCCGGGGCGGAAGGTTGTTTCATCCTCGAAAAGCAGGGCGTGGGTTCCCACGATGGCCGGCGGGAGACCGGGCGTGGCCGGTGGCGTGTGGCAAATCGTGGGTGAGGCTTCGTCTGACCGGCCGTTGGTTTTGCGGGAACCGGTTCGCAGATACACCGGGATTCCCAGTGGCTCAAGCAGCTTTGTGAGGGTGGCGTGATGTTGTTCGGCCAAAATTTGGGTGGGCGCCATGATGGCTGCCGGGAACCCGGCCTCGATGGTTTGGACCATCGCAGCCACGGCGACCAGCGTTTTTCCTGAACCCACATCTCCCTGCAATAAGCGGTTCATCCGTCGCGGGGCGGCCAAATCGCTTTGGATTTCTGCAATGACGGATTGTTGCGACGCCGTGAGGGCAAATGGCAGCTGGGAAATTAGCTTCGCTGACAGAACCCCCCGACTGACTTTTGCCTCCCCTTCCAGCCCAACCCAGGCGCTCCGGCGGGTTTGCACCACGACTTGCATGGCATAACACTCGTCCACCGCCAGACGCTCTCTGGCCAGATCGGCCGCTTCCTGATTCTCCGGGAAATGGATATCCCGGAAGGCCGTCTCCAAGGGCATGCCCGCGGATCGCAAAAACCCGGCCGCCCCCAAATCGCAAACATCCAGCGCCTCATGGATCAGGGTCCGCAACACGCGGGTGGTCACGCCCTCGCCGGCCGCGTGAATCGGGACGATGCGCTTCATGTGCAGCGAATTGTCCTCGTCATCCAACACCTCGTATTCCGGGTGATCGATCACCACCTGCTTCCCCCGCATTTTAGGCTTGCCATAAATCACGACGGAATCCCCCACCATGAGCGCCTTCTGCATGTAGGGCATATTAAACCACCGGCAAATGACCGGTTGGGAAAACGCGGAGCCCGTTCCGTTTTCCAAAGTGATCTCATAAGCACCCCGCCGGTAACCGAAGCGTTTCAGACTCGCGGCCGCAATATTTCCGGTGAGGCAAACGGGAGTCTCCATCGCCGAATCGGGAAAACCCGCAAAGGAACGCCGGTCCTCGTAGCGCCGGGGATAATGTCTGACAAGTTCCCCCAGGGTGGTCAGTCCCAGCTTCGCGAGTGCCGTGACACGTTTTCCGGGAACCCACTCACAGTCCGCGAGGGGGGTGAGAGGTTCTCGCATCACGTGCCGGCCCGGATGGTGACAATTTGCATCTGCGGTTCATCGCGGCCCTGATACGTGTTTCTTTCCACCCGGAAAGCCACGTCCCATGGGGGTGTGGGCAGCGGCTGCTCGGCCCCCTGAAAAAAGATGGCCGCCATGCGCAGCCGACTCTCCCCAAATTCCAGACGCAGATGTTTTTCTTTCAAGATCCGCGGGGCCGTCGCCGGCCGAACCCCCTGCGCGAGGAAGACGGGCTGACTGTTCCCATTGCCAAACGGCTCCAACCGGTCCTGCGCATCCAGGAAATCTTCGTCGATATCCGCAATCGCCAGCGTGGCATCCAACCGCAGGCGGGGAGTCAGCATCTCGGTATCGCTCGCCGAACGCGCAAATTTTTCGAACTTGCCCCGGAATTCTTCAAATTGGTTTTCGCGAATGCTCAAGCCGGCTGCCAATTCGTGACCCCCATATTTCTCGAGCAATCCGGCACAACTGGTCAGCGCCTCCACCAAAGAAAACCCCTCCACGCTCCGTCCGCTGCCCTTGCCCATCCCATCTTCCCCGAACCCAATCACAATCGTGGGCCGGTGATATTTTCGCATGATTCGCGACGCCACAATGCCAAGCACACCCTGATGCCAATCCCGCGCCCCGGCCACGATGCTGGCATCACGCTCCGGATCAAAACTTTTTGCAACCCAATCATCGGCCTCCGCCGCAACGCTCCGCTCCACGCCCTGACGCTCCCGATTTTGCCGCTCCAATCCCGCGGCCAACACCCGCGCCTCCACCTCATCCTCGGTGGTCAGCAACTTCAAGGACTCCAACGCCGTTCCCAAGCGACCGGACGCGTTGATCCTTGGCCCCAGTCGGAAACCAATATCCGACCCCCTCGGCCGATTGCCGACATCCGCGGATTGCATCAGGGCCCGCAACCCCGGCCACCGCGATTTGGAAAGCTGAAGCAACCCCCGCCGCACAAGAATCCGGTTTTCTCCCTCCAACGGGACCATGTCCGCCACCGTGGCCATCGCCACCAGATCGAGGTAGTCGCGCAAATCCAGCTCGGGGTGCGGGGACTTTTTCAAAAGCGCATGCACCAACTTGAAAACCACCCCCGCACTGCACAAATATCGCAGAGGACTTCCGGAGACTTTGGGGTTCACCACAATGGCCTGCGGACGTTCCCCCGAAGGTTCGTGATGATCCAAAATCATCATGTCCACTCCCCGTTCCCGCAACATCGCGGCCTCCCGCACGGAATTCGTTCCACAATCGACCGCAATCACAAGATCAGGACGGCATTCGGAGAAACAACGCTCCACCCCTTCGGGACTCAATCCATATCCCTCCTCCGCACGGACCGGCAGGAAACAATCCACCCGCCCCCCTAGCGCCCGCAACACCCGCGAAAGGAACGCCAGCGACGTCACCCCGTCCACATCGTAATCTCCATACAACACAATGTGCTCGTTGTCCCGCAGCGCCTTGTCCACACGCGCCACCGCCTCCACAATGCCATCCAATTCCTCGGGCGCGGATAGTTCCTTCAGCTTGGGATCAAAATACCGACCCGCCTCCACCGAATCCGCCAACCCCCGCCCCACCAACACCTCCGCCAGTGCCTGGGGAATAGCCAAGTCCCCCGCCACCCGGCGTATCAGAACATCACTTGCCGGTTTGGGTTTGATCCATCTGCATTCCATCACCAGACTCTAGGCACTCGCCTCCCCATGCGCAATTTCCTAGATTGAGAAACACGTGATCCCTTCAAAATTTATCTGCCCACCAAAACCTTCCATGACCTTTGCCACCTCCACAAGGCCCGGTCATTCAAAATCAAAAATCCATGATTCAAAATTTCTTCTCCTTCTCTTCCTCTTTCTCCTCGGCCTCACAGGCTGTGGCTACAACTACCGCCTCCCCGGACACGGACTCGGCAAGACCGCCCCGGTCTCCATGAACACCGGCACATCCCGTCATGCCCTTTCAGAGCGCCTCATCCCCATCAAATTCGGCTACCAACTCTCCCTCTCCAGCGAGGATCCCGACATCGTGGACGTGCGCTTCCGGGGCGATCCCCTCCGCAAGGCCAACATCTGGCTCGTGGCCAAGGCCCCCGGACGCACCATCGTTCACTACGGCAATGTCTTCAACCAAACCCTCCCCTTCGGAAAATCCGAATCCCGCCGCCTTGGCGTCGATCTTCCCCAATTGCCCGTCGAAGAACCCGGTGCCGGAACCGGCCAGCCCCGCCGTATCTGGCTCCGGGACTATTCCGACGGAGCCTTCGTGGTCGAGGTCATTCCGTGAGTGATAAAAAATGATCGAGCGCAAAGGAACGGCGCGTCTCGCCCGTTTCAAGTTGGAGATCAACAAACAGAAACCGGAAATCCAACCCCCACCCCGTCGGGACGACCATGTTCCATGGCCCGCACGGCAAAATCACCCGTTTTTCCTCACACCCGAAGGCCCTTTACCCGGCAAATTCTTTGACCACCAGCGTGGCATTGTGGCCGCCGAATCCGAAGGAGTTGCTCATGGCCACACGGATCTTTTTCTCGCGAGCCACATTGGGCACGTTGTCGAGGTCACACTGGGGGTCCGGATTGTCGAGATTGATCGTTGGGGGGATGATGCCATCTTGCATGGCCAGCGCGGTGGCAGCCAACTCAACGCCTCCTGCGGCTCCCAACAGATGGCCGGTCATCGACTTGGTCGAGCTGACCATCGTCTTGTAGGCGTGGTCGCCGAGAGCCAATTTGATGGCCTTGGTTTCGCAGATGTCTCCCAACGGGGTGGAGGTGGCGTGGGCGTTGATATAATCAATCTGATCGGGGGTCACTTTGGCGTGACGCATGGCAATTTGCATGGCCCTCGCGGCGCCTTCTCCATCGGGTTGGGGTTGGGTCATGTGGAACGCGTCCGCCGTGCATCCATACCCGGCCAACTCACAATAAATGCGCGCTCCGCGGGCTTTGGCATGCTCGAGTTCTTCGAGGAGAACAATGCCGGCGCCTTCTCCCATGATGAATCCATCGCGGTCTCTGTCAAACGGACGTGAGGCTTTGTCGGGTTCGTCATTGCGGCAGCTCATGGCCTTCATCGCCGCGAATCCCGCCATGCCGAGAGGCGTGATTGTCGCTTCACACCCACCAGCCAGAAAAATATCCGCATCTCCAAACTTGAGCGTTCGCCAGGCCTCGCCGATCGAGTTGTTGGCCGTGGCGCAGGCGGTCACGATGCACATGTTCGGTCCGCCGAGGCCATGTTCCATGGAAATAATTCCGCTGGCCATGTTGCTGATCATCATCGCAATCGTGAAGGGCGAGGTGCGGGATGGGCCTCGCTCGAAAAGCCGCTTGCATTCATCCTCCATGCTGCGAAGTCCTCCGATGCCACTGCCAATCATCACGCCGAATCGGTTCCTGTCCGTGGTGGCCGGATCCAAGCCGCCATCTTCCAACGCAAACTTCGCGGCCGCCACCGCGAACTGTGTGAACCGGTCGGTCCGGCGTGCGGATTTCGGGCTGTTGTAATAAGGTGTGGGGTCAAAATTTTTCACTTCCCCGGCAATCTTGCAGTCATGAACCACCGAATCGAAGCAGGTGTAATGTGAGATACCACCCCGGCCTTCGGTCAGGTGGCTCCAAAAAGTTTTGATATCGTTGCCTACTGGCGAAACTACGCCCAGGCCGGTGACTACTACTCTGCGTTCGCTCATGGATTGGATTTCAGGGATTGGAAGAGGAGATAGTCATGAAAATGAAAAAGCACTTGGCAATGAAAAAATTCACGGGGTTGCCGTGCTGGTGATGGGGAATAAGGAATGCTGTCCGGTTTGAACGGGTTAAAAGAGGTTGATTTTGTGGTGTTCGTTGATTGTTCCGCAGCGCGGGCAGCCCGAGGGTGCTTGGGAATCTGGAAAGCGATAAATGAGACCGCAAGCCCTGCACTGGGTTTTGTCTTCCAGTGCCTGGTTTTCACGGAATCGTTTGGACATCGCTGAGAATATCCAAACAGTGAAAATTACCGCAAGGAAAACAAACAGATAGAAAAAGAAGAGCCAAGGCAATTCGACGCGGATCATGGTGTGGGCATGCGCTGAACATCCGATCCCCAGAGAAAGGTGGCCCGCCCCCACAAATTTTCCGCCGGCGGATCCCCTCTCATTTTGAAGCGCCCCCCCATCAGACCCCGCAGAGCCGCGCGGTCAATCTGTTCATCCCCGGAGGATGCCAGAGGGAAGGCGTGGAGAACGCGTCCGTCAGGGCCACTGGCAATAAGGAACTCCAAAGGGAAAAGGTTTTTGCGTTCGGGGGCCACAAAGGAAATCCCGGGAGCCAACTCAAAAATCATGCCGGCATGATCCCCCTCCAACGCAATTTTTGTGGAAAGGGGTGCCTGCCGGGCGGGCGGTTTTTTTGATCCATGGATTCCTGCTCTCACGGAGTCAAAAGACAGAAGAGGCGTGGCGGGCGAGGGATCCCCGGCGGGCAGAGAAGCAAATTTCTGACGAACCCCGTCAAAGGATGGCGAATAATCCGAGCCGGGCAGAAGCCAGATATCCCGATCTTCGGAAGTGGCAGCCGAAAACAGCGAGGGATCAGCGGAGGCGATCATGGGAACGATGGTTCCAGTTTCCGCTGCCGTGGGTGAGAGGAAATACAGGGCCGCGGAGCGGCGGTTTGAGAGCGGCTCGGCCGGCGGCCGCAGTTGAAAAACCATCAAGCCCACCCCATGCAGGATCACGGAAAGAATCATCATCGCCGGAAGCATCACATGAACGGAATGACGCGAGGGCCAGTCGAAGACCATCGACAATCGCTCACCGGCATTCACGGCAAGCCGGCCTCCTCGGTCGTGGCCAACACCACCGGAAATCCCAATTCCAACACGGTGTTCATCACAGCCACCACCCGGTCATAAATCACGCGGCGGTCGGCACGAATCACGATGGTTTGGGAGCGTCCCCGCAAAGGCTGCAAGGCCTCGCGCAAGCCTTCCAGGTCGGTCTGGCGGTTATCAAAAAAAATGGCGGAAGAGGGAGGGGGCGAGACGGTGACCACACGCGGGGACTTTTGAGGCGAGAGCACAAAGGGGGAATCCGGCAAAGAGACCGAGACCCCGGGCTGCAGCAGGTAGGAGGCTCCCAAAAGAATAAAAAAAATCAACAGCAGGGGAAGCTGGATAGCCGGGATCGCAAAAAGAAGCACCGGGCTGACTCCCGCACTTCGCTTCAATTTCATGGCGTGCCCCCTTTGCGTCTGATGTCATCAAACACGGCCAGAAGCTCGATGGCCGTTCGCTCCATGTTTCTCAGGAAATCATTCACCCGGGCGGAAAGGAAGCTGTGGGCCAGAAAGGCAGGGATCGCAACGGTCAGCGAGGCGGCCGATGTCAGCAGACTCCAATACACCCCCTCGGCGATATCTGTGGCCGTCGCATTGCCGCCTTGGGCGGTGATGATTTGGAACGTCTGCAAGAGCCCGACAAGGGTTCCCAGAAGCCCGAGCAGGGGAGTCACATAGGCAATGGCGGCGAGGAAGGGCAGGTTTCTTTCGAGCCGCGGCACTTCCAACTGCCCGGCCTCCATGGCCACGTCCCGGAGTTCGGCTCGCGGGAGTTCATGGCGAAGGATCACTGCATGGGCCACTCGCGCAACCGGCCCGGGCGTCGCCGCACATTCATGCAGAGCCTCCCCAAAGTTGCCTTTCCTCAAAAGATTTGTCAGCCCGCGAAGGAGGTCGGCCACCTGGATGGAGGCCCGGTGAAAAAATAGCAGCCGCTCCAAAAAAATCCCCAGCGCCGTGATACTGCAAAGCAATACAATCCACATGATGGGGCCGCCTTTTTGAATCAGATCAAGCATGAACGTAAAATTTGAATAGTCAGGGGACCATCACGTTTCTGATGATCGCTCCAAGGGGAGAGGGATGTTGGATTGACCGAGGGCCACCACCACATCATGGATTTTCTCGCGAACTCCGGGAATAAATCCACGGTCCGCGTGGAGAATCAGCATGGCCAAGTCATCGGAATGGAAAAAACTGACAGGGCCCTTCTCGGAATGGACGGTCACTGCCGGGATTGCCCCAAGCCCCATTCGCATGGAGGAGGTCCGGATCGCATCCAGCATGGCCGAGGCGTTTCCGGTGAGGGAAACCACATCAATCCCATCCGGCACATTAAAGGACGAAAGCACCGAGGAGCCCTTGGTGAGGATGCAAGAACGGATGCCGGGCAACCCCCCGCAAAGCTTGAGGACTTGGTCGAGAGTCAACTGCTCCTCGGTCATAAAAATTTCCTGAAGCCGGTCTTGGGCAGCCAGGCTCTCATCCGGTGCAGATTCCAATTCACGGGCCACCGCCGGGGTGGTTTTGAGCTTGGCCGGGGGAAGGTGCTCGATGTTGAGGACCTTGGGAGTCTCGGGCTCCGGGGCGACGGGGGCCGGATCCATGGGGTTGGTGGGCTCAATATGTTCGACGGGCTTGGGAACGACAGGGGGGGGCATGACCGGGGAGGGAAGAGCCTGTTCCGGGGCTTCCAGGTCTTGCGGCGGCACAGGAGTTGTCTTCGGCGAAACGGCCTCCCGAACGGCCGGCTCCTCCAAGGACGGCGTCAAAATCGCGGGCAACTCCGCAATTTTGGCCGGGCCTCCCCCGGGTGCCATTGGCAATTCTTCGGTGGGCCCAGATTCTCGGGCCAGAGGGGCTTGCGGAGTCACGGGCTTGGGAGCGGCGCTGTGGCGCCTGAGCGCCGGCAGGATGTTAAAAATGGTTCGTTTGTCCGGTATACGCGCGACGGGGCGCGGCTTCGCCTGGGATTTGGAATCTCCCGGGTCGGCGTCCTGGGTGGAGGAACGCGGCGTAGGCGGCAGGGAAACCAGGCCGACCGGTGATTCACCAATCGGTGCCGCAGGAGGCGAGGGGAGAGGTGGCTCCGGACGAGCCTCTTGCTTGGCGGCGGGAGGTGGCGGGACATCAGGCGAAGCCATCTTCGCAACCGGATTTTCGATGCTTTGTGCGGGAGGCGTGGGGGGCACTTCCACCACCGCCGGGGTTTTGATCAGAGGAATCACCGGGGCAGCCTCAATCACCGGACCCGACAGGACGGGGTCCTCCTCCGCCGGGACCACGGCAGGCAGCTCGGGAACCGGCTCGACCACAGGAGCCTCAATCTGCTCGACACTGTGAAGAAATTGATACCGCAAGGCCAGCAGTGCGGGGCTGATGGGGATCGTGCCCGCATGGAGGAAATCAGGAGCAATATCCTCCGGGGCCATCTCCGCCAAACGTGCCACGTCAATGCTGGGTTGGGGATTGGCAAACACCTCGGCACATCGAAGAGACAGGGCTTTGTCCGGGTCAAACCTCGAGGACTTCAGACGCTCGGGAAGCTTCAACTCTCCAAGACGTATTGTGATTTCCTCAGGGGGTGATGAGAGGTATCGAACACTCGGAGCTGGTGCAGCCGGTTTTGCTGTTAAGGAATAATTCACGACGTTTGAGGGATCACTATGACTTTTTTCTTCGTTCGGCGCAATCCCAACTCCTGAAATGCCAAAAATGTGTCATCTCCGATCCACGAACCGGTCCACGAACCTTGCCAAAGAGACCTCCTTTTGTATGAATGGGGCACCATCGAAACGTCAGCTATGAAACCATACTGGAAAATCACGCTTTGGTATCTTCTGTTTGGTGTGCTTTGGATCCTCATCACCGACACCCTGCTTTTGATGCTGTCCCCGGACTCCGCCTTCCTCACGATGCTCCAATCCCTCAAGGGGTGCCTCTACGTCCTGATCTCGGCCTTGTTCATCAAACAAATCACCCAGCGGGCCTTTCAAAAACAGGAGGCTCAAGTAAAAGAACGTCACCGGGTCTTTTTGGAAACCGTCGCGGCCTCAAACCATATCCTTCGAAATTACCTGAATCAAATGCAGTTGGTGACCGAAGAAGCCGAGAGCTGCCACGAGTTTGACAAGGCCACCGTAAAACTTGCCCACGCTATTTCGAAAGATGCCGAAGCCCAGCTCTACAAGCTCGGCGAGCTTTCCAATCTCTCTTCCGAGGAAATTCGCTTTGCGGCCTCCGTGAAATAGGAACGCGAGCCATCTTGCTATGCAGCCCGGGAGCATGGCCGACTCGACCGTGTGGTATTGGGTGCGCGTGGGGGATCAACCTTGCCACGGGAGAGACGCTCCGCTCCCCCCCCAATCCCGTGGCCTCGGGATCATGGAATTCGAGTTGAGTTGATCGAATATTGCTGGCACCGTGGATTTTGCCAAGGAGCCACCCATCATGACCATCACTGCCTCTCAAATCTCAGAACTCATCAGCGGCGAACTTTCCGGCGACGGATCCGTGCCAATCACCGGGTTTTCTCCCGCAGACTCTGCGAAGGCTGGAGACCTCACGTTTGCTGAGAAAGAGCACCATTTTCTGGCAGCCGAAAAAAGTGAAGCAGCCGCAATCCTTGTCTCCGGCCCTTTCACGTCATCGACCAAGACCCTCATCCGCGTGAAGGATGTGCGGGTGACCATGGCCCGGATGTTGCCGCATTTTTTTCCGCCGGATATTTATGAGCCAGGAATCCATCCCACGGCGGTCATCGCCCCTTCCGCGACAATCGACCCGACGGCGCACATTGGGCCGCATGTGGTCGTGGGCGAGCGCGTGAGCATCGGGGCAAAAACGGCGCTCCTTGGGGGAAACCACATCGGCCGGGATTGCAAAATCGGGGATGATTCCTGCCTTCATCCTTCGGTGATTGTTTATGCCAGCTGCAAAATTGGCAACCGCGTGAGCATTCATTCGGGAACGGTGATCGGGGCTGACGGTTACGGGTATATTTTAGATGAGGGACGTCATCGCAAGATCTTGCAGGTTGGGAATGCGGTGATTCAGGATGATGTCGAGATCGGGGCCAATACCACGGTGGACCGGGCGGTTTTCGGGTCCACGGTCATTGGCCAGGGGGCGAAGATCGACAATCAGGTTCACATCGGTCACAACGCCAAGATTGGAGCGCACTGCATCATCATGGGGCAGGTCGGGGTGGCGGGCAGCACGGAGATCGGGCATTACACGTTGGTGGCCTCCCAGACCGGCATTGCCGGGCATCTCAAAATCGGGAACCAAGTCAAAATCGGTGCCAAGTCAGGCATCATGAAGGATGTCGAGGATGGCGGGGCGGTGTTGGGGGTTCCTGCGGTGCCAGGCAATCAAGCAAAACGTCAGTGGCTGGCCATCCAACAACTGCCTGAATTGATTAGGCGCGTGCGGGCGCTGGAAAAAAGGGAGGAATAAGTCGAGGACGAAAAATGTTCCATTTTCCGCTACGTTGCCCGCCTGTGAAATGACTGCCCGTTTTTTTACCACAACCTATCACCTGCCATGCCAAGAAATGTTCGTATTGGATTAATTCAAGCCTCCACCACCCACCCCGGGGATGCCGATCCCGCCGTCATCAAAGCGGGGATGATTGAAAAGCACATGGGCTTCATCGAAAAGGCCGCTGCGGAAGGTGTCCAGATGCTCTGCATGCAGGAACTTTTTTACGGACCGTATTTTTGCGCCGAGCAGGAAACGCATTGGTATGGGCTCACGGAGTCCATTCCCGATGGTCCCACCACGCAGCTGATGATGGAAACCGCCAAGCGTCATGGCATGGTGATGGTGGTTCCGGTTTACGAGGTTGATGGCACCGGCATTTATTACAACACGGCGTCCGTGATCGATGCGGATGGTTCTTACCTCGGCAAATACCGCAAAAACCACATTCCGCATTGTCATCCGGGATTCTGGGAAAAATTTTATTTTCGTCCGGGAAACCTCGGTTACCCGGTGTTTCAAACCGCTTTTGGGCGGGTGGGGGTTTATATTTGTTATGATCGTCATTTCCCGGAAGGGGCCCGCTGTCTGGGTCTGAACGGAGCGGAGATTGTTTTTAATCCGTCGGCGACTGTGGCGGGACTGAGTGAATACCTCTGGAAGTTGGAGCAGCCGGCCCATGCGGTCGCCAACCAATATTTCCTTGCGGCGATCAATCGCGTGGGCGTCGAGCAACCGTGGGCGATCGGGGAATTTTATGGCCAATCTTATGTGTGTGACCCCCGGGGCCAGATGGTTGCCGTGGCAAGCCGCGATCAGGATGAACTCCTGCTGGCCGATATTGACCTTGATCAAATTCAGCAGACGCGGGATGTCTGGCAGTTCTACCGGGATCGCCGGCCGGAGAGCTACGACGCGATTGTTGCTCCCTGAGTTTTTCCGTGATGACCACCGCTCCACTGCTCGCCCCTTTGGCGAATCCTCTCTTTCTTGCGGCAGAAATGACCGCCGCGCCGGCTGGCATGAACTGGCCATTGGTCTGGGTGTTGTTGCTGCTGGCCTCGGCAGTGACGATGTTTGTGATCAACAAGCCGGGAATGGATGTGGTGGGGTTGTTGATGATGGCCGCGTTGCCCTTCACCGGCGTTCTCACCGTGTCGGAAACCATTGCCGGCTTCAGTGATTCGAGCATCGTTTTGATTGCCTTTCTCTTTGTGCTTGGGGAAGGGCTTGTTCGCACGGGGATGGCCCGGCAACTCGGGGACTGGATCAATGTCAAAGCCGCCGGCAATGAAACCAAGTTGCTTTTGATGATCATGGCGGCCGTCGCCGGGTTGGGCTCGATCATGAGCTCCACGGCTGTGGTCGCCATTTTTATTCCGGTGGTCTTCCGCATTTGCCGCAACAGTGGCATTCCCGCCAGCCGCCTGATGATGCCCGTCAGCTTCGCGGCTCTCATCAGCGGGATGCTCACGCTCATTTCCACGGCGCCCAACCTCGTCGTGAACGCCGAGTTGATTCGTCAGGGAAATGACGGATTCCATTTTTTCAGTGTGGCACCATTCGGCCTCGTGGTGCTTGCCCTCGGGTTGGTTTATATGCTTTTTGCGAGGAAGTGGATTCCCGAACGGGATGAAGGCAAATCCGCCGAGCCCCAGCGCCCCACCTTCCGCGATTGGATCCAAAAATACCAACTCGGCGCCCGTGAGAAACGCGTGCGCGTCAAACCCGGGTCCCCGCTCATTGGGAAGTCACTCGGCGATTTGAATCTCCGCAAGTCGGGCGTGAACCTGCTTGCGGCCGAGCGTGTGCAAGACCGCCGCAAATCTCTGATTTCTCCCGACCAAAATTTCTGCGCCGCGTCGGGAGATATCCTCTTTCTGGATGTGGACATGGACCCGGCAAGTGTCGCGGCCTTGGTCAAAAAATATGAGGTGGAAGACCTTCCTCTCGATCCTGAGAATGTTTACTTCACAGACCTCTCCCAAGATATTGGCATGTCGGAGGCCATCATTCCCCCGGATTCCGGGCTGCTGGGAAAAACCGTGCGCGACTCCCGCATCCGCGCGGATTCCGGGCTCACAGTGATTGGATTACGCCGGGCCAGCGAGGCCATCGGCGACCACTTTTTGGACGAAAAACTGCGTGTGGGTGACACGATCTTGGTGACCGGTTTTTGGAAAGACATCCGAAGATCTCAACGCCACAACAAGCAGCTCGTTTTGCTGGACCTTCCCGCCGAATACGAAGACGTCCTGCCCGCCGCCAACAAAGGCCCCATCGCCTTGGGGATCCTTGCGGCGGTTGTGGCTGCCATGGTCACCGGGATCCTCCCCAATGTGCAAGCTGTTCTGATCGGGTGCCTCCTGATGGGGCTCTTCCGCATCATCGACATGAAAAGCGCCTACCAATCCATCAGCTGGAAAAGCCTGGTGTTGATTGTGGGAATGTTGCCATTTTCTCTGGCCTTGCAAAGGACCGGCGGCGTGGACATGGCCGCCGAGGCCCTCTTAACCGTCATTGGCGATGGGTCCCCCCGCTTGGCGCTGGCGGCCATTTTTATTGTCACCGCAGCCCTGGGACTGTTCATCTCAAACACCGCCACCGCCGTGCTGATGGCCCCCGTGGCCTTTGCGATCGCGGCCGACATGGGAGTCTCGCCTTATCCCTTTGCGATGACCGTGATGCTCGGCGCTTCAACCGCCTTCATGACTCCCGTCTCCTCCCCCGTGAACACCTTGGTGGTCTCGCCGGGGAACTACCAATTCTCCGATTTCCTCAAAGTGGGGGTGCCGTTCTCGATTGTTGTGCTGATCGTGACTGTCCTCCTCGTGCCGATCATTTTCCCGCCCTGATCCCCGTCAAGACTGGCAGCCAAAAAAGCCGCGTTTGCGGATGAGCTCTGCAACCTCGGGAGGGACCATGTCTTCCCATGAAGAATCATTGGCTGCGATTCGTTTGAGAACATCGCGGGAAAAGATCGAGGAATACTTGGGATTGTAATTATCGAGGTGCACAAAGCTGCCGCGGTGGGCGAGGTATTGATAAAGCGGGGTTAATTCCTCCTTGACCTCCAATGTGCTGACCGTCTGCGGAGGCTGGCCGGGTTCAGCCTGGTAGGGATACACATACAGCTTGAGGTCATTCTTAAAAAGCCTGCCAAAGCTTTCCAGCACGCCCCCGGGAAGTTGGGTGTAATATTTTTCGTCAAACAGCTCGATGAGACTTGGAACTCCCATCACGATTCCTATGCGCTCCTTGGTTCGCCATGCCAGGTAAGCCGCGAGCCGATAATACTCGAAGTAGTCGGAAATCATGACCGTCATTCCACAAGCCGCCAACAATTCCGCCCGTGCCAGAAAATCCCGACGGTCCACGTCCTTGCCGCCCGCAAGCAGGTTCCGCATGGTGATTTCCATGATGGGAAGAATGGGTTTGTCCGCGACGGCGGGATCGGCTTTGAACTTGGCCATGGCGCATGAGACCATATCGAGATTCACAAGCGTCGTGGGGCGGAAGCTGCCGCGCTCCACAAGAATGGCCTTTTTGTAGAGCACCTCGGTGGGCTGGAGGACCTCGCGGTCTGCTCCAAACATTGCAGCCCCACTGAGACCCAACTGCACAAGCTGAAGGGCCATCACCCGGTTGTCCACATTGCGGAACTCGATCCCACTGAACTCGATCATATCGATTTCAATGCGCCCGGTCGTCAGCATGTCCAACAGAGACTCGACCAACTGCTCCGGGGTGTGATGCAGGAAAAAGGCCCCATAACACAGGTTGACCCCCACAATTCCAAGAGCCTCCTGCTGAAGCGAGGCTTCCGCATCCAGCATACGCACATGCATGAGGATCTGGCTGGGCTCATCGCGGGGACGACTCTGGAACTTGATACCCATCCAGCCATGACACTCATTTCCTCCCTTGAAGCTGCGGGCAACCACCGTGTCAGCAAACGCAAAAAAAGCCGTCGTATCGCCGCGGGCCGTTCCCAACCGCCCGACATTGAGTTCAAATTCGTGGTCCAGCATGGCCTGAAGACGGCCCTTCGAGACATAACGCTCGCTCAACCCATAGATCGCATCACTGACTTTCATGTCATAGGCAGAAATGCTTTTTGCGATGGTCCCCGCCGCGCCCCCCACCCGAAAAAACCAGCGAACCACCTCCTGCCCGGCACCAATCTCTGCAAACGTCCCATACCACCGGGAGTCCAAGTTGACTTTCAGGGCTTTGTTATGGGTATCCAGCGATTCTGTGCTCACGCGGACTCATAAGCAGGAATCGTGCAAGGCATCCAACTATCTGCTGCATCCAAGTCTTGAAGCGTGGTCAGAAAATGCGGCAGATGATCAGAGCCGGGATTCGCCTTCGGTGAGAAGTTGGACGAAGGCGGCGGCGGAGGGGGCTGAGAGGAGGGCCGGCAGGCTTTCGGGATCTTTGCAGCAGCGGACGATGGCCCCCACCACGCGGAGGTATTCGGTGCTGAACGCGGCGGGGATGCCGGCCACAAAAACCAGATGGACAGGCCCCGCCTCGCCCGGCAGCTGCAAAGGCGGGTTGAAGCGACCGGCAGCCAACACGATGCGGGAAACGGCCTCGGTCCGTCCATGGGCGATCAGCAAGCCGAGGCCATCTTCGAAGATCACAGAGGCGTCCCGGGCTTCGATGGCGGCTTTGAGACCCGGAAAATTTTTGACGCAGGCATGGCCTTCCAATCGGGCGAGAATGTCATCCACGGCTGCGGTTTTGGTGGTTGCGCTCAAGGCGAGATCCACATGATGAGCGGGCAGAAGTTCGCTGAGGGTTGTCATGTCTCAAACATTGCTGCCACTCCACTTGAGTTTTTGCCGGAGGACTTCCGAAAACTGACGTTCCGGCAACATGGCCAGCTGAAGTTGGCGGCTGCTTTTGATGATCTTGAGTTGATCCCCTTCGGCGAGAGCCACGGATTGTTGCCCGTCCACGGTGATGTAGGCCTCTTTGTCGCGCTGCACAAAGCTGGCTTTGATCACCACCCGATCACTGGTGACCACCGAGCGGTTGGTGAGCACATGGGGGCAGATCGGTGTGATGACAAATGCCCCGCTGCCCGGCATCAGAATCGGTCCGCCTGCGGAGAGGGAATACGCCGTGGAGCCGGTCGGGGTCGCCACAATGAGGCCGTCGGCATTGTATTCCGTCAGAACGGCCTCATCGATGGACACCTCGACTTTGATCAACGCCGACAAATGACCGCGACCGATCACCACATCATTCACGGCATAAAAGCGTTTGCGGGCCGAGGTGCCGGTGAGTTCGACGAGCATGAGATTTCGGGTGCTCAGGATATAGTCTTTTTTGACCAGGCTCTCGATCGCCCGGCTGATTTCCGAGGGACCGACGCAGGTCAGGAAACCCAGGGAGCCAATATTGATGCCAAAGATCGGGCGAATATCCGAGCCCAAGCGATGAACCACCCGGAGGATCGTGCCATCCCCCCCAAGCACAAGCAGGATCGTGGATTGGGCGGCCAGCGCTTTTTCATCCAGGTCGGATGACCGTCCGATGAGGGCCGCCGTCTCGGATTCCAGGGCAAATTTCACATGACGCTTCTCAAGCGACGACATCACAGATTTGAGGACAGCCCTCGCGTCCGCCTTGTTGGAATGAGCGATAATACCAATCATAGTGGACAAGAGTCGCGGGGAACTTGGAAGGGGCGTGTGATCACGTGAACGACAAGGAAACCAGAGGATGGGTTGGGAATCAACATTATCGGGACAGCAGTGGCGTGAGGGCATCCAGGACTCCCTTGACTCCCTCTTTCGCGCCGGCAGGCACATCTCGCAGGATTTGCGTGCCCTGGTCAATGACCTGCTCCCCCATGGCCACGGCCAACCGCTCGGAGAGGTTTTCGGTGGGCTCGGCGAGAGTCCCCCCCACAAGGAGATCGGTCCAAACATATCCATCCCGGTTTTCCGTAAAAACTTTTTCTCTCGAGCCCGGCACCCATTGGAGAACCTGGGGACTGACCCCGACGCGAAAGGTGCCGGTCGGGGGGGGGGGGGGGGGGGGGGGGGG
>JBBECL010000170.1:0-949 GCA_040881805.1 Terrimicrobiaceae bacterium | reverse complement strand
TGCCGGTCAGCCCTCCCCCCTCCCTCACTTCAAAGCCACCCTCCAATCGCATCAACCCTTTCGATTCCGCCATAAAATCTGTCACCTTGAGCACGCCGGCCTCCTTCTGGAAGTTTCCTGAAACCTTCTGAAGTGGCATCCTTCGAAATTGTGGTGAGGAAGTGAACTTGGCCACTTCCGCCAAGACCGGCACGTTTTCCAATCGTCCTTCGGTGAGAACAAACGTGCCCGTTGTGGAATGTGGGCTTTGGGCTTGAGGCCACGTGATGTTTGCCTCCCCGGCCAATTTTCCCGTGAGTCGCGATTGCCATTCGGGGCTGAGGAACGGGGTGATTTTTACGTCCGTCGCGGAGAGCCGCAATTTGGAATCCCCGCCAAATTCCCCCGACGCCTCAAGGTTGCCGGACTCGCCGACTTGAAACGCGGAGCGGGTCAGAAAAAACACCCCATCCGAAACTCTGGCATGGGCGGACTTTACGGTCATTTGTGGCAAGGTCGTCACGTCCAGCAACCCGCCTGTGGCGTTCAACTCATAGGAGGATCCCTTGGGTTCCAGGGTCAAAACGGAATTGGTCAGTGCCATGGTCTGCCCGCCCTCTTTATCGAGCAACTTCACCGCGCCTTGGGCCACTCTTAGGAATCCCAGTTCGAACCGCTGTGGCAGCCACCCTTGCTTCGCCGGCGTCGTGGAGGGGTCCGGATCTTCCACCTTGCTGGATGTTTGGGTTTCACCACCTTGAAGAACCACACCCAACTCGAGGATATCCATCGAGCTCACCTTCCATGCCCCCCCCCTATGCGGCACGCCAGTCAATCACCGCACGCACCTGACGGGCGTCCACACTCCCGACCCGCGAACCCTCCCAACCCATCGCCGAGACTTTTTCCGTGAAGACATTCGGACCGCTCCAACGCAAGGGATCGAAGGACACCTCCGCCGCAAGCGTCT
>JBBECL010000169.1:0-4122 GCA_040881805.1 Terrimicrobiaceae bacterium | reverse complement strand
ACGTGTTGGTCAACAATTCCGCCATCCTCCTTGATCACCACGGCAGCCTTTTGGAACTTTCGCCGGACACCCTGCGCGAAACCCTCGAAACCAATCTGATCGGTACCTTCCGCGTCTCGCTGGCCGTGGCCCCCCTGCTAAAAAAATCGTCCGACGCCCGCATCATCAATGTCTCAAGCGGAGCCGGCCAACTTGATGGTGCTGCCCAAGCCTTCGCCCCCGCCTACAGCATCAGCAAAACCGCTCTGAACATGCTTACCCAACAACTCGCCGTTGCATTACCGCACGTCGTAGTCAACTCGATGTGCCCCGGTTGGTGCCGCACGGACATGGGCGGTCAGGATGCAACCAAAAGCGCTGAAGAAGGCGCAGACACCATTGTCTGGCTCGCCCTCGACGCCCCCCGCTCCCTAAACAACAGCTTTGTCAAAGACCGCAAGTCCATGGCTTGGTGAATTTTTGTGTGACCCCAAGGTCTCTTGACATAGAGCACCTCCATAGACACGGGAATTCTCGTGAAAAGTTATATTTTCGAGGTGGATTCCCCATCGGCAATTTCTTTAGTGGAAGAAGCCGGCGACCCCGTGATTTTTTCTCACATCCACGGCATCGAAATTCCGAATGCCATCCGCTTTAAGCGTTTTCGCGGCGAGATCACAAAAACCCAAGAATCAAGCGCACTTCGTGTTTACATGTCGGACATTGATGCCGGTCGATTGGCGCGTGCCGATTATCAACTGTCGGAGGTCTTCATTCGGGCGGAAAAGCTTTCGGCGAAATATTCGGCTAAGACCGGTTCCCGGAGCCTTGATGTCTTGCACGTCGCTGCAGCGATCGAGTGTGGCTGCACCGATCTTGCCTCCTTCGATGAGCGACAACGAAAACTCGCCAAACTTGTCGGGCTGAAATTGATTCCCTCCAAAAGCCAGAGTCGCTGACGTTGGCATTAAAAAATCACCGCGCTACCACTGCGGGAAATCGGCACCCTCGAACTGAAACCAACACCTTGAGTCACTCCCCGCGATGTCCACGAACGTTAAAGATTTTGCCTTCAAAGTGGCTTTTTACCTCAAAACGTGCGGGGAATTGAGGGGCGACGGCCGCTCAAATACTACAATGAAATGGTTTAGTATTCAATTGCATACTTCCAGCGAACTGCTAATTTCAGACAAATTAGTAGAACATTAGCAATAAACCGATGCGCATTCCGCAAACACCGCCGAAGCTGAACGATCTGATGGCTGAAGTGAAGCCGCCAGAGCGGATGATGCAACTCTTTTCCATGATGCGGGAGGCGAAGACACAACGGCATTACCTCCATTGGGAGAAGCTGCGGCGCCTCTCGCCGCCTGACGGCATGAGCCATCGGGAATGGTGGCTGGTGCAGAAGATAACCCGGATGGATGCCCTGAAACCGGTTCCGCTGACGGACAAGGCGCAGCAGCCATTTCAGTTCGCCGTGCCGGAGTTTGTGATGGAGGAACTGCACCAGATTGATCTCGGCGCAGGGGGGCTGGTGAGCATCCCGGAGCCGATCACGAATCCCCAGACGCGCGACCGTTACCTGGTGAGTTCGCTGATGGAGGAGGCGATCACTTCAAGCCAATTGGAAGGAGCGGTGACGACGAGGGAGGTGGCGAGGGAGATGATCCGCTCGGGTCGTAAGCCGCGGGACAACAGCGAGCAGATGATCCTGAACAACTACGTGACGATGCAGCGAATCCGGACGCTGAAGACATCTGCGCTCACACCGGAGCTGGTTTTTCAGATTCATCGCGTGGTGACGGAGAAGACGCTGGATGACCCGACGGGAGCGGGGCGCTTTCGCCGCGCCGATGAGAAGCGGGTGGTGGGCGACGACTTCGGGCAGGTGTATCACGACCCGCCGCCCGCAGAGGAATTGGAGGCCCGGATGGCGGCGATGTGCGCCTTTGCGAACGGGGAGACGCCCGGCTACTTTGTTCATCCAGCCGTGCGGGCGATCATCCTGCACTTCTGGCTGGCCTATGATCATCCCTTTGTGGACGGCAACGGGCGCACGGCGAGGGCCTTGTTTTACTGGGCGATGCTACACAGCGGTTACTGGCTTTTTGAGTTCATCTCGATCTCAAACATCCTGCGCAAAGCGCCCATGAAGTATGGCCGGTCATTCCTCTACACGGAGACGGATGACAACGACCTGACGTATTTCATCATCGCCCAGACGGAGGTGATCCGCCGGGCTATCCGCGAACTGCATACTTATATTGAGCGTAAAACGGCGGAACTGAGGGATGTGGAATCGCACATGCGGGCGCTGGATTTATTCAATCACCGGCAGGTGGAAATCATCCGCAATGCGCTCAAACATCCGGGGCAGCGCTACACCTTCGCCAGCCATCAAAAGAGCCACAACGTGGTGTATCAAACCGCGCGCACGGACCTGTTGAACCTTGGCGAGCGCGGTGTTCTGGAGAAGCGAAAAAAGGGAAAGCAAATGGTTTTCGTCGCTCCCGCGAACTTGTCTGCAAGGCTGATGAAGCTGGAAAAGGAGTTAGGGCTATGAAAATCCCCCTTTTTACTGATACCGCACGAAATCGCACAAATAAGGAAAGTGCGTTTGCCTCATTTTCTATGGCGACACCGCAATGATTTGATGGCCTTTTTCGTCAAGGGGGTTCATGCGGGGAGGAGGTCATTGCGTTGTGAGTGGGTGGCGAATCGTTTGGTGAAGCATCGGGGCCTATTTCAAACACGAAGTACTGCCGCTTGTTACCGATGAGCGGATAACAATTGACACCAGTCCCTCTCTTATGTCAAAAACATGGCTCATAATTGACATAACAATTGCCTTAATGTCAAAAATCGGTGACATTTTGTCAGAAAAATTGGCCTCTCACCTACGAGCATGAACATTCAGGAGTACCATGCGGGAATTTACGAGCCGCAATTTGAATACAAAAGCTTTCTACCCAGCCCAATCAATTTGGAGTGGGAAATCTCCGATCCTGCCACCGTTACGCTCCTCGCCGAAAGCACCCGGTTATTGGGGGAGTTGAACGCCTTTGCCCAGCTCATTCCCGATGTGGATTTTTTTATCAAAATGCACCTCGCCAAGGAAGCCACCACTTCCAGCCGGATTGAAGGCACCCAAACCAATATGGAGGAAGCCCTCTACCGCGAAGAAGATCTCAAACCCGAACAGCGAGACGACTGGAATGAAGTGCAAAACTACATTGCCGCCGCCAACCACTCCATTGCGCGGCTGGCCGAACTGCCTCTCTCTTCGCGCCTCCTGAAGGAAGCCCACGCCACCCTGCTTCGCGGCGTGCGTGGCAAACACAAGCAGCCGGGCGAGTTCCGCAGCAGCCAAAATTGGATCGGCGTCAATCTCAAGAACGCCACGTTCATTCCACCCCACCACGATCGGCTGGGGGAATTGATGAGCGACTTGGAAAACTTTCTGCACAATGACCAGATCCACGTCCCGCATTTGATCAAGATCGCCCTCGTTCACTACCAATTTGAGACAATCCACCCTTTTCTCGATGGGAACGGGCGACTGGGTCGCTTGCTGATCGTGCTTTATCTCGTGAACACCGGACTCCTATTAAAACCGGCCCTCTACCTCTCCGATTTCTTCGAGCGCAACAAGCCCGCCTATTACGATGAATTGACCGCTGTCCGAGCCACCAGTCGCCTCAGTCCCTGGCTGCGCTTTTTCCTGCTTGGCGTGAGCGAGACGGCGGCCGCCTCCATCCAAGTCTTCAAGGACATTTTGCAACTCAAGGACGAAATCGATCACCGGCACCTCACCACCCTGAGTGCCCGACGCCAGATCAAGGCGCGTGCCCTCATGCGCCAGCTTTATCAGGCCCCTGTCATCACGATTCGCGAGGCGACCGGCGTGCTGGGCACCCAGACAAATACGGCGGCCGCCTTGATTGCCGATTTTGTTGCCATGGGTATCCTCCGGGAAATCACCGGCCAACAGCGTCACCGCTTATTTGTCTTCGATGCGTATTTGAAAATTTTCAACCGCTAGAAAACATCGCTCAAAGCCACCGCGAACCAGCCTTCCCTTCCGCATGAATTGATGTAGAATCCCGCACCTGTATGGCACAAGAGAGAACCCCGAAGATT
>JBBECL010000168.1:0-4144 GCA_040881805.1 Terrimicrobiaceae bacterium | reverse complement strand
GATGAAGCCCAGAACACTACCACCGAACAGATGTTTATGTTTCTCACCCGCTTGGGGCCCGGCTCGAAATGTGTGGTGACCGGCGACCAAACCCAAATCGACTTGCCACGCAACAAGCGCAGTGGGTTGATCGAGGCGGCCGAGGCTTTGCGGGATGTGGACGGCATTGCGTTTCAGTTCTTCAATGAATCCGACGTGGTCCGACATCCCCTTGTGCAAAAAATCATTTCTGCGTATAGAAATCACCGGGGTCTTCAAGATTCGCGTATCTGAAGCCTCGCCTTCATTAAAAATCATGCCAATTGCCACCGCATCCACATCCTGTCGTCAGAGCTTGATACGCAAGCTCGTCATGGCACATTAAAGGATCATGTGGAATTTTTTCCAACGCCGCCGGTTGATCGGCAAGGGCATGGCCTGCGCAAAGACGCGCCGGACAGTTTCCGAGCACCCTCTCGCCGAGGCATTGGAGTGCGGATGGGGCACCCGGTCGATCGTTCTGGCCCTGTTTGTTCTCGGCTTGTCGATTCTCGTTTTTACGGGTCAGCAACCAGAGCCGGCAAAAAAGTTCCTTCTTTGCCTGCTGATTTTTGTGACCGCTGTTGCGCAGCTTTGGATCAACCACCCGAACACGGTGACCCAAAACTCCCGCCTTGGATTGGTTTTTGGTGTGATCCTGGCCCAACTCGCGGCCATCAAGCTGGTCCTCACCCAAGCGGCAGCTGGTGCGATCGACCTTCAACTCGCCCCGCTGCTTGTCCCCTACGCTTTTGCTCCCCTCGTCCTGTCGGTCCTCCTTGGCAAACACCACGGATTGTTTGCCGCCGTTTTTGCCAGCTTGTGGGGCTCTCTCCTCGTCGGTCGCATTGACCCCGTCTTTCTTGTCATTTCTCTCATCACCGGATTCGTCGCCGTCTTCCTGACCCTTCAAGTCCGCCGTCGCGGCCGCCTTGTCCGCGCGGGCATCTATGTCGGCGGAGTCACATGGGTCCTCGCAGCGGCATTCGGCCAAATTGGCCCCATCATTTGGGAAGCCCCCCACCTGAGCGATTGGCGGATGATCGGGCTTCAAAGTCTGGCCGCGGTTGGCGTCGGTTTTGGCACGGCGATCCTTGCCAGTGGCATTCTCCCTGTGCTCGAAGGCCTTTTCCGAATCACCACGGAAATCTCCTGGTTGGAGATGGCCGATCTGAACCACCCCCTTCTCAAACGCCTCAGCCTGGAGGCCCCCGGCACGTTCCATCACAGCCTCGCTGTCGCGAATCTCGCGGAGGCCGCCGCAGAAAAGGTCGAAGCCAATCCCACCATCTGCCGCGTGAGTTCTTATTTCCATGATGTCGGCAAACTCGTCAAACCGGAATACTTCGCGGAAAATATTCGTGCCGGTGAAAATCCCCATGACGAGCTCACACCCACGATGAGCGCCCTGATCATCACCGCGCATGTCAAGGAAGGCGTGGACCTCGCCCTCAAACATGGGCTCAATGAGGAAATTATTGACGCCATTCAACAACATCACGGCACGTCCATGGTGGCGTTTTTTTATCAGAGGGCGCT
Organism: Terrimicrobiaceae bacterium; assembly: GCA_040881805.1. Lineage (GTDB taxonomy): Bacteria > Verrucomicrobiota > Verrucomicrobiia > Chthoniobacterales > Terrimicrobiaceae > JAJTZA01. The sequence continues at coordinate 2,587 of JBBECL010000168.1, read as the reverse complement.
TCAGCAGCAGGAAGATGCCCGCGTAGGCGGAAAGATCATGAATATGCGTCCGGAAGATGTTCCCACTGTCCGCAAGGAGAGCTTCCGATACCCCGGTCCCAAACCCAGCACCAAGGAGTCTGCCATCGTCAGCCTGGCCGACAGCATTGAAAGCGCCTCCCGATCTCTCGAACGACCCACCCCCCAGCGAGTCGATGACTTGGTTTCCTCCATCATTCATGATCGACTCGGCGATGGCCAACTTGATGAAGCGCCCCTCACCCTCTCCGACTTGAAACAGATCGGCGAAAGCTTCAAAAACACGCTGGTCAACATGCTCCACGCCCGTCCTGCGTATCCGAAACGCGAGGAAAAAACCCCGGCGGCTGAACGAAAATCCGCCCGACCTGCCGCGTGACGTCCTCCCCGGCCTCCCCGGCCCTGGTGCTCCGAAACCGGCAACGGAGCGTCGCATTCCAAACGCCATGGATCAGGCGGGTTGTCATTGCCGCCCTGCCCGATTGCCTGGCCGCAGCCCACTCGCGTTCCCCGTTGCGACATCTCACCACCATCGAGGCAACCCTCATCTCCGACCCGGCAATCGCCACCATCCACGACAGTTTTTTTCAAGACCCCACCCCAACCGACGTCATCACCTTCGACCACGGGGAAATCCTCCTCGGGGCCGGGACCATTGCCGCCCAAGCCCCCGATTTTTCCCACACCTCCACCGAGGAAGCTGCCCTGTGCCTTATCCATGGAATCCTCCATCTCGGAGGTTGGAAGGATCAATCGAAAAAAGAGGCCCGCGTCATGGCGGCCGAACAACGCCGGATTTTTCGAATCGCAGCGAATCGATAGTCCTTTTTGCTTTTGCAATAACCGATGCTTCCCGTCCGTTTTTGCATCGGAAAAAAATTTTACCTTCACGCCTGTCCTCTGCTACCTTTGAACGATTCATGTCAGACCCAGCCCATGCCTTTGCTTCCCGAGATATCGCCCTGGCTTGGCGAACATGCCTTGGCGGTTGGAAGCCGCCGACACCGATCACACTCATTGCGGGTTCGCATTCGGACCCGGCATGGAAAGAATGGATGGAGTCCACATGGAGACCTGTGCTGCTCCCGGCGACCGCCATGGTTCACGAGGCGGCCATTTCCGGTCGCGCCAAGGCCGTGGCTCACCATGACTGTCAAATTTCCAAGGAACTTCCCGACTTGCAGGCCTCGGGAAGCCAACGGATCGGACGGCTTTTCTGTGAGCGGTTTTCCCGCACCACCGGCGACAAGCTCTGGCGCGGATATTTGAACCTTTTGGACGGCAGGGAAACCAGCGGCCACCTCATGGTTTGTGTCGCAACCCGCGCGGCCCGCTTTCATTTTTCGCCCTCCATGGCAGCCCTGCTCCTTTTGGCCGTGGAGACCCACGCCAGCGGAATCCCGTTCACCTCCCGCCGGTTCCTGCGTTTCAGGGATGAGGCAATGAGCGATATGCCCCCCCGATTCCTCAAATCCGCCTGATGGGAGCGCAAACCGAGGAATTGCCATCCCAAGAGGTCGAGGAATCCCCCTCCTTGGACCTGCCGTGGAATGTGGTTGTCCACAACGACCCCGTCAACCTTATGAGCTATGTCACGTATGTGTTCCGGCTCGTTTTTGGATACCCCAAAGAAAAGGCCAGACGCCACATGATGGAAGTCCACCAGAAAGGCCGGTCCATCGTTTGGAGTGGCCCCCGGGAGCGGGCCGAACTCTATGTGCAGCAACTTCACGGACACTTGTTGCTGGCAACTCTGGAGCAGCCATGACGTTTTTTCGCACCTCTGAGGGAACACTCGCGATCCGGGAAATTCCCGAACCCTTTCTGGAAATGTTGAAAGCGATCCCCCTCTGGAACGAATCCTCGGGGCCGGAGGCGGAGGCCCGGATTTTTCCTCCTCCCTCGATCAATGACGATGGCCTCGTCAATGACTGGAAAGCCTTCGTCCAACCCGAGCTCTACGATCAATTTATGGATTCGCGGAACACCGTGCAGGCCGACCTTGGGGCCATCACAGGCGATCCCGGAAACTTTGCTTTGGACATTCCCATCCGTCATGCGCCGGCCTGGCTCAATGCTTTGAACCAAGCCCGCCTGGCGATTGCGGCCACCTATGACTTCACAGACAAGGAACTCTCCAAACCTGCACCGGCCAAGCTGACCACGGCCCGTCAGATCGCCCGATTGGAAATGGATTTTTTTGCGGCCATCCAGGAATGGATCCTAGATGCCATCGAAAGTGCTTCCCCGCAAGAAGGGGAAGATCCCCCGGAAGACGACTAACTCGCGCATCATGGAACATTGCCAGGCGATCCTCGTGCGCAAGTCCCGGTGGTCGGAGTCCAGCCTCCTGATCACGTGGGTGACGGATGCTTTTGGCACGCTCAAAACGTCGGCGCGCGGAGCCCTCCGTGCAGGAAGTCCCTTCGCCGGCAAAGTGGACCTCTTCCACCGTGCCGAGATCACGTTCACCCTCTCCAAAGCCTCCTCCCTGCATTCCCTGCGGGAAATCTCACTCATCAAACCCTTCGATGCCCCCCGCGCCACCTACCAAACGGTTGCCATGGCT
>JBBECL010000167.1:0-4154 GCA_040881805.1 Terrimicrobiaceae bacterium | reverse complement strand
GGATGAGTCAGGGGGAACGGCGCGTCTCGCCCGTTGTGAGTTTGGTCCCGCACGCACCTCCAATCCCACACGGTCGAGCCGACCATGCCCCCCGGCCTGCATGGCAACCTCACCCACTTTTTATCCGCCATCTCACCGTCATTCGCCAAGGATGTCTTGCGTTGGGGGGGGAAAGGCGTCAAAAATTTCCCCCATGATTATTGCCCCAAAAATCCGTGGTTTTATTTGCACAACGTCCCACCCCGAAGGTTGTGCGGCGCACGTGCAGCAGCAGATCGATTATGTGAAGGCGCAGCCCCGCTTGGAGGGGGCTCCGAAACGCGTTTTGGTGGTGGGAGCTTCCACGGGTTATGGGCTGGCCTCGCGCATCGTGCCGGCGTTTGGGGCGGGGGCCTCGACGATTGGCGTGTTTTTTGAGAAGGAAGGGGTCGAAAAAAAGACCGCCTCGGCGGGTTGGTATAATTCCGTGGCCTTTGAAAAAGCCGCCAGGGCCGAAGGGCTCTATGCCAAGAGTTTTAATGGGGATGCCTTTTCGAAGGAGCTCAAGGAGCAGGTCATCGCAACGATCAAAGCGGACCTCGGTCAGGTCGATGCCGTGGTTTACAGCCTGGCATCTCCGCGGCGGGTGGACCCTGAAACGGGCGAAATCTACAAGTCGGTCCTCAAACCGACCGCCGTGACCTTCACCAACAAAAATTTGAACACCGACAAAAAAGAGGTGGAGATGGTGACCATTGAACCGGCTTCCGAGGAAGAGGTTTTTCACACGGTGAAGGTGATGGGGGGTGAGGACTGGAGGCTCTGGATCGATGCCATGGCGGAGGCCGGTGTCCTGGCCCCGGGGTTTCAAACGGTGGCTTATTCTTATATCGGGCCGGAAATCACCTGGGCGATTTATACGGATGGCACCATCGGCCGGGCCAAGGTGCACCTCGAGGAAACGGCCAAAGCCATGAACAATCGGTTTGGAGCAGGCACCGCTGTCGTCTCCGTGAACAAAGCCCTCGTGACCCAGGCAAGCTCCGCGATTCCTGTTGTGCCGCTCTACATTTCCATCCTCTACAAGGTCATGAAAGCCAGAGGTCTGCACGAGGGCTGCATCGAACAAATCTATCGCCTGTTCGCGAAGCGGTTGGGTGATGCGGAGTTGCGGGATGACAAGGGACGGATCCGCATTGATGACTGGGAAATGCGTCCGGAGGTTCAGGCGGAAGTCGCCGCTGCCTGGCAGACGGTCACCACGGAATCCATCGATCAGGACACGGATTTTGCCGGGTATCAGAGGGAATTTTACCGGCTGTTTGGTTTCGGGCTGGAAGGGGTGGACTATGATGCCGAAACCGACCCCGTCCGTCCGCTTCCGAGCTTGGGCTGATTGTCAGAGACGTCTTCATGCTCGCGTATTATGTCCATGACCTGAATCCCTTCCTGGTTCAGTTCACGGAGACGTGGGGGATCCGGTGGTATGGCATGGCGTATCTGGCAGCCTTTTTCCTGGGGTTTCTGCTTTATCGGCATCTGGCCCGGAAGGGGCTGAGTGATTTGCGTCCCGATCAGGTCGGGGATTTTATTTTTGGCACGGCCTTTTTTGGGGTGATTCTTGGCGGGCGTCTGGGCTACATGCTGTTTTACAATTTCCAAGGGCTGCTCGCGGATCCGCTGGTCTTCTTCCGGCTGAATGAAGGGGGGATGTCCGCGCATGGGGGCATCTTTGGAGTCGCGCTTTATTCGCTCTGGTATGCCCGGCGTCACCGCGTCTCGTGGTTGAACCTCGGCGACAATATCGTGGTTGTCACCCCGCTGGGGTTGCTCTTCGGACGCCTGGCCAACTTCATCAATGGAGAACTTTATGGCCGCGTCGCGACCTTGCCGTGGGCCGTGCAGTTTCCCAAGGAGCTCTATGATGGCCCCCCGGAGATGACGCGCTTGGCGATTGCGGAGGCCATGACCATCAATCCGGCATGGAACTCCGTGCAGGCTATCCTCGATCATGTCAGCAGTTCCCCGGCGCTGAGAGAACAACTGGCCGTCACCCTCTCTCCCCGGCATCCCTCCCAAATCTATGAAGCTGCTCTGGAGGGGGCACTGCTTTTTGCCCTGTTGTGGTTTCTGCGAACCCGCTTCCGCCTGCAAAATGGGGTGCTCACGGGAGTGTTTTTCATCGGATATGCCATCACCCGGAGTTTCTGCGAATTGTTTCGCGAGCCCGATGCAGACCTTGTCGGCGCCCTGACCCGGGGGCAGTTCCTGTCCATTTTTTTGGTGGTCATGGGGGTGGGATTCCTTCTGGCTTCGCGCAGGCAAAAGTGGGTGGAGATCAAGAAGCCAAAAAATTTGGCGTGATTCCTGCTTGCGTAAGCATTTTTAGTGCCTGATGTTATAAGCCCACATGGCCGGCTTGGAACAATATCAGGGACTGGCGCAGCAGCAGACGCTGTCGCCCCAGATGCAGCAGAGCCTGCATATTTTGCAGGCCCCGGTGACCGAGTTGCGCCAATTGGTGAGTGCGGAGCTGGCAGAGAATCCGGTTCTGGAGGAGGTGCCGCGCGAGGAACGGCCCGAGGAGGCCCCGGAGCGGGCGGCAACCGAAGCGAACACGTTGGGGGATGAGTGGCGGGAATATTATGCCCAGCGATCCACGGCGGAACCCTGGACGGCGGAAGCCCTGGAGCGGCGCCAGCATTTTTTGGACTCTCAGACCCGGGGGCCGACGCTGCATGAGTTCATGAGTGAGCAGTTGGAGTTTGAGCGGTTTGATGCGCGCAAGGAGGCGTCAGCGCGGGTGATCATCGGGAACTTGGATGACGCGGGGTATTTTCGTGGCAAGATCGAAGAAGCCGCGTATCCGGTGGGATGCACGGTGCTCGAAGCCGAGGAGGTGCTTGAGCGGGTGCAGCAATTCGACCCGCCGGGAGTGGCGGCCCGCAACTTGGTCGAGTGCCTGCTTATTCAACTCAAGCGGCAGGACCATCCCAATTCGCTGGAAATCCGGATCCTCCAAAACCACATTGAGGATCTTGCCCGACGAAAGATCGCGGAGATCGCGCGGGCGCTCAAGGTTTCCCCCGCCGAAATACAAAGGGCGGCTGAGAATATCAAGAAGTTGGATCCCCGGCCGGGCAGTGCCTTCGCGGCGGATGATAACCAGGTGATCAACCCGGATGTGGTGGTTTTTGAGGAGGGGGGAGAGTTTCATGTGGTGTTGAATGACGAGGATCTGCCCAAGCTCCGGGTGGCGGATGATTACAAAGACATGGTGGGTTTGGGGAGCGAGGGGCGGAATGTGCGTGAATTCCTGCGCGAAAAAATTCGGGGTGGCCGGTTTTTCATCAAATGCCTGCAGCAACGTCAACAAACGATCCTTGCGATTTCCCGCGAGATTTTGACGCGTCAAAAAGCCTTCTTTGAAAATGGCGCGGCGCACCTGAGGCCGATGACCATGAGCCAGGTGGCAGAGGCGGTTGGTGTGCATGAAACAACCGTCAGCCGGGCCGTGTCAGGGAAATTTATGGCCACACCGCACGGGGTGTTTGAGCTCAAATATTTCTTCACGTCCGGGTATGTCACCGAAGATGGGCAGTCAATGAGCAATGAGAGTGTGCGCCAGGCCATACTGGATCTTGTCAAAGGGGAAAACCCCAAAAAGCCGCTCAGTGATCAAGGCTTGGCAGAGGCCCTGGCAGGGCAGGGGATTCCCATCGCCCGGCGGACGATTGCCAAATACCGGGAGCAGCTTGGGATTTTGCCAAGCAACATGCGGCGGGGTTTTTAGAATTTTATCGCAGGCCGCCAGGGAGCCGGTTGCTAGCGGGTTGCCGCCTCAGGGATCATCCGGCGGGCACCACGGTCAGGCTGCCTTCGGGCTGGCGTTCCGGTTTGTTTCGGAAGGGCCAGAAGTCGGGCTGCCATTTGCCGGGGCGCTTGGGAGACAGTGCGTCTTCGTAGGGGATGGCTTTTTTCAGATAAAGGTATTCGGAGAGGGTTGCGGAAATTTCTTTGCTCGTTCGGATCGTGTCAAAGGTGACGCCTGTCCGTGTGCCTTCCAGAAGATTTCCCAGAGAGGGGAGGGCGGTGACGCCGCTGACGAAAAAGCCGGCGGTTCCCAAGGCTCCCGGGGAAACATTCGAGCCGCCGGTCGTTTCGACAATGAGGAA
>JBBECL010000166.1:0-26672 GCA_040881805.1 Terrimicrobiaceae bacterium | reverse complement strand
CCCCATGGGAGATTTGAGTTTGAGACGGCGAAGAGTCCCGTTGCTGGAAAACCGCGAAGTCTATGAGGTCGTCTTGGGGGAAGCCTTTTTGATGTCCAGCTTGTTCCATGACGTGGAAGTGGCCCTTGCCGATCTTTGCCTCATCGAGCGGGAAGGCCCGTTGGATGTGGTCGTTGGCGGGCTGGGACTTGGCTACACTGCGCAGGCCGTTTTGAATCATTCCAGTGTTCGTTCGCTGGTGGTTGTTGAGGCCATGGAGGCCGTTGTGGAATGGCATAAAAACGGCCTCGTCCCGCTTGGGGCCGGCCTCAGCGCGGATTCCCGTTGCCAATTTGTCCTCGGAAATTTTTTTGCTCTGGCGGCTCATCCCGAGCAGGGGTTTGATCCTGCACATCCCGGATCCAAATTCCATGCCATCCTGTTGGACATCGATCACTCGCCCCGCAACCTTCTTGCCCCTTCCCATGCCCCCTTTTACTTGCCGGAAGGCCTGCAAACCCTGGCGCGCCATCTCCATCCCGGAGGGGTTTTTGGAATGTGGTCCGATGATGCCCCCGATGATGACTTTCTCAAAGCCCTGAGCGAGGTCTTCCCCAACCCGGAAGCAAAAACCGTCAAATTCCCCAACCCGCTCTTGGATTGCGAGTCATCCAGCACGGTGTATCTCGCGCACAAAGTCACCACGTGATTGGGTCACTGCAAGTCGGGTTCCGATAGAATATGCGTCCAGAGCAGGATTTCCGCTTGCTGAAGTGGCCCCGGCCTCCCAGACAGAGAATTGGGGACTTCTCGACAAAAAATATTTTTCTTGATAGCCCTAGCAAGTGTCGATCGTTTGTCTGATCCCTCTTTTTCCTCCGTGCTTTCCGTGCAATCCGTGGTCCCCACGGCCTTGTTAAAAGTGAAAGTCAGCACCCTTTCATGAGCGACACGCAGACGCCGATGATGAAGCAATACCTGGCGATTCGCCGGGAACTGCCTCCCAAGACGTTGCTCTTTTTTCGGTTGGGGGATTTTTATGAGCTTTTTGGGGATGATGCCAAAGATGCCGCTGGCGTCCTGAATGTCGCCCTCACCAAGCGGGGTCAGATGCCTATGTGCGGCGTGCCTTATCATGCCGCCCGCGGCTACATCGAAAAACTGGTTGCTGCCGGTTGGCGGGTGGCGATTTGCGACCAGGTCGGCGAGGTCATCGCCGGGAAACTTGTTCGTCGCGAGATTGCCGAAATTATCAGCGCCGGAACGCTGGAAACCTTTGGCTTGGATGAACGCTCCCCCAATTATCTCGCCTCGGTCTGCGCCGGCCCGGAGGGTTTTGGCATTGCCTCGTGCGAGCTCAGCACCGGTGAGTTGCGTGTCACCCAAGCCGCGGACGAAGCGGCCCTCCTTGATGAACTGGCCCGCATTTCCCCTGCCGAAACCCTGGCCCCGGAAAGTCAGGCCGAAGTTTTTGCCTCCGTTTCCGGTGCCAATTTTTTGGATGATTATCTCTACATCCCGGAACAGGCCACGGAACTCCTTCGAAATCACTTCCGTGTTCACTCGCTGGATGGTTTTGGGTGCGAGGATTTGCCACTGGGGATCAGCGCGGCCGGCGCGTTGCTGCACTACGTGACACTTCAACTGCGGCGCAATGCCTCCCACCTCCGCGCCATGAAACCCTACCGTCATGGCCAGTTTCTTGTCATCGACGCCTCAACCCAAGCACACTTGGAAATTGTCACGTCCCGCGCAGGACGCGCGATGACGCTGCTGGGCGTCCTTGACCGCACGGCCACGCCCATGGGAGCCCGCACACTTCGGAGTTGGTTGCTCCAGCCGCTTCGCAATCCGGAAGGTATTTTTGGACGCCAGGAAGCGATTGCCCGCATGCTTTCCAATTCTCTGGGTCTATCTTCGCTCCGTGAAGAGCTCGCTGAGATCCGCGACATCGAGCGCTGCATCGTGCGCCTGAATGGCAACTCGGGAAACGCCCGTGACTTGGCGGCTCTTGCCACCTCGCTCGAAAATCTCCCCCCCGTTTGCCACCGCTTGGCGGGCCTCGCCGTATCAGATGAACACCCCTCGATCAGCCCGGACCCCGCCCTCCCCCCCCTCTTGGCGGAGGTGCTCACACAAATTCACCCTCTCCCCGAACTCTGCGCCAAGCTGCGCAGTGCCATCGTCGATGAACCGCCCGCCATCCTTCGCGATGGCGGGATGATTCGTGACGGTTTTGATGCGGGCCTCGACGAACTTCGCTCCGCGTCGCATGAAGGAAAAAATTGGATCGCCCAACTGCAAGAACGCGAAATCGCCCGCACCGGCATCAAATCCCTGAAAGTCAGATTCACGTCGGTCTTCGGCTATTTTATCGAAATCACCAAAGCGAACCTTGCCTCCGTGCCGGAGGACTACATCCGCAAACAGACCACCGTCAACAGCGAACGATTCATCACCCCCGAATTGAAGGACATCGAAGGCAAAATCCTTGGCGCTGACGAAAAAGCCAAAGCCCGGGAAATCGAGATTTTTGGAGAATTGAGAAATGAGACCCTTCTGGAATTGGCCAGGATTCAGGAAACGGCCGCCGCTCTCGGAGCCTTGGATGCCACAGCCTCGCTTGCGGAATCGGCCCGCCAACGCGGCTACGTGAGGCCCCGGATGGAACAATCCGGTGTCCTCGAAATCACCGATGGCCGCCACCCGGTTCTCGATGCCACCGGCGAACGCTTTGTGCCGAATGACACGTCCCTGGACGCTGACGGGAAACGGTTTGCCATCATCACCGGTCCCAACATGGCAGGCAAATCCACCTACCTCCGTCAAGTCGCGCTCCTTGTCCTTCTCGCACAGGTGGGTTCGTATATTCCCGCCGCGGAAGCCCGGATCGGGATCACCGACCGCATCTTCACCCGGGTCGGTGCCAGCGATGACCTTGCCCGCGGCCAAAGCACCTTCATGGTCGAAATGAATGAGACCGCCGGGATCCTCAATAACGCCACCGCCGAGAGCCTCGTCATTCTTGATGAAATCGGACGCGGCACCTCCACCTTCGACGGACTCTCCATCGCATGGAGCGTGGCAGAGTTTCTTCATGATCGTATCGGTGCCCGCACGCTCTTTGCCACGCATTACCACGAGATGACCGACCTCGAGCGCTCACGGCCAGGTGTCGTGAACCTCAATGTGGCCGTGCGCGAGTGGAATGACGAAGTGATCTTTCTTCGCAAAATTCTCCCCGGTCGTGCCGACCAAAGCTACGGAATCCAAGTCGCCCGACTCGCCGGCCTTCCGGATTCCGTCCTTCATCGCGCCAAGGAAATCCTAGCCAACCTCGAGAGCGCCGAACTCAGCACGGATGGCGAAGCCGCCTTCACCAAAGCCCGTCGAAAAAAAGCGGCGACCACCAAAGCCATCGACCAGATGGATCTGCTCTAAATGAGTTCGTGCAATAACCCGCATTTTACGGATTTCCTTGCCATCAGGGCATTCAAAATATGAGAGTTGCGCAACGCTGGTTCTGAGAGTGAAAGTCCACAATTTGCCAGGGGTCCGTTTTGCCCTTGTTAAGTGGTGGCTTGTCCCTTCGGAACAGGCATAACCCAAACCCATCCCGATGAGTTTCTTACAAACCTTCCTTCTTGGCCTTGCGATTGTCATCGTCCTCACCATCTTTTTCCTGCTCATCCTGTGTGTGCGGAAAATCCAACCCGGCCGCGCGGGTGTCAAAACCGGTTTTGGAGGCCTTCAAGTGGCCTTTGATTGGATGGTCCGGGTTCCGCTGCTTCAGACCTATCATATCGTCGATATCTCGGTCAAAAAGCTTGAGATCACGCGGAAGGGCAAGGACGGCTTGGTTTGTCGCGACAACATCCGGGCGGACATCACGGTGGCCTTCTATATTCGCGTGGATGCCACGGTGGAAAGTGTCCGCAAGGTGACCCAGATGCTCACGCCCGAGCGGGTATCGGACATTGATCAACTCCGGGAGCTCTTCGAAGCCAAGTTTTCCGAGGCTCTCAAAACGGCCGGGAAACAAATGGATTTTCATGAACTCTTCACCGAACGCCTGCGGTTTCGTGACGAAATTCAGGAAACCATCGGGAAAGATCTCGACGGGTTTCTCTTGCAGGACGTGGCCATCGATTACCTTGAACAGGCCCCGTTGGAACACCACGACCCCAATAACGTGCTTGATGCCGAGGGGATCAAAAAGATCACGGAGATCACCCAACGCGAACGTGTGCTTGCCAACGAGTTTTCCCAGCGCGCCCAAGTCCACGTCGAAAAAGAAAATGCGGATGCCGCCATCGCCAAGCGCGAACAACAACGCCGTGATGAAGAAGACACGGCCAAACAACAGCGCGCCATCCTTGAGGTCAAAACCAATGAGGAAGCGGAAGCCCGAAAGGTCATTGAAATCCGCCGTCAGGACGTCGAAGGCAAACGCCTGGAGGCCGAAGAGGCCATTCGCCTTCGCACCGAGGACATGAATCGTGCGGTGCAGGAACGTCAGTTCACGGTCACCAAAGAAAAACAACGTCTCGAACAAGAATCCTTGCAGGAAGGCGAAGAAGCGCGCGTCCGCCGCGAGCGCTTGGTGGCCCTGGCCGAGATGGACAAGCAGGTCAAAGTCGCCGACGCGGCCGTGGAGGTCGAACGCAAACGCGCCATTGTCGTCACCGAACAAAAAGCCGTGGTCGAACAGGAGGAAGAAAAACGCAACATCGAAGCCCGTATGACCGCCGAGCGCACACGGGAAGTGATTCTCATTGAGGCGGACATGAACGCCAAAAAAGAACAAGTCGTCAAAGTGGTTGCCGCCGAGGCTCAAAAGGAAGCGGACCGCAATGTGGCCGAAGGCGAAAAAATCAAACTCATCACAGCCGCAGAAGCCAACCGCGAAGCCTCCCTTCGCGATGCCGAGCGGATTCAGACCCTGGCGGATGCCGAATCCCGGGCGTCGGATAAGCGGCGTCATGCCATGGAGCAAGAAGCCGAGGGCCTCGCCGCCAAGCAGGCCGCTCCCGGGCTTGCCGAAGCGAAGGTGTTGACCGCGAAGGCCACCGCCCGCAAGGACCAGGCCGAGGCCGAAAAATTTGCCGGTCTGGCCGAAGCGGAAGTTTTCAGTGCCAAAGGTGCCGCTACGGCCGCTGTCACAGAAAACCAGGCCCAAGCGGAAGCCGAGGGCATCAAGGACAAGGAACTCGCCAGTGCCTCGGGCATCGAGGCCCGTGGGCTTGCCGAAGCTAAGAGCATCGAAGAAAAAGCGAAAGCCATGAAGCTCCTGCACGAGGCAGGTCAGCATCACGAAGAATTCCGCCTCCGCCTCGCCAAAGATCGGGACGTGGAACTGGCCGCCTTCGAGGTTCAAAAATCGATTGCCGCGTCGCACTCGGCTCTGGTTGGTGAGGCCCTCAAAAGTGCCAAAATTGATATTGTCGGTGGCGAAAATGACTTCTTTGAGAAGGTCGTCCGGGCCGTGGGCTCGGGCAAATCCGTGGACCGCTATGTGGAAAACAGCCGCACCCTCACCGATGTCAAAAATGCCCTCCTTGGTGGCGATTCGGAAAAACTCAAAGGGCAACTCCGTCAGTGGATCAAAGATTTTGGTATCACCACCGAGGATCTCAAAAACTTGAGCGTGACCGCTCTGATTGCACGTCTGATCACCACGACCAACGACACAAGCCTGAAGGGACTGCTCGAATCCGCAAAAGCGCTGGCCACGGAAAGCGGCTTGGCCGATCACCCGGCGTCGTCCCTGATTTCCAAAGCCACGAAAGCGCAAGGTTAACCGGGGTCCCGGGAAACCGCGCCTTCCGATCGTCATGGCGGACCAAGCAAAACCCTCTGAACCGGCCAACCCCGAAGCGGCCGCCTCCGGCCCCCTGGGCAGCGCGACGTATGAGATCATCCGTCAGCGCCTCACGACCCAAACCGGAATTCTTCGCGAACGCATGGGAGCCTTGGATGCCAGGCGTCAGGAGGTTTTTGGATCCGTGGAGTCAAAGTTGTTGCGCGCGGACCGTGTCAACACGGCCCATAATTGTATTCCCAAGGACATGGTCCAACTTGGCGACGGGCGGTTCCTTTTTGGATTCAATATCCGGTTCGGCTTGAAAAAAGTCACCGAGCTGGGGGATGTCTTCGCAATTTATGCGAGGGAAGAAGAATCGTTCCGCGAAGATGCCCTCATCCCTCTGCAGGAGAAGGCATTTCTGTCAGATTTTCAGCGGATTCACACGGTATACGAAAAGACGACGTTTTCGAAGTTTTCGTTGATTGAAGGTCATCTCTACATGGTCTTCCAAACAGGCTCCAGCGCGAGTGATATTGCCGTTTTTAAGTGGGCTGTTGATGGCGGAACGCTGCGTTATGTTGATGGCCGCGCCGAAGCCGAATACCGCCGCGGGGGATTTCCTCCCCAGCACAATTTTCGTTGGAGCACTCCGGATCGGGAGTCCTATCGGTATGGCGATTTTCCTCATATCTCGATCGAGGAGCGGGTCTTTGTGGAATGTGTGGGTGGCAATCTGACCGTCAAAGTCGAGGACAATACCAAACGGGGGGAGGGGATCTACAGCGAGCCCGTCGATGACAAACGTCAGAAGGTCGATGATGCCGATATGGCCTATGCCATTCTTGGTCATTTGATCCTCCTCAAGATTCGTCCTTACAAAGAGCAGGCCTTCCGGTATTTGATTTTCAATGAAAAAACCCAGGCCGTGATCCGGGTGGATTCGATCGGCCAATCCTGCGCGGCCCTCCCTGAGGATCACGGGATCATTTTTCCGGATGGGTATTATCTCGGCACGGGTGAACTCAAACTTTTTGGCTCCAAAGCCGGGGACCACACCCTGGAACGGACCATCCATGCGCCGAACGGAGAGGATTCGCTGTATGTGTTTTATTCGATGACCACCGGCGAATACGTGCTGCTGCCCTACAAACTCATCGCTCAAAAAGTGGAGGAGAGGATCACGTGTCATGGTTTCTCGCTCTTCCCCAATGGACACCTCGTGCTTTTCCGGGGGGACAACGAACCGCAGAAGCATCATATGATCCAACTGCGTCAAACGCCGTTTTATCAGCCGGGGTTTGAGCCAGCAGGCAAACGTGAAGCCTTTCTTTATCAGGTGGGAAACCGCGATGTCGTGCGGTGTTTGGCCGAGAGCAATGAGATCCTGGCCCTCGCGGGCAAGGACAATCCTTATGCCGAGCTCTACACGGATTTGGTCACCCGCTGCACGGGCATCCTGGATGGCTATCCCTGGCTTTCGAGTGAGGAGGGCTTCGGCCTGGACGCGGCGCTCAAGGACCTGCGCGAGGCTTCAAACCGGGCGGTGGACGAGTTTGACAAAGTCCTCCGCCTTCAACGCGATGCGGTCGGGCGGGTGGAAGAAATCCAAAAACGCACCACCGGGCGATTTCAAGAAATCCGGAGGGCCGGCTTCAAATCGCTTGATGATTTTGTCCGCAATCTTGCGGCCTTGCGCTCGCTGACGGGGGAGCTGATCACCCTCCGCGAGGTGCGGTATATTGATATCACAACTCTTGAGAATCTTGGCAAGCAAGTCGCGGAAGAGTCCGCCCGGCTTTCCGAAGCCTGTGTCACCTATCTGCTCAAGCCCGAGGCCTTGGAGCCGTATCGGGTCGCGGCTTCCGGGCAATTGGCAGCGGCCGAAAGCGTGAAGAAAGTCTCTGACGCCAAAACCATCGAGGCGGGAGTCTCTCAAACCAGCACCGACCTCGAGATGCTCATCGAGATTGTCAACAGCCTGAAAATCGGAGACGCGACGGAGACGACCCGCATCATTGATGACATCACGGCTGTTTATACGACCCTCAACCAAGTCCGTGGGGCCCTCAAAAACCAGCTGCACACGCTCGTGGCCGCCGAGGGGGCCGCGCAGTTTTCGGCGCAAATGAAGCTGCTTGGCCAATCCGCCGCCAGCTACCTAGACCTCTGCGACACCCCGGCCAAATGTGAGGAATACCTCAATCGCATCAGCGTCCAAATCGAAGAGATGGAGGGCGCGTTTGCCGACTTTGACGAATTTATCGTCCAGATCTCCGACCGCCGCACGGAACTCTACGAAGCGTTTGAGCAACGCAAGGTGGTCATCATCGAGGCCCGCAACAAACGGGCCTCGGCGCTCATGACAGCCGCCGACCGCATCCTCAAGGTGGTGGGCAACCGGCTTGCCACGTTCAAGACCGTGGAGGAAATTCACTCCTACCTTGCCTCGGACATGATGATCAGCAAGGTGCGGGAAACAGCCACCCAATTGCTGGAACTCGGGGATTCCGTCAAATCCGACGATCTCACCACCCGACTCAAAAGCCTGGGTCAGGAAGCCGTCCGCCAGCTCAAAGACCGGCAGGAACTTTTCAAATCCGGCCCCGGCGTGATTCAGCTCGGCCGTCATGCGTTTAATGTCAACACCCAGCCGCTGGACCTCACGGTCGTTCATCGGGATGGCGGGCAATTCATTCATCTGACAGGCACCCGCTACTTCGATCCCATCACATCCCCCGAGTTCCTGGCGACACGGGCGGTTTGGGATCAGGAATTTGTTTCTGAAAACCGTGACGTTTACCGGGCGGAAACGCTCGCGAGTCATTTGCTGCGATCTTTGGAGGCCCAACCCGACCGCCCGCTGGCTGATATTGCCGCCATGACCGAAGCCGGGAAGCTGACCCTGATCCAAGAGTTCATGGCCGGAAGGTATGAGGAGGGTTACATCCGCGGGATTCACGATTTGGATGGCGCGCGGCTCTTTCAAGCCCTTCTGGAGGCTCACCTCGGCTTGGAATTGGCGCGCTATCGTCCCCAAGCGCGGGCGTTGGCGGTGGTTTTCTGGCTGAAATTTTATGACCCCGAACTTCGTGCCGTGTGGGAGGCCCGGCTGAAAGGGTTTGCCGAAAAAAACCGGATCTTCCCCGGAGATCCCACCCAGCGGGATTACATCGAAAACTTGCGGGTGATTCTGGAAGAGTTTGCAGCCACCACGAAGGTGGCCCCACGCGACCTCGCTGCCGAGGCCGCCGAATATTTGTTTCTCGAAATCACCGGTGGCGAAACCTTTGTGTGTGCTCGTGAGGGCGACGAACTCGTTTCAGCCTTCCGTCAGCACCTTGTGACCAAGGGAGGGGAGGAGGCTTTTCGTGATGCCATGGAAAGCCTGACCGACCACCCGCTCAGCCAGTTCGAACTCATCAAGGATTGGTTGCGCGGATTCTTGATCGAAAATTCCACCTCCACCGCATATTTAGACGAGGCGGCCGCCGTGATCTTCTGTGGGGACGCGCTTAAGCGCAAGGTTGTCACCGCCGCCACACGGAAAGTGATTGAAGGCTTGAAAGGCACTCACCCCCACATTGAAGCCGGCGTTTACACCCTCGATTATCTCAACTTGCGCGAACGCCTAGATCGCTTCGAACAAACCGTGGTTCCCCAATTCCGCGATTACCATTCCCGCAAACAGGCTCTCATCGAAAAGGAGCGTGCGGTGCTCCGGCTGAAGGAATTTGTGCCCAAGGTGCTCACATCCTTTGTGCGCAATCAACTGATCGATCATGTTTACCTTCCCTTGGTGGGAGATAATCTCGCCAAACAAATTGGCACGGCCGGGGACTCCAAACGCACGGATCGCAGCGGGCTCTTGTTGCTCGTATCCCCCCCCGGCTACGGAAAAACCACGCTTCTCGAATATCTTGCCAGCCGGCTGGGGATTGTGTTTGTCAAAATCAATGGCCCCGCCATCGGCTTCGCCACAACCTCCCTCGACCCCGAGGAGGCTCCCAATGCCGCCGCCCGCGAAGAAATCCAGAAACTCAACCTCGCCTTGGAGATGGGGGATAATGTCATGATCTGTGTGGACGATATTCAGCATTGTCATGCCGAGTTCCTCCAAAAATTTATCTCCCTCTGCGATGCCCAACGCAAAATTGAAGGCGTCTGGCGGGGACGTTCCCAAACCTATGACCTTCGCGGACGCAAAGTGGTGGTGGTCATGGCGGGCAATCCCTACACCGAAACCGGCCAAAAATTCCGGCTCCCCGACATGCTTGCGAATCGTGCCGATACTTACAACTTGGGGGATATCATCGGGGGAAATGATAATTGGTTCAAAGCCAGTTACATCGAAAATGCGGTGACCTCGAATTCCGTCCTCGCCCCCATCGCGAACCGCAGCCAGAAAGACATTCGCACATTTCTCAAAATGGCGGAATCGGGTGAGCGCGACACGTTCGAGGCCAGTTATTCGTCGCAGGAAGTTGAGGAAGTCCTCTCGGTCCTTAAAAAATTAATCACGATTCGTGAGGTGATCCTCGCGGTGAACCAAGAATACATTCGCTCGGCTGCCCAGGCCGACGAGTTTCGCACAGAGCCCCCCTTCAAACTCCAGGGGTCTTACCGCAACATGAACCGCCTCACGGAAAAAATTGTGGCGATCATGAATGATCAGGAAGTGCAGGCGCTGATCCTTGATCATTACCGGAACGAAAGCCAAACCCTCACCACCGACACGGAGGCCAATCTCCTCAAACTCCGGGAACTCCTCAAAATCCTCACGCCCGAAGAAGCCACCCGCTGGTAGGACATCAAGCGCACCTTCCAACGAAACCAACTCACACAAAGTCACGGCGACAATGATCCCGTGGGGCGCGTGGTCGGCCAGCTCTCAGCCTTCGGTGCGGGTCTGGATTCCATCCAGCGCACCTTGGCCACCGGCGTGGAAGCCGCCAACGAATCCCGCGCCGTCGATTCCGCCGAACGCATGCGAAGTGTCATTCACGAACTCGAAATGGTTCATGCCACCATGGCCTCCCTCCGCGACATGGCCCTCCAACAACGCGACTACCTCCAAAGCGCCAGCGAACAACTCGCGCTCCGAGCCAAACAAGGCGTCATCGAATTCGAAATGACCGATGAAATGCTCACCAACGAAAAAGAATTCCTCGACCGCTTCCAACAAATGCTCGCCGAGCGTGATGCAAAATCCGCTGATCCCAAAGAGGCTGATCAAAAATCTTCGCCCTAACTAAGGCTTTTTTTGCTACCAGCCCATGGCGCGGACGTAGCTGTTGTCCCAGCGCGACAGCACGCATTTCTGGCGGGTGTAAAACATCACGCCTTCGAGACCTTGCACGTGCAGGTCCCCGAAGAAGCTCTGATTCCAGCCGGAGAAACTGAAGAGGGACATGGGAGCGGGCACGCCCACATTCACGCCAAGCATCCCGGCCTGAATGTCCTGCACAAACTGACGTGCCGCGGATCCACTGTTTGTAAAAATCGAGGCCCCATTTCCAAAGGTCAGTCCATTCATCATCTCGATGGCTTCGGTGAGTGTTTGTGGACGCACCAACGAAAGCACCGGCCCGAAAATTTCTTCTTCAAAAAGTTTCATCCCGGGTTTCACATCATCCACCAGTGCCGGGCCGGCAAAAAAGCCTGCCTCAGGGGCTCCCGCGCTGGCATCAAAAGCAATATTGGCCCCTTCGATGGGGGCTTGGGCGAGGTAGTTTTGGATGCGTTGCCGGGCGGCCGCGTCAATCACGGGACCCATATCGGCCGAGGGATCCGCACCGGGATCTCCGACCCGGAAGGCGCTCAAAGCGGAGGTGACCCGTTCCCGCCATTCATCGGCCGTTGATTTGCCAACACCCATCAGCAATGACCCTGCCATGCAGCGTTGACCAGCGCATCCGAATGACGAGCCAAGGATGGCACGAAGGGTGGGGTCGGGATCGGCATCAGGCATCACAAGCAGCACATTTTTTGCGCCGCCTGCGGCTTGCACCCGTTTGCCGTGCTTGCAGCCCAAGGTGTAAACGTGGGCCGCGATGGCCGATGATCCCACAAAGCTGATGGCAGAAATTCCCCGATGCTCACACAGCGCATCCACCACCTCCCGCCCTCCGTGAACGATGTTGAGGACGCCCTCCGGCAAACCGGCTTGAGCAAACAACTCCGCGAGACGCATGGCCGTGAGGGGAACTTTTTCACTGGGTTTGAGGATGAACGAATTGCCGCAGGCAATGGCCACCGGATACATCCACATCGGCACCATCGCCGGAAAATTGTAGGGCGTGATACCTGCACAGACCCCAAGGGGCTCGCGCATGGTGAGGGCATCAATATGCTCGGCAACCCGCGGGAGGCTTTCACCTTTGGTCAAGTGGGCGATCCCACACGCAAATTCGATGACTTCGATTCCCCGCCGAACATCCCCGCGAGCCTCATCCAAAGTTTTGCCATTTTCATGCGTCACCAATCGGGCCAGGGCTTCGAACTCCTGCTCCAAAATGTCGCGATACCGGAACATCACGGCTGCTCGTTTGGGTGCCGGAGTCTTGCTCCAAAGTTCGAAGGCCTTCCGGGCTTCTGTCACCGCGTGATCAACGTCCGACCCCGAGGATAACGGCGTCAGCGCGATGACCTCCCCTGTGGAAGGATTATGCACGGGCACGCTGGTTGTGCCGGTGGATTCGGTCCACAGGCCACCAATGTAGTTTTTTATCATCATAGCTTTTAGACCTCGGAAGAAGCCGGTAACCGCGTCGTCAACGCGTTGTGAGACTCCTCATTCTTCGTGTCTTTCCCATATCCCGTTTTCTTGCCATCCGCAAGATGATCCCAAAGCACAAAAAGAAACATGTTCCATGTTCCTCTACGGACGACCCGCGCAAGGGCGTCTATTGGTCATGCCGGTCGATCGGTTGCCCCACGGATTCCATGACCCATGCTGCGTAGGAACTCTGTGATGCAGATGGCTCCCAAGCAAGGATCTCAGGTGTTTCGTAAGGGTGTAGGTATAACAAGCGGCTTTGGAATTCGTGAAAAATGTGGGAGGTGGTTTTGAAAAGGACCACGGTTTCCCGGGTATCTTCGATCTGGTCTTTCCACCGATAAATGGAGCGGGCTTGGGGAAGAAGAGTTCCGCAGGCGGCAAGGCGTTCTTCCACCAACTGACGAACCACCTTTGCGGCAGATGATTCCTCCGCAAACGTCGTCAGCACCAGGCAGAGGGTATTGTTGTCAGCCATACCTTCACCGAAGGGCACTCATGCTTCTTTGGATGGCGGGACCTGGAATTTCTTTTTGCCGCATTTGGTGTTGGGCCAGGGATGCGAGCTGGGGGCCTCGGGCTTGGGGACCTGCCACGGCAAGTTGGGCCAGAATTTGGCGGTTGAGGCTATCGATCTCGGGGCGGATGTCCTGGGTGAGGCTTCGCGGGGGGAGGAGTGGCAGGGGGCCTCCATCTTTCCATTGGGAGATCAGCCGGGATTGGTAAGCCCGCGAGGCGGCCATTTGGGCTTGGAAAAATCGTTGAACGAATTTGGCAGAGAGTCCCTGCTCGACACCAAGTGCCACCACACGGTCGAGGCTCTCCGACTCGCGTTTGCGATCCAGCACCGGCAGGCCATCCCGGAATTTGATCCATGCCACTTCCCGGGCCAGTTCAAGCCGGGTGGTTGTCAGATTCACCAATTCCGCCTGGGCCGGGCTGGGAGTCCAGGCGGGGTCCGGGCGTGAAGCACAGCCGACAAGGATCAGGGCAAGGA
Source organism: Terrimicrobiaceae bacterium (assembly GCA_040881805.1). Classification (GTDB taxonomy): domain Bacteria; phylum Verrucomicrobiota; class Verrucomicrobiia; order Chthoniobacterales; family Terrimicrobiaceae; genus JAJTZA01. The sequence continues at coordinate 13,115 of JBBECL010000166.1, read as the reverse complement.
ATGGCAACCAGAGTGTTTTCATGCCTCAGCTTTTGGAGAGGCGTTCAACCGGTTTGTCCCAAAGAAGGTTATGGGCTTCTCTCAGGACCTCCGGGATCCGGTCCACAAAAGGGCTCTTGGCAACACACTTTCTTAGGGCGGCTTCATCGAATTCGCCGGCATTTTTTCCGGGAAACCAATGCCCTGCATTCCCAAGCAAGTTGTAACGCATCTTGCCAAAGGGGATCATGTCAAACGCCTTGGCATAATTCCAGAGGCGAAGAATTTCCCACACATTCACCTCGCCGGGCACTTTTTCCCAATCTGGAATTCCTTCCTGCCATCGGGACATCCAATCCTCTCCGAGGGTTTCTGTCATCACCCCACGCAGTCGGTTTTCGATCTTGGGCACAAGTTCATTGGCCCGGGGGTAGAGTTTCAAAGCTTCCAAATGTGCATCGAAATCCGAAGGTTGTGAGGCTCCGAGGCTGAGGGTGTGAACTTCCGTGCGCAGCAGGCAGAAGAGGTCATTAAATGCCATGGGCGTGAGGGGAGCGCAGAGCTCGACCAATTTCTTGGTGGGTTCGTAGAGCTTCCCACCTTTGTCATTGGGACTGATGATAAACACGCCGGCATCCTGCTTTTCGGCTTCCTTGATGGCGGGCCAGTTGGACGGGTTGATCCAATACCAATGAAGGTTCACGTAGTCAAATTCGCCGGTGGCGAGGGCCTTGGTGATCAGAGCGCAGGACCCATGAGTCGAAAATCCAAGAAATCGCACACGCCCTTCCCGTTGAAGTTCGCGGCCTACCTCAAGCGCTCCGCCCTTGCAAAGCGTCGCCTCCAGGCATTCCTCGTTGTTGATGCCATGAAATGACAGCAAATCGACATAATCCAAGCCGAGCAGGGACATGCTGCGATTGAAAGACTTCAGAAAGTCATCTGCCTTGGCCGGGCCAACCTTGGTCTGGATGATCATCTTTTCGCGTGGCAGAGTCGGCAAAATCTTTCCGAGTTGGAGTTCGGACGTGCCATAGCCGCGGGCGGTTTCAATATGATTGATCCCAACCTCCAAGGACCGCTCAATTGTGGCTTCGAGATTTTTTTGTTTGTCGGCATCAATTTTGTCCCACCCAAGGTCCTCCCAGTGATCCTGATACCGCATCCCCCCGCAGGAAAAAACGGGCATCTCAAGCCCCGTTCGGCCAAAGCGTCGTGTGAGCATCGTTGTCATAAGAAAAATTAGATGGCGGCCAGCACGGCGACGCACTCGATTTGGGCGGTCTGCGGAAACATGTCCACCGGACTGACCCGAAGAAGCGTATGTGTGGGGGAAAGTTTTTTCAAATCGCGCGCGAGAGTGGCGGGGTCGCAGGACACGTAAATGATGCGGCCGGGTGGTTTGGCAGAAACCTGGTCAAGGACGGATTGTGGAAGGCCCTCGGCAGGGGGATCAAAGAGCACGGTGGTTTCGGCAGCGGGCGCGGCCGCCATGGCCGCTTCAAGGTGTTCGATCACATCCCCTTGAAGATAGCTGACGTGGGAGGCCGATTCCCGGCGGGCGTGACGGACAGCGTCCGCGCTCCATTCGATGCCAATCACGTTTTGGAAGTGGGATTGCAAACGGCGGGCAAAAAAGCCGGCTCCGCAATAGGCATCCACCAGAAGCTGGCCACCGGGTTGGGCCGCCTCCTCGACGACCCTTAGTAGCAACTCCGCGGCCGCATCATTCACCTGACGGAACCCATAAAACGCGGAGGGTTCCCGCAGGGCGTATTCGCCTTCTTCCGGTTTCTGGTTTCGCAGTTCCATCAATTTGGAATTCACGCCGGGACTTGCGATCGGGCACCCGGCGACATCCACAATGTTGCGCGTGCCGCGTTCGAAAAATCCGGTCCTGCCCGCGCGGCTGTGCACGGTGATGCGGTTGCGGTAGCCGTATTCCCGAGGGGAGGGGATTGTGGGTTCGACCGGGGGACTGGCAATTCCCCCGATGCGGATCAACACTTCGCTGACTTGATCCCTCTTGATGGTGAGCTGAAGCGGGTAGGCGATATGTTGATACTGACAACCGCCGCAGGTTCCAAAGACGGGACAGGGCGGGGGGACGCGTTGAGGGGAGGCCTCATGGATGGTCTAAAGGCGGGCTTCGGCATAGGACTTTTTGTCCCGCACTATCCGTGCGGTCACCACCTCTCCGGGAATCACGTAAGGAACAAAACAGACTTTGCCTGCGGGGAGCGTGCCAAGGCCGGAGCCTCCGAAAGCCACCTTTGTGATAATCAAGCGTGCGTTTTCCAAAGTGAGATGTGTGGGGGCGGTGGTCTAAGAGTTTTGTTTGCCAAAATAAGAGGCGAGCAGGGTTTTTACAGATTCCAAGCCTTCCAAATTCTTTGCGCTCACCGGAAGAATTTCCAGGCCGCGGGTTTTTTGACGAAACACTTTCAAATTGTCCTCCGCTCCGGGCAGATCCATTTTATTGGCAACAATCGCCGCCGGCTTTTCTGCGAGCGTGGGATCATAGAGTTTGATTTCCGCACGCAGGGTCCGGAAATCTTGAACCGGGTTGCGGCCTTCGCTGCCGGCCATATCGATCACAAAAAGAAGCAGGCGGCAACGGATGACATGACGCAAAAACTCATGGCCCAGGCCGCGGTTTTCGTGGGCCCCTTCGATGAGGCCGGGGATATCCGCGACGGTGGTCCTGGCATAACCATCCAAGTCCACCACGCCGACAATCGGGTTGAGGGTTGTGAACGGGTAGGCGGCGACTTTGGGATGCGCGGCGGAGATATTGCCAAGGAGCGTGCTTTTGCCCGCATTTGGAAAGCCCACCAGACCGGTGTCCGCGATGGTTCGCAACTCGAGGGCAAACCAACCTTCTTCGCCGGGCTCGCCGTCTGTTGTTTGACGGGGCACGCGGTTTGTGGAGCTCTTGAAATGGACGTTCCCCTTGCCGCCACTTCCCCCCGCACACAGCACAAATTGCTCACCCACCATCGAGAGATCGGCCATGGGCTGCATGGTCCGAAGGTCGGGTCGATGGGATGGTTGGGGGACTTCCTCCCCCAATTCTTCATCCAAAACGGTGCGGTTCAACCCCGCATCATCGGGCAACGCGTAAATGAGCGTCCCCACCGGCACCTTCACCAAAGTTGTGGCCCCGTTGCGTCCGTGTTTTTTCTTGCCTTTGCCGTGGACGCCGCGCTTTGCCCGAAGATTGGGGTCATAATACAGCGCCGAGAGATTGTCGGTGTTGGTATCGGCTTCCAAAATGATGGATCCCCCATCGCCACCATCTCCCCCATCCGGTCCGCCACGCGGAACAAATTTCTCACGGCGAAAGCTGCAACATCCATTGCCTCCATCGCCGGCTTTGGCATGCACCCGGACTTGATCAACAAATTTCATGATTTTTTACCTGTCAGATTTTTATACAGAGCCATCGTCTGCGACGCGATGGCATCCCATCCAAAGTGGGCCTCCACGCGCTTTCTTCCCGCTTGGCCCATCTTGATGCGTTTTGCGGGGTCTGCCATCAATTCATTCACACGTGCTGCAAAATCTTTGGAGAATTTTTCTGGGTTGGCGGGCTCGAAGGAACCTCCGGGGGCATGTTCGATCGGAACGAGGTAGCCGGTTTCGCCGTGTACGACCACTTCTTTGATGCCACCGGTGTTGGTGGCGATCACCGCCGTGTTGCAGGCCATCGCCTCCAGATTGATAATGCCAAAGGGTTCGTAGATCGAGGGACACAAAAACGCCGACGCATGGGAATAAAGCTCGACCTTGGACTTGGAATCAACCATCTCCTCGATCCAAACAATGCCACCCCGGGAGCGCTGCGCCTGGGCCACGGCTTGCTTCATCTCGGAAGCAATTTCCGGCGTGTCCGGAGCGCCGGCACACAACACCACCTGAAAGTCAGGATTGAAAGATTTGATGGCATTCACAAGATGGATGATGCCTTTTTGACGGGTGATCCGCCCCAAAAAGAGCACATACGGCTCCACAGGGTTGATGCCATAACGTTTCAAGGCCGCCCGGCTTTCCGCCGCATGATATTCCTCCAAGTCGATGCCATTGTGAATCACGGTGATCTTCGCGGGATCAATGGAGAACATGCGGAGCAGATCCTCGCGGGTGTCGTTCGAAACCGCAATGACCGCATCCGCCATCTCCAGCGCTGTTTTTTCCAGCCAGCACGTAAAATCATACCCTCCCCCCAATTGCTCACGCTTCCATGGTCGCAGGGGTTCAAGGGAGTGAACAGTGACCACCAGCGGCAGCCCGTAATTCAATTTTGCAAGGATGCCGCCCCAGTGACTGTACCAAGTGTGACAGTGGATAATTCCGGCATCCATTCCGGCGGTGTTAAAATCAAGACACCGTTGCAGTGCCCCAAAAACCGGACGCAGTCCTTCCGGGGATTTGCCGTTCAGCACGGGTGAGGGAAATCCCGTGACTGAGAGTTGTCCCTTCGAACAATTTTGATCGCCAAAACACCGGACTTGGACGGTCAGAAGCTTGGCCAGCGCACGGCTCAAATATTGCACATGGACTCCCGCTCCTCCGTAGATGTGAGGGGGATATTCGTTGGTGAGGAAAATTACTTTCACTACCCAAGCCTATCAACCTTTCCAAGATGGGCAAGATGTCGTCTTGGCTTGATTGACCGCCAACCAGCCTGTGTCATGCTTGATGACATGGCGGAGGAATGGAATTTTGATGTGGTGGTGGTGGGCGGGGGAGCTGCCGGGTTGATGTGTGCCGCCGTGGCGGGTCAGAGAGGGCGGCGGGTCGCCCTGCTTGAGCACAACGATCGCGCGGGCAAAAAAATCGAGATCTCCGGTGGAGGGCGCTGCAATTTCACGAACCGGGATGCCAGTCCGGCCCAGTATTTGTCCTCGTGCCCGGACTTTTGCCGGTCGGCCCTGGCCGGATACCAACCCTCGGATTTTATCTCCCTGGTGGAGCGTCATGGCATCGCGTATCACGAAAAAAAGCTGGGCCAATTGTTTTGCGATGGAAGTTCCCGGGAAATTATCGGGATGTTGATGCGGGAGTGTGCGGACGCCTCGGTGTCTCTCATTTGCAATACCACGGTGGAGGGTGTGGAGAAAAGCGGGGGCTACCGGCTTCGCACGCGCGGTGGCACCTACACCTGCCAGTCTTTGGTGGTGGCCACGGGGGGGCTTTCCTTTGCCAAGCTGGGAGCCACGGATTGGGGCTATCGCTTGGCGCGTCAATTCGGCTTGAAAATCACGGAGCTGCAGCCCGGATTGGTTCCTCTCACCCTGCCGCGCACGATCCTTGATCACTTGGGACCGTTGAGTGGAGTCTCGTTGCCGGTTCGGGCCCAATTTCGACGCACCCAATTTCCAGAAGCCTTGTTGTTCACGCATCGGGGTCTCAGCGGCCCGGCCGTTTTGCAAATTTCCTCGTATTTGGACAAAGGGGATTCCCCGAGTTTTGACCTTCTGCCTGCCCGCGATGCGGCGGCCCTTCTGGCCCAACACCGGCATTCTTCGCTCACGCCTGTCTCCGTGTTGGCCAATGAATGGCCCAGGCGGCTGGCAGAGGCCTGGTGTGAATTGGAGGCCCCGGCCAAACCCATGCAGCATTTCAAGGACCGGGAGATCACGGAACTGGCGGGCAAAATTTCTGCGTGGACGCCATCCTTGGCTGGAACGGAAGGATATCCCAAAGCGGAGGTGACGCGGGGAGGTGTGGATGTTCGGGGACTTTCTTCGAAAACCATGGAGGCGCGCACCGTGTCGGGATTGTTTTTTGTCGGCGAAGTGGTGGATGTGACCGGGTGGCTGGGCGGATATAATTTCCAATGGGCATGGGCAAGTGGTTATGCTGCCGGTCAATCCGTATGAAATCCCGACACACCACCCATTCCTCGACAACATCTGCCATGGAGGCGGTCCGTGCCATTTACCGGGATTTGGAGGAAAGGCCCTTGGAGCGCTCCTGCGAATTGCGCACGGCATGTTGTCATTTCAAAATCACCGGGGAAACTCCGTTGGTCACGGATGCCGAAGCGATGCTTGCCGCCAAAGCCTGGCGTGGCGCGGGACGCAAAGAGTTGCCTCCCCCCAGAGAGGACGGGGCCTGCCCGTTTCTCGACACGCGAAGCACGCGCTGCCTGATCTATGACTCACGCCCCTTCGCCTGCCGCACTCATTTTTGTGAAGCAGCGGGTGGGGTGTATCCGAGGGGGCATGTCATTGATTTGATCCGCCGTCTGGAAGCCGTGGAACGGGATATCAACGGCCGCGGAGCCAGAAAAATCGAAGTCGCCACCAAAGAAGCACTGGCCTCCCTGCGCTGATTGCCTGCGGGGATTTTCAACGCCCATGCCGTCAAGGTCGCCGGAGCTTTTCCATCATCCGGATGCTTGTGTTTCGCTCAGAAGGCGGGCCGGCTTCCATCCGGTGTCCCGTGTGATTTGACTCAGATCGACCAATCCACAACCGCGTGGTGCGTCCTTTTTCCATGGCACGGATTTGTAAAATTCTTTGCGCACCTGTGCGGTCGGGCGCTGGAGGAGGTTGTCAGAGGCGGCCGGGAAATAGGTCCGGTAGCCGGGCAGGTCTGCCTCAAGAATGGACGCGACCAAGGCCGCCGCATCTCCAAGCACCAGGTAGGAAAACAATTCGGAGGGTTTGCCCCATGGGGGCCTTTTCAAGTGGCGGGTCTGGCTGGCTTCTTTGTTTTTGATGAAGTTCATTTGTTTCTCATCGAGAAGCATCGGGAAGCGGATGGCAATCGCCGAGGCCAGGCCGGATCTCACAAAATATTCCAGCATCGTCTCGGTGGCACACTTGCTGAGCGCGTAGGTGTTCCCGGGATTTTGCGGCCAACCGGCATCCGCCGGAAGATAGGGAATCGAAAGCCTGTCTCCGCTTTTGGCTAATTCTGCGGAGCAGACAGCCTGGATCGAACTCGCAAAGATCACTTTTGGCACACCAACCTCATGCGCCGCCTGGAAAAGATTCATGTTCATCGAGACGTTTTCAATGTAGAGCCTCTGGGCATCGGCCCGGCCTTGATTGGGATGATTGCCCAAATGAACGATGGCGTCCGGCACCTGCTCCAGCAACTCATACGCAACTTCCCTTTGGAGGAGATTTTTTACCCGAAAAGAATACGGAACTTTTCCAGGATGTCGCAGATCGGTCCCCACCACGTCTTCTCCTTTTGCCTGCAGGTGAGCGCAGACACAAGACCCCAAAACCCCTGCTGCCCCGGTGACTAAAATTTTCACACCCCCATCACATCACGCCTTTCTTGCCAGTCGACAAGCACAAATCATCGCAACTCGGATCTTTCAAACCAAACAACAAGATTCCCGTTTGCATGATCCAGGTGGATCACTCAGACGGGAGGATTTTGGCGTGAAGCCATGCGCAGGTGAGGAGGGGGGAGCTTCTTCTGCTTGTTGGCTTCGGAACAAGGAGATGGCCTTTTTGCCCGCTTGAGCAAGGGGGGGAGGTGCTGTGTGTGGGGAGGGATTTGGGCTCAGGGCTTGCCGTCAAAGCCGCAAGTCTTGAGCGGACGACTTAATGACAAACTGTCATGTCGCCGTGCAGTGCGTGGTAATCACGCAAAATAGATCAAATGATCTGTGAGGATCTACCAGCGGAAGTGAGCAAATGCACGATTGGCTTGGGCCATTTTGTGCATGTCGTCACGTTTTTTGATGGCGTGACCCTGGCCGGCGGCGGCGTCTTTCAATTCGTTGGCAAGCGCTTTTTCCATGGGAACACCTTTGCGGCTTTTGGCAAAATTGACGAGCCAGCGCATGGCGAGCGCGACTTGACGGTCTGCCGGCACTTCCATGGGGACTTGGTAAGTGGCCCCACCGACGCGGCGGGATTTGACTTCCAAACGCGGGCGGGCGTTTTCGATGGCCTTGTTGAGAGTCTCCAAAGGATCGACCGTATCCGTGCCTTCACGGGACTTGTCGATGGCGGTGTAAACGATGCCTTCCGCGATGGATTTGGCACCGTCGCGCATGACGGTGCTGATCAAGCGGGCCACGATGGGGCTTGCGTAACGGGCGTCTTTTTTGACTTCTTTGCGGATGGTTCTGCGTCGGCGTGACATGGTTTCTGTTTTAAAATGTTATTTCTTTTTGCCCTTGGTTGGCGCGGTTTCCTGGCCGGGCTTGGGCTTTTTGGCGCCGTATTTTGAACGGCCGCGGCGGCGGGATTCAACCCCCAGGCTGTCAAGGGTTCCGCGCACGATGTGGTAACGCACGCCGGGGAGATCTTTCACACGGCCCCCGCGGACAAGCACAATCGAGTGTTCCTGGAGGTTGTGACCCTCGCCGGGGATATAGGCAATGACTTCCTGGCCATTGGTGAGCCGGACTTTGGCGACTTTGCGAAGGGCGGAATTGGGCTTCTTGGGGGTGCGGGTCATGACCTGCACGCAGACTCCGCGACGTTGAGGGCACTTCACCAGAGCCGGCGACTTGGATTTGACGACGACTTTGCTGCGGCCCTTGCGGACGAGTTGATTGATGGTTGGCATCTGTTCTTATGGAAATGTGTTCCGGGATTTTTGGCCCGTGCCCGGCGGGTGAGCAGCCAGAATTTGGCGGCACGCTTGCGGCGGAGTGAAGAAACTAGCAATTGGCGGGCAGGAGGCAAGAGAAATTCTTCAAGGATTTTTTTCCGGGTCATTGCACTTCCCAGCGAGGGCAATTCCCGATAATGACGGGAATGATGAATTTTGAGCGCATTGAAGAATCGTGGGGACAACTCTTGAAGCTTTCCGGGGAAATCGATCTGCATGGCTCACCCCTGCTTCGCAATGAGTTGCTTGCGATTGCGAAAGAAAAACCGGCACTGCTCCTCGTGGACTTCTCCCATGTTGACTACATCGACTCCTCGGGCTTGGCCACCCTCATTGAATATGTCAAGGAAGCGGGGGCGCATCAGGGCAAGATTGCGCTGTTTGGTTTGAAGAAAAAAGTGCGCACCATTTTCGACCTTGTCCGCTTGAACGAGCTTTTTGCGATTGCGGAGACGCGGGACGAAGCGCTCGCTTCTGTGGAACAAAGGTAGCGGGTGAGCACGGTTCTCGGTTTTCTCACTCTGAACGCCCAGATCCTGTATTGGATTTTTGTGGCACCCTGGAGGGGGAAGGCCGGTTTGAACGTTTCCCACACCTTCACACAAATGGTGCGGATCGGGGTTCAAGCCGTGCCCATGACGGCCCTGACGTCTTTCAGCATTGGTCTGACGCTGGCAATGCAGGCCTCGCAGGAACTCTCCAAACTGGGGGCCACGGTTTATGTCCCCGATCTTGTTTCCATTTCTTTGTTGAGGGAGTTGGGGCCTTTGCTTGTGGGGGTGGTTGTGATTGGCCGGAGCGGATCGGCCGTGACCGCGGAACTGGGCACGATGAAGGTGAGCGAAGAGATTGAAGCCCTGGAAGTGATGTCCATCAATCCGGTGAGATTTTTGGTTTTGCCGCGATTTGTGGCGATGATGGTGATGCTTCCCGTGCTCACCATCTTTGGCAATTACATCGGGTTTGTCGGGGGCTGGAGCATCTGCAACTTTTCGCTGGATATGAACACCGGAGGATACATCACGAGGATCATCTCCGCTGCCGACCCCATGGATCTTTATTCGGGAGTCATCAAAAGCGTCGTGTTTGCGTGGTTGATTGGCACGATCAGTTGTCAGAAGGGGCTCACCGTGAAAGGCGGTGCCGAAGGCGTCGGACGTTCCACCACCGGGTCTGTCGTCACTTCGATCATCTCCATGCTGGTGGCGAATGCCATCCTCACGGCCACTTTCTTTTTCATCGAATGAGCCACGACGCCAAAGAGGTTGCCGCCGCCGAAGGGCCGATTATCGAGGTGACAGATCTTGTCCGCAAATTTGGGGAGCGCACGGTGCTGAATGGGGTCAGCTTCAAAGTCTATCGCGGGGAGACCATCATTATTATGGGTGGATCCGGCTGCGGAAAAAGCACCCTGCTGCGTCATATCATCGGCAGCCTGAAGCCCACCAGCGGGTCCATCAAAATGTTCGGCGAAGAAGTCACCACGATGACCGACCCGCAGCTTGAGAAATTGAGGCTGCGTTTTGGGATGAATTTTCAATTTGGCGCGCTCATGCAATCCATGACCGTTGGCGAAAACGTGGCACTGCCTTTGCTTGAGAACAGCCGCGTGGATCCAGCCATCGTGGACCTTGTGGTGAAAATGAAGCTCGAGTTGGTTGGGCTCACAGGATTTGAGAATCTCAAACCCTCGGAAATCAGCGGTGGGATGCGCAAGCGGGTGGGATTGGCCCGTGCGGTGGCCATGGACCCGGAATTGCTGTTCAGCGATGAGCCCACGTCGGGATTGGATCCGATCATGACCGCCGTGATCGACCAACTCACGATTGACCTGACCCAAAAGCTTCACATGACGGCAGTGATCGTCACCCACGACATGGTGAGTGCCTTCCGCATTGGCACACGCATGTTGGTCCTCGGGGCCGGTCCACGCGCGGGGATGGTGATTGCATGGGGAACACCCGATGAGATTCGCAACCACCCTGACCCCGAAGTCCAGCAATTCATCAAAGGAGAACCCGACGGTCCCGTGCCGCTAAAACTTTCCCCCGAGGATTACATTATCCGGTTGCTGGGTCATGACCGGGACAAGGGTTTGACGTATTGAGAGGCACGAAAAATTTGACTCTGCGTCCCAAGTTCGACAGCCTGTGAGGGATATGTCATTTCGTGGAAGTCACACAGCATTGGTGACCCCGTTTCGTGGGGGGGAACTTGATGAGACCGCATTTCGTTTGTTGATCGAGGGGCAGGTCGGCGCGGGGATTGAAGGGATCGTGCCCGTGGGGACGACTGGAGAATCGCCAACCCTCACTCATGAAGAGCACATTGCCGTGATTCGTATTGCCGTTGACGCTGCGGCAGGGCGCTGCAAGGTCATCGCAGGCACAGGCTCCAACAGCACCTCCGAGGCCATTTCGCTCACAGCAGAGGCGAAGACTTTGGGAGCGGATGCGGCTCTGTTGGTGGCGCCTTATTACAACAAGCCCTCGCCGGAAGGCCTTTACCGTCATTTTCGCGCCATCTCCGAAGCGGTCGATATTCCTATTGTCCTTTACAGCATCCCCGGGCGCTGCGGCGTGGAGATCGATGTGAAAACCGTCACCCGCCTGGCCTCGGATTGCCCGAACATTGTGGCCATCAAAGAAGCCGGCGGAAGTGTCGAGCGTGTGAGTCAACTGAGGACCGCCCTTCCCGAGGCTTTCGAAATTTTGTCAGGGGACGATTCGCTCACGTTGCCATTCCTTTCCGTCGGCGCGGTGGGTGTCATCAGTGTGGCCTCGAATGTGATTCCCGCAGAGGTGGGTCATCTGGTTCGCAGCTGGCTTGCGGGGCGAGTGGACGAAGCGGCGTCGATCCACCGAAAATATTACCAACTTTTTAAAGATCTTTTCCTTGAGCCCAATCCCGCCCCCACCAAATATGTGTTGTCCCTGCTCGGGCAAATGACCCCGGAAGTTCGTCTGCCGCTTTGCGAAATGGAGGAGGCCAGCAAAGAGCGGGTGCATGATACGATTTCGCGAGTTGGAATTTTATGAAGCCCTTACGATTGATCATCAACGGAGCCCGCGGGCGGATGGGGCAGGCCCTGATTTCCAATGCGGAAAAAAACCCGGATTTGGGCGTGGTTGCCGCGTTGGATGTGGGGGATGATCTGGTTTCCGCCTTGCCTGCCGCCGATGCGGTGATTGATTTTACCCATGCGGACGCCACCGCAGGGATTGCCTGTTTGTGCGGAGAGGCCCAAAAAATCCTGGTGATCGGCACCACCGGCCATGATGCGGAGACCCGTTCCACGATCTCCAGCCAATCCCAACGCACGCCCATCGTTTTTGCCCCCAATTTCAGCATCGGCGTGAACACGCTCTTTTGGCTGACCCGGAAGGCTGCGGAAATCCTTGGGCCGGACTTTGATTTGGAGGTGGTTGAGATGCACCACCGCCTGAAAAAAGATGCTCCCAGTGGAACGGCCCGGCGTTTGGCGGAAATTCTGGCGGAAGTGCGAGAGCTGTCCTATGAGAGAGATATTCGTCATGGTCGGGAGGGCATGGTGGGGGAGCGGACGCGCACGGAAATTGGCATGCACGCCATCCGGGGTGGGGATGTGGTTGGTGATCACACCGTTATTTACGCCAATGAAGGCGAACGTTTGGAACTCACGCACAAAGCTTCCAGCCGCGACACGTTTGCGAAAGGGGCGCTTCGGGCGGCCCTGTGGGCAAGGGATCAAGCGCCGGGGCTGTATGACATGGAAGACGTTCTGGGTTTCCGGGCTTTGGAATGAGTCTCCCCCTCCTGCGGGCTGGCATTGCCATGGGTAGCAACATCGAGCCCTGTTTGGAGCGCTTGCAGGAGGCCATCGAATTTCTGCGTGGCCTCAACGAAGAGGCACCGTTTCTCCTGTCCTCCATTTACAAAACCGAGCCCGTCGATTGTGAGCCGGGAACACCTCCCTTCCTGAATGCGGTCGCAGAAATCTCCACCTCACTTGGTCCCCGCGAGCTTTTGCACCGCTTGCAAACGTTTGAGATTCTTCAAGGTCGCCCGGAAGACCACGGAAAAAACACCCCGCGAACCATGGACCTGGACATTCTGTATGTGGGAACAAGGACGTCTTCCGACCCGGATCTCATTCTCCCGCATCCGCGCGCGGCCGAACGGGCCTTTGTGATGGTTCCCCTTGCGGAAATCCGCCCAACCCTGACACTTCCCGGACAAGCGGAAACTGTTCAAACCCTGTCCTCCCGCTTGAAGTCCGAAGACCTTCAAGTCATTCTTTGCCCATGACGCCCTTGCAACAACGCTTTCTCGACAAAAAGGCTGCGGGTGGACGCTTTTCGACCCTGACCGCTTACGATTATGTTTTTGGTCGCCTGCTGGATGATCTGGGGTTGGATTTTTTGTTGGTGGGGGATTCGCTCGGGATGGTGCAACTTGGTCACCCAGACACCACGATGGTCACACTCCCGCAGATGGAACATCATGTCCGCGCGGTGACGTCCGGGGCAAAACAGACCCTTGTGGTGGCCGATTTGCCGAGGGGG
>JBBECL010000165.1:0-4198 GCA_040881805.1 Terrimicrobiaceae bacterium | reverse complement strand
TACAGCGACGTGGGGAAGCCGGGGCCCTGAAATCTGCGTGAACGGTCAAGGTTCTTGCCCAACAGGCAAACCTGACATACGCTCTGCCCCTCATGTTTTCCAGGCTATCGGACAAGTTGCAGGGGGTTCTCAAGGACCTTCGGGGTCATGGCAAGATCAGCGAGCAAAACGTTTCGGATGCCATGCGCGAAATCCGGATGGCCCTGCTCGAAGCGGATGTGCACTTTGATGTCGCGAAGGCATTTATCGCGAGAGTCCGCGAAAAGTCGCTGGGGGAAGAAGTTCTGCTTTCGGTCACCCCGGGCCAACAAATCGTCAAAATTTTTCATGATGAATTGTGCACGCTTCTTGGGGGTGACGCGGCACCCCTGGCGTCAGCCCGGCCCCTCAAAATTCTGATCGTCGGCTTGAACGGGGCCGGGAAAACAACTTCCTCCGCCAAATTGGCTCGATTGTTAAAGTCTCAAGGCCGGCAACCCCGCCTGATCGCCTGCGATTTGCACCGTCCCGCCGCCATAGCCCAGTTGGCCCAACTCGGCGAGCAAGCCGGCGTGCCCGTTTTTTGTCCCCAACCCGGGGAAACCGATGTCCTCAAGGTTGTCAAAGAAGGGGGGCAATGGGCTGCCGAGGGAGGGGGTGATATCCACATTTTTGACACCGCCGGCCGCCAGGAAATCGATGAGCCGCTCGTCGCGGAATTGGCAAAGGTTCGTAATTTTCTTTCTCCCCAAGAGGTCCTTCTTGTGTGTGACGCTGCCACCGGCCAGCAAGCGGTCAGCGTGGCGGAACATTTTCACTCCGCCCTGGGTCTTACCGGCATCATTCTCACCAAATTGGATGGGGACGCCCGGGGCGGGGCCGCCCTTTCCCTGCGAGAAGTCACCAAACAACCCATCAAATTCGCGGGCGTCGGTGAAAAACTGGACCAATTTGAGCCGTTTTACCCGGATCGTTTGGCGGGCCGGATTTTGGGCATGGGCGATGTGGTGGGCTTGGTGGAAAAGGCCGCCGAAGCCATCACCGAGGAAGACGCCAAGCGCTTGGAGGCCAAAATGCGCAATGCGTCCTTCGACCTCGAGGATTTTTTGGAGCAGTTCAAAATGATCCGCCGCATGGGACCCCTTGAAAATCTGCTTGGCATGATCCCCGGAATGGATAAACTCCCCAATTCCTCGATCGACGAGAAGCAACTCAAGCGGGTGGAAGCAATTATCCTCTCCATGACAAAGTCGGAGCGGGCGCGACCGGACTCACTCAACGCGCGCCGCCGGCAGCGTGTGGCCCGCGGCAGTGGCACCACCGTCACCGAGGTGAATGATCTGCTTCTGCGTTTCAACCAAATGCGGAAAATGATGAAAAAAATGGGCAACTTGAAAAAGCTGATGTCTCAGGGAGGCAAAGGCGGCATGCCGGGAATGAAAATTCCCCGAATGCGCTGAGTTGCAATTCCTGAACCCACCACCTAAACTCAATTCTCAACATGGCTGTAGCAATCCGACTCAAACGCGAAGGGGCAAGAAATCACCCCCATTATCAAATTGTGGTCGCCGACCAAAGGAAGCCCCGCGACGGGCGTTTCATTGAAATCATCGGCAACTACGATCCCAAGAAAAAAGGCGAAAACTATACGATCAAACTCGATCGTGCCGACTACTGGGTGGGTGTGGGCGCCCGTCCCTCGCAAACCGTGGGCAGCATTATCAACAAAGCTCGCAAACAAGCTGCTCCGGCTGCCGCCTGAGCCCATCATCGGCCATGGAGGAGTTTCTCAGATTTGTGCTGGGGGAGCTCGTGGAATTCCCCGAGGACTTGGTGATCACCCGCACCGAATTGGACAACAAGTCCGCGTTCTTTGTGGCTGCCCGCAAATCGGATCTTCCCAAAATTATCGGCAAGGGCGGACACACGATCCAAGCGATCCGAACTCTTCTCTCCGCCTCGGCCAAAAAACATGGCGGAACCGCCACCCTCGAAATCATCGAATGAAACGCCGCCTCTGCCTGCTTTCCATCGCCACCAGCCTCGTCCTTGGCGTGGGTTGCGAACAGCACCCTCTTCCGCAGGCCAAGGACCAAGTCAAACCCAAAGAGTCAGCCAAGGAAACCCCGGCACCGGAGCCCACGCCGGAAGCCAGCCCCGCTCCGCAGTTCTTCCCGGACCGATAAACATCCTCACAACGGCTCGGAAAGGCTCTTTTGGATGCTGCCAACCAGGGAGTCAATGCTGGCCGCTTTCATAAACTGATCCCGCGTCCAAGCTATCGCTGTGGAGTCCGTGGTGAGCCAGGCCGCCAACTTCCGAGCTTCCTTCTGGGCCGCCTCGGCCCGTGGCTTCCGGCGTTTTTCGTAAAGTGCCAGAGCACTTGGCAGAAACTTTGCACCCGTGCGTGACAATTCGTCTGCCAGCACTGCCGCAGACTCCAAGGCCATCGAGGCCCCCACACCCGCCGCCGGCAGAAAGGAACACGCGGCATCTCCCAACAAAGCAACCCGCCCTTTCGTCCATCGCTCGGCCCGCTGATCCTCGAGGTTCCAATAATAAAGGCCTTTGGTTTCATCCGGAAAGGACGCGAGCACCTCGGCCGCCCGACCACCAAGCTCAAAAAACAAACGACGAATCCCCACCCCATCATTCCCCACCACATCCCGTCCGATCAACGTCTTGGGTGCCGCCAAAAGACAGCCCGTGCGGTGAGGAATCGGGTAAACACCCAAAAAATGGCCTCGCCCCCAAAATTCGCTGACTGTGTTCCTTGGCTGATCATCAAAATGCCCCCACCAGAGCCACAGCCCCCAGCCCGTCTCCGTGTCGGGATTGGCCCCAAAAACCAAGCGCCTGGTGGCCGAATGAATGCCGTCCGCCCCGATCACACCATCATATTCCTGACTGTCTCCATTCGTATCCGTCACCACCACCTTGTCATCGTTTTCAGTGATCGAGGCGAGGCCCGTGTCCAAAAACACAGGCACATTCGGGGCCGAAGATTGGAGGATTTCCAAAAGATCCCGGCGGAGAATTTGACCCGTGTATCCGACCGACTCACCCACCGACGTGAGATCAAAACGGTGCAGCAATTCCCCATGGCCATTGCTCACCTCGTAATACCGAAACTCCGAACTCCGATGCACGAAGTCCTCGAAAGTCCCCAACCCGTGAAGCACCCGGCTCCCCATCGGATACAAGGTGAGCATATACCCCGCCTCCGCGAGACTCTTCTTCCTCTCAATCAAAGACACCGAAATTCCGCGCTGACGCAGCAACGCCGCCAACGCCATCCCGCCGATCCCGGCACCGACAATCAGGATTTTCATGATTTCACTCTACGCCTTCTCTCACCAAAGGAGAATCCAAATCCACTCCCCAGAGGGCACCGTCCAAAGCGCTCCTCGGAACCCTTCCCGCTTATGCAGTAAGGCTGTAACGCATAAACGCGCATCAATGAGCGAAGCTGCTGGATCGCGACCTCCGGGAGCGACAGCAAAACTGATGCGGCCCTGCCGCCAAATTACCCGTCTGAATGATCCAGGTGGATCATGCAGACGGGCGATTCAACGCGCCTGATGGGAGCCTGTGCATTACGACGTCCCAACCATTGACGCTGCTCTCTCACTTTTGTAGGCTTTTTTATGTTGCATGCCTTGGCCGTCATAAGTGATATCCACTCAAATTTTGAGGCACTGACATCTGTTTTGGAGGATATCAAATTCCTTGGGATTTCCGGGATCGTGTGCCTTGGTGATACCGTCGGATACGCGTCTGGTGTGAGGTCATGCCTGCGGACCGTTCGCGGACTGGGTTGTCCCGTGCTTCAGGGAAATCACGACGAGGCCGCGTGCCTGCCCTCCCCCCCTGAGGATCTCAACGAAACCGCCACAGCCGGTATTCTCTTTTCATCCTCCCGGCTTTCCAAGTCCGACCATTCCTGGCTGAAAAGCCTTCCGCGAACCCTGAAGATCGATGACATAACGTTCACCCACGCGTCCCTGGAGGATGAAAACGATTGGCCCTACGTTTTGTTTTCCGAGGATGCCCACTATCATTTCGAAAAACAAACCACGCCCCTGGCCTTTTGTGGTCACACCCACGACCCCATGGTCTGGTGGCAGGAATCCTCCAAGAGTCCAAGTCTTCAATTGGCGGGGGTTGGCGTGATCACTCTCCCCTCCAAGGGAAAGGTCCTCGTCAATGTGGGGTCCGT
>JBBECL010000164.1:0-4199 GCA_040881805.1 Terrimicrobiaceae bacterium | reverse complement strand
AAAATCAAAGGTCTCCTGCTCCGCCAAAGCCCGGGATCCCAACAACGCGGCCTCATCGCCCATCAACCCCGCGAACCAGATTTCATGACTCAAGTCGGCCAACTGCCCCCCCATTTCCTGCAAGGACACCAACATGGCCGTCATGGGACCCTTGGTGTCCGAGGCTCCGCGGCCCCACACCTTCCCATCGCGGACCGCGGCAAGGAAGGGGTCAATCGTCATTCCCAGCACACTCACGGTGTCGGTGTGCGGAGCCAGCAGCAACCGTGGCTTGCCGGGCCGGTTGCAAGGAAATTTGGCCACCACATTCGGGCGACCGGGGAGCACCTCGCGCAACTCGACGTCGGCACCCAGACCTTCGAGGTGGATTTTCAAATAGTCCGCAATGGCCCCCTCCCCCGCGTTTTCAATACCCGGATCGCCATCGGGATTCACGCTGGGAATCCGAAGGAGTTCTTGCAGCAACTGGAGGGCCGGCATTTTCATTTTTGAGTTGAAAGATACCACTCCACAAAACGGGGAATCCCGATCGAGATGGGAACCATGGGGTTGTAGCCCAACAAGGCCCGGGCCTTGCTGATATCCGCGCAGGTGAGAGGCATGTCGCCCTGCTGCTCGGGCAAACGCTCAATCACAGCCTTCTTGCCAAGGGCCAATTCAATGGCGGAGATGAGCTCCGAGAGGGTGGTGGTCATGCTTTCCCCCAGATTGAAGATCTCGAAGGGGGATCGCCGATAGGACAGGGCACCCATCACGCCTTGGACGATGTCATCCACATAGGTGTAGTCACGCCGCGTGGTTCCGTCTCCGTATTGCTGGATCGGGCGGCCATGGTGGATCGAGTCTGTGAACTTATGAATGGCGAGATCCGGTCGCTGACCCGGACCATAAACCGTGAAAAATCTCAAACACACCACCCCGAGCCCGTAAAGATGGGAATAATTTCCGCAGAGGTGTTCTCCCGCGAGCTTGGTGGCCGCATAGGGGCTGAGGGTTTGGGGGAGGGCAAGGTCCTCGGAAAACGGAACCTTTCGGGCCAACCCATAAACCGAGGAACTGGAGGCAAAAAGAAAACGGCTCACACCGCCCCGGCGGGAGGCCTCCAGCAAGTTGTTTGTTCCGACAATGTTCGTTTCGATGTAGGCGGCCGGATTTTCGAGGGAAGGTCGCACGCCGGCTCTGGCGGCAATATGGACCACCGCATCGAATTGCCCCCCCACCAGGATGTTATTGACGGTCTCCACATCGCAGATATCGCCCTCGATCACCCGGGCTTTGTCCGAGATGTCGGCAATGTTGGCCTCCTTGATCGCCCGGGCGTAGTAGTCATTAAAATTGTCCAGGGCACAGACAGTGTGGCCGTCCTTCAAACAACGGCGGATCACGTGAGACCCAATAAAGCCGGCACCCCCGGTCACAAGAATTTTCATTCCGATCAACCTAGCCGCCCAAGGAAAACTCCGGCAAGGTCATTCTCAAAATCCCGTTTTCCCGTTTGACGACTGGCAGGCCCCGGCGTATTTCCAATGGGCATGGATGAGAATGACAAAGAAGATCGGTTGATTCGCGCGTTGCTTATCGGGGGTGCTTCGCTGGCAGTGGCCGGCGCTTTGGCCTTTGCCACGATTGTGGCGGTGATGGTCTCCTTCAATTTTAACATCCTGGAGTGGATGGAATAACCGCCCGGGGGCCTGACACTTCGTCGAGAGCGGCGCAGAGGCACCCCCCGAGCATGATGATGATGCCGGAGAAATAAACCCACATCAGAACCAGCATCATTCCGCCCACGGCCCCGTAGAGGCCGTAGTTCACAAATTTGGGGAAAATATTTACAAACACAATCTGGCAGGCTTGCAGGGCCACGGTGACAAGCACGGCCGCCAACCAGACCTGACGGAAATAGACCTTGCGACGGGGGGCCAACTTATAGAGCAAGGTGAAAGAATAAAACAACACGGCTCCTCCCAAGATGTAGCGACTTGCGTCAAGAATCAGAGCGGCCAGGTGAAAATCCGCCAACGGGAAATGCCATTTCAGAAATTCCCCGGCATACCTCAAAACTTGACCGACTCCCTGCAAAATTGCCGGGATCAGAATACCTGCAAACAGGGCACTGGAGATAATCCCCAGCATCGCAAGGTTCTTGATTGGCATCTGCCACCAAGGGATTTCCACCGTGTGCCATGCCCGGTTCACCCCGCGGACCAGGGCCTGAAAAAATCGCAAAGAACACCACAACAAGATCGCCGCCGAGGCCAGCCCGACCCCTCCTCGCGACGCTTCCAGCGCCATCACCATCTCCCACAAGGCGTTTCGCTGACTTGACTCCAGAGGAATCACCCCATCGACGGCCCTCACAATTTCGCTGCCATCAAAAAACAGAGACCCCACGGTCAGAATCAGCGTCAGCATCGGGAACAACGAAAAGAGAACGTAATAGGCGAAAGACGCGGCGCGCTGTTCGCCATCAATCTCCCCGTAAATGCGGAAGGTTTTTGCGGTGACCTGCCAACTGGCGTTCAAGACCCGCAGGAGTTCAATCGCCATATTCAGCCCCCTCCACCTCTGGACATAAGGTTCCCAATCGCGGCACCATGGAACTTTTGTAAAGGCTGGCCTTCCCGCGCACAAGCGGATTGAAGGCGTGCCTGACAAAAATTCCCAACCAACGCAATTGTTTATGGAAGACTCGGGAGTGGCTGGCCGCCAAACTCCGAGAACATCCGTGCCAGGGCTCCGGTGAAGGCCGCATTGTAATCCATGGCAACTTCGTTGGTCACATAGTTGGTGCGGTCATCGGTGTAGGCCGAGTCATTGGGGTCCGAAGGCCCGCCAACCAAGGCTCCGTAGAGGATATGACGGTTCACCGCCGGGCTGTTGATATTATTTGTGGTTGAGCCATGGGCGGCGCGGTGGTGGGGGTTGCGGGGCGGATTGTTGCCGAAACCAACCACGTAACTGCGTTGCGCGGGATTATTTCCGAGCATGTAATTGATCTGGGATTTTCCAAAATCCCGATAACGCGTGCCGACATCGCCCACTTTGTCCGCATAGACAAAGGCCAGGAACGCCGTGTTTGCCGCGTAGCGCAGCGATCCCCAGCGATCCAACCAGGCCAGCCCGCCGGGGGTGTAGGCGACTTTCCGTCCATTGATCCCCACGGTCCAAAAGTCCAGCCAGTTGCGAGTCGCTGTTTTGTAGATGTCCTTTCCTGTGAGTTGGGCCAACAACACCGCCGCCCCATTGATTTTGCCATCCCACGAATGCGTCCAGCGCTGACTGGCCCCCGCAAAGTGCTGGTTGTAGAGCGCCTCGGCTTTGATGAGGAAATGGTTCTCGCCGGTGGCACGATAGAGCCAGGCCGCAGCCCAGACCAACTCGTCATAATATCCAGAGTAGGAATTGTAATAGTTCCGCGCATCCGGGATGGAATTCACATACGTCCCCCGGTGCTGGTCCGCAAAAACAAAGAGGCTGCGCGCGTGGAGCAACAACTTGGCAGCATAAGCGGGATCCTCGGCCCGGAAGAGTAGAGAAGCCGCCGCCATGGCCGCCGCAGCTTCCCCAGCCACCTCGGTGCCGGGTTTGCTGGGATCAAGTTTGAAGGCCGGACGCTGCATGGTCATTGTCTCGGGCGGCCCCCAGTAGGAATGATCCAAGTCCCCTCGCCCGACCTGACCATACAGAACATTGTCCGTGGGATTGGCTTTGATGATCCAATCGGTTCCCCAACGCACCGCAGATTTCAACGCACTCATCTGACCGGAGGATTGGTAGGCGCTGGCGTATTCCAAACCGCCCCAGGCAAGAAGCGTCAGGGAGCCCGTCATCGGCAACCCAAATTTGACATGGTCCCCTGCGTCATAATACCCCCCGGTCAGATCAACCCCCACATCCTGCCCATCTTGCAGCGCGGAGTCCCGGCGCCAAGCGACACGATTGTTCACCGGAAGGCGGCCGGAGCGCTGACAGTCATAAAAAAACAGCGATTTTTGAAGTGCTTCCCCATAATTGAAGACCGCACTGCCCGGGTTTGGAGTCGGCACAGGCGTGGGGGTTGGTGCCGGCGTTGGCACGGGCGTTGGTGTCGGCACAGGGGTCGGTGTGGGAACAATCCCGCCGGAGCCTGCGGGTTGAAAGAGAAGTCCTGTGGGCGGAGTCCTCAGATTTCCAGGGGATCCGGTAAACCCAAACGTCAC
>JBBECL010000163.1:0-4232 GCA_040881805.1 Terrimicrobiaceae bacterium | reverse complement strand
TTTACCAGTCCACTTTTGTTCCAACAAAAATTCCACTTTTGTTCCGTTCCCCACAGGGTCATCGTGGGGACTTGCCAAAAGTTGATGGAATCCACAAGCTTGGGGGATGGCTAAACTTTTGGCACTGGATTTCGGTTCTTCTTCGATTATTGCAGGGCTCCTTGAGGGCAAAAAGGTTGTGCGTGAAGCACCTCGTGTCTTTTATCCCACACAATGCAAGGGTGCTGCCGTGGAGGTCCGCGCCGAAGATCTTTTGTCGGCAGCTGTCGACGCGGTGAAGAAATTGAATGTCGGCACGTCCGGCGTGGACGCCCTTCAGTTTGCTGTCATGGCTCCTGCCTGGTTGGCCATGGATGCCAAAGGACGCCCCCTGACCCCGATGATCACTCATCAGGACCGCCGGAGCCTGACGGAAGCGAGGGAAATCGAGGCAAAGGTGGGGAAAGCCCGCCACCTGCGCATCACGGGCAACCGCCCCTTCCCGGGCGGCATCAGTTCGACCAGCCTCGCATGGTATCGCCGTCATGAACCCTCCCGCCTTGCGAAAGCGGCCCTCTTCGGTCATCTCAACACGTTTCTGCATCAGCAATGGACCGGGGCCCGCGTGATGGATCCTTCCAATGCCTCCTTCACCGGGCTTTACGAAACCATGAAACTCGGGGGGTGGAGCCCGGAATTGTGCGAGGCCCACGGCGTGCGTCCGGATCAACTTCCGGAAATCCGTGAGGCGGACGAAGTGGTTGGATACCTCACTCCGGGAGCCGCGCGGCTTTTGGGATTGCGGGCGGGCACCCCGGTGATGACCGGCTTGATGGATGGCAGCGCGGGGATGTTGCGCGCCGGCGCGGTGCCGGGACGTCTGTTCAATGTGTGCGGCTCCACCGATGTGCTCGCGATGTGCACAGACCGGCCGAAACCCGATGAGCGCCTGCTCACGCGGGCTCTTGGTGTCAACGGCCTCTGGTTGCAAGTCAGCACCCTCGCGGCAGCCGCGTCATCGATTTATTGGGCCCGTGACCAATTTTTTCAAGAGATGCCCATCGAGGATTTCCGCCGCGAAGTTCATCGCCTGAGCCGGATCGGAGCGTCCGCAGCGGGAGGTGTCACCTTTGCTCCCTACATGGCCGGTGAGCGGACGAACCTCGAACAACGCAGCGGCGCCTTCACGGGCATCACCCTGGCCACCAAACGGGAAAATCTGCTCGCAGCCATCATCGAAGGTCTCGTTCAGGCCAGCGCGGAACGCCTGCCAATCCTGATGGCCACTGGAACCCCCATCCTCCGCGAAGTGATGGTCTCGGGAGGATCCGACCGCCTTGATAAAATTTTGCACCGTGATTGGAAAGGCGACTGGACCTATCGCTCGGTCACCGATGCCACCATGCGCGGATTGGCACTGCTTCCGCCCCGCGAATCTGTCAGGTCCCGAAATTGAGGTCTTTTTCTTTGGGAAAAGGACTGTCTTGTGGCCGGCGGGAGGCTTCTTCGTCAGTCGGGAGGCGGGGGCGGAAGTTGTCGATTTGTAGGCCGATTTTTTCGAAGGGGATGGGTTCGAATCCGGGGATCTGCCGGAGGACTTCGGATTCCGGTCCGGCGGGCTGACGCGCGTGGGCGGCTGCGAGGATTCCAGGGTCTTCGGCGATCGTGACATTCTCTTTTTCTGTGAGGATTTCGGGATTGGTCTTCAACTCCGCTTTCATTTTGAGCTCCGAGGGTTTGGGGTTTTTGGAAATACTGAGATTGCCGACAAACTGGGTGCGCCATGGGAGATCGGGGCGGTTGTCGAGCATGTTGGCAACTTCCGGATGGGCAGATTTCCAGGGATCCTCGGTGGGATTGATCTCTTGCAGGCGGTTCAGGAGGCGGGGATTGGTCGCATATCCGCGGCTCGTTCCGCGGTCATCCATGCCAAAAACCGATCCCTCGTCTTTGATGAAAACATTATGACGAATGATATTGTCCGGCCCGGAGGCGATCCAGACGCCGGTTCGTGAGCCGGCAAAGATGTTGCCATAAACGAGGTTGCCGGAAGCTCCATCATCGGGATTCACGCCCCCGACGGTTTCATGCATGAAATTATGACGGATGATATTTCCGCGCATTGTCCAATCCAGCCAGGAATAAAACGCGCCCACGTCGGCGGTGTCATAGCCGCAGTAGTAAATTTCGTTGAGCTCATAGACATTGTCATTGCCCGAGTAGAGCACGGCGTCCCGAGGGGCGTGGTGAATGGCATTGTTGGCGACCCGGATTCCGACCGCATCCCGCACGGCGTTTGGACCCACGGGGTTGTCCGTGGCTCCGACGTGTACGCCGGCAGAATACTGGCTTTTCAGCACGCCGTAATGATGGAGGTGATTGTTAAGAACATAGTTTTCGGATTTTGTGAGTGTCTTGCGATCGCCTCCGCTGATGGTCACCGCGCCTTTGCCAATGTTGTAGATATCGCAACTCTGCACCCCGGACTTCACGCCATGGATCACCACACCGCGTCCGGCCAGATCACGGATCGTGCAGCCGGCCACCCGGCAGCGGGTCACATTTTCCATGACGATTCCGTCTCCGAGCGAGTGCTCCAGCACAAGGCCTTCAAAAGACAGGTCGGAGGCATCACGCACATCGATCAGCGGCCCCTCGGTTTGTGTGATGATGATTTCCGAGTTGGCGTCCCGCGGCCAGAGGAAGAGCGTGTTGGTGGAAAAATCCACGGCCCACTCACCGGGTTGGTCGATTTCCTCAAGGAGGTTGATCGCGTGCCATTCACCGGGTTCGTAATAACCAGCCTTCGGCTCGTCGCATGCCCCCCTAGTTCCCGAATCTGATCAGCATCGGACGCAATGGCACGCTCACCATCACGCCAAACCCCACCGGCGATCGGATTCGTGATTTTCAACAGTCGGCTACCACTTGACAGCATCAACCAGTTAAACTAGTTTTATATGATGGAAACGATTATCGTCGGAGCGTTTGAGGCCAAGACCCACCTTTCCAAATTGTTGGATGCCGTGGAGGAGGGCAAGCGAGTGGTTATCACGCGTCATGGCAAACCAGCAGCGGAGTTACAGGCTCCGGCAGCCACAAAACAACCGAAGCGAGGTTGTGCGAAAGGGCCGGGCTTTTATATGGCGCCCGACTTCGACGAGCCTCTCGAATGCTTTAAGGAATACATGTGAGTTATCTCATCGACACCAATGGGTGGATTGCATTTTTCGAGGACAGTCCTCAATTGAGCACACAAGCAGCCGAGTTGATCGAGGCTCGGGAATCCTGCTTCATCAGCGTGGCCAGCATTTGGGAGGCGGGAATCAAAGTTGCGCTGGGGAAACTGAAGTTGCCCTACGACCTGAGGAACGATTTGCCGCGCCTGATCGAAGACAACGGATTTCAAATCCTGCCAGTGGAGATCGACGATGCGACCGGGGTTTGTGATTTGCCGCATCATCATGGCGATCCCTTCGACCGTGTGATGGTCGTGCAGGCGATGCGGCGGAATTTGCGGGTGATCAGCCGGGATCCGGTTTTCGAAAAATACGGTTTACGACGCATTTGGTAGGAACACGGGTGCCTCGGCGATCCTTATTCGCGAGGCTTGTGGGATGACAAATCGGCATGAGCCGACGAAGTCCCTACCATCTTTTTCGATTTTCGTGGAATGGAAGGCGCAGGAAGGCCTTGCATGTTGCGCAACGAGTTGTATTGTTGCGCTTAATACCGTGAAAGTACAAAGAGTCTCCCTGGAAAGCATTGCCAAGGCCGCAGGTGTGCATAAGGCCACCGTCTCGCGTTCGTTGCGCAACCATCCCACCATCCCCCCTGAAACCCGCGACAAAATTCAGAAAATTGCGAGGGAGATGGGTTACCGCCCGAATCCCCTGGTCTCGATGTTTCAGTCCCAAGCCCGTGCAAGCCGTCCCCATCGGATGCAGGCCACGTTGGGATGGATCAATGACTACCCCAACGCGCAGTGTTGGACAGAGTTTCCCTGGTTGCGCGGTTACATGGAGGGGGCCCGCGAGCGTTGCGAGTCCTTGGGATACCGGCTGGAACAACTGGATATCCCCGGGAACGATGGTCACACCCCCGAGGAGGAAGTTCGCAAAACCTCGAAGTATATGCTCCAGCACGGCATTTATGGGATTGTGTTGCCTCTTGTGCTGAACACCTCATTTTTGGAAACGCACTGGGAAAATTGTGTGGTTTCTGTCATTGGGGGCGGGCACCGGGACAAACCG
>JBBECL010000162.1:0-4244 GCA_040881805.1 Terrimicrobiaceae bacterium | reverse complement strand
GGCCGACGCGGTTGTGCCTGCCGAGGCTCCCCGGGAGACTTTTGTTTATTGAGAAATTGCCAAAGGGCGTTCGAGGTTCTACCGGAGCAGAAGATCGGATGGGGAGGGATTCGAACCCTCGGAGACGGTTAAGCCTCACACACTTTCCAGGCGTGCGCATTCGACCACTCTGCCACCCATCCATTGATCAAACGAGCTGGACAGACTAACCTTGTTTTGGTGGACCGCGCAATCAAAAGACTCCGCTGAGGAAAAAAAGACCGATCTCCGAGGGGGATCGCGATCTCCAAGCCGGATGGGAGAAAACTTTGCGGGATTCAGGATGGGGCAAATTGACGCGGCTTCGCCGCAACCGGAAGGCATCGTGCAGCGGAGTGCCCGATCCACCGGCGCTATCGCGCCACGCCGGATCGCGGCCCTCAGAACCATCCCCGCCACGCCTTCAATTTTTCCAAAGCTTTGGCGCGATGGCTGATCTGGTTTTTTACTTCGGCAGGGAGCTTGGCAAATGTGGAACAGTGGCCATCCGGGATAAAAAGCGGATCGTATCCAAATCCCCCGGTCCCGGTGGGGGCATTGGCAATGATTCCCTCCACGGTTCCTTCAAAGGCGGCCAACTTTCGACCGGCCCGGGTAAGCACAATCACACATCGAAAACGCGCGGAGCGGTTCTTGCCCCGCACCCCCTCCAAATTTTCGAGAAGGAGGGCATTGTTTTCGTCATCCGAGGCCGAGGGCCCGGCATATCTTGCGGAATAAACACCGGGGCCCCCGTTGAGCGCATCCACTTCGAGGCCGGAATCATCGGCAATGACCCATCCCTCCACGACAAGGGAGGCTGCCACCGACTTGAGGGTCGCATTTTCTTCGAAGGTCGTGCCGGTCTCTTCCACATCCGCAACGTCCGGTGCCGACGAAAGATCCAGGACCCGGAATGGATCACCCAGGATTCTGCGAACCTCTCCGGTTTTGTGGGCGTTCCGCGTGGAGATCAGGACTTCGTGGGGATCAGGCATGATGGGATTTTGTTTGGATGCGTGCGCCGGGGAGCATCGCCATCTTTCCGCAGGACAACGATGCGGTTGCTGTTTGTGCCCTTTTTGTTGTTGTCCACGCCCCAGCAGTTGGCGGTTTTGGTAAAGACTTGGGAGTTGATCATCACACATTCCGGGACCAGGCCGGTGGCAGTGGCAGCTTCGATGACAGCATGTTCGAGCAGCAACACGCCACCCCGGACCTCGCCCACTTCAAAGGCGATCAACCCATCCGTTCGCAGGACCCGGTGGAACTCGGTGAAGGTGTCCGTCATTCGAGCGGTCCAGTCTTTGACGGAGCGCAGTTGCCAGAGCGAATCTTTTTTGAGTTCCAACCCTGTGAACCACATCCGCATCCAATTGTCGCCAAGGTAATCGACCGTATCCACAAAGGGCGGGGACGTGACAATGAGTTTGACCGATTTGTCAGGCAGACCGGGGGAGTGGTCTGCGGAACCGCAAAGCACGGTGGCGTCATTGCGGGAAAAGCCTGCGGGGAGGGGATCTTTCAGAAGTTGACGGCTTTTTTTCCAAATGAGGGCCTTCGTATTCCGGTATTCGGGGACTTGGTTTCGTTTGGTATTGATTTTGCGTTGGGCAATCACCGACGTCGCTTGGTTGGGCGGCAGGGTGTAAACGGAGAAAAAGCCATTCGAGTGGCCGGTGAGGCGGTTACACGCCACCATCTGGATCCAGCCATCCAGCACATCAAAGGATTTTTGCTGATGACGTTGGCCAAAATACGTCTGCCACCCGCAAATTTCCCGAAGCGTTTTTTCTTCAAAAAAAACAAGGAGGTCCTCGTCATCGGGGGTCACGTCGGGAAGCTCGATCAGATCCAATCTTTCTTTGATGGATGCAAGAGATGGAGGGGAAAGCCGCGGCAGGACCAAAACTTTTGAAAGGGGGTTGATGTCGGCACCCCAGGCCCGGCAGCCATGAATTTGGGCTTCAATGAGGGTCGTGCCACGGCCCATAAACGGGTCGTACACCACATCGCCCGGATCACAGAAGCGGCTGATGAAAAAGGCGGGCAGTTGAGGCTTGTAGCAGGCGCGGTAGGAAATTTCGTGAATCGAATGACCGGCCCGTTGTTTCGCTGTCCAAAATTCGTTTTCGTAAACGGGGACTTTGTGGCTATGATGCACATGGGTTGAGGCCGTCGTGGCGCGCTCGAATTCTGAAAACCCCCGGAGTTCGGAATGGAGGCTGCGGGTCTTTTTTCCACGGGAGGCCGCCTCGAACAAAGGGAGGCTTGAAACGGCCATGGCGGATTTCATGACGCAATGTCTAGCTCAGCAGAGCGGAGAGCACGGCTTGCGTGTCCGAGAAATCGGCAAACACGAGGTCCGGGTCAAAGGCGCCAAGTTCCCCAACCGAATAATTACCGGTCGCAATGGCCACCGTTTTTGCGCCGATGGCCTTTCCGCAGGCAATGTCTTTGGGCGTGTCCCCAATCACGGTAATGCACTCTGGCGGAAAATCTACGCCGTGGATTTCCAAGGCCCGGGATTTTGCGAAGTGTCCCAACTCGTTGCGGTCGTGGTGATCATCGGCGAAAGCTCCAAATTCGAAAAATTCCCAAACGCCGTAGTGGGTGAGTTTCAGTTCGGCTCCGCGGATCAGGTTTCCGGTCAGCAAAGCGAGCACAACTCCGGGGTGGCCGCGCAATATGGTGAGGAGTTCAAGCATGCCCGGAAGCACCCGGCCCCGGTGCCTCGGGAGGTGGGCCGCAAGTTGTTGAAGATAGGCATCAAGAAGAGCGGCAGAGTTCTCAAGAGTGACTGGCAACCCGTGTTTTTCAAGAAGATGGCGGGCGATGAGGGCATCCGTCGCCCCGGCCAGGGTGATCCCTTTCAAGTCCTCTTGCACACCGAAGAGGTGTGACATGGCCTCACAAAGCGCCCGCTCTCCGGCTCCTCCGGAGGTGATCAGAGTTCCGTCAATGTCGAAAAGCAGCAGCCTCCGTTCAGGAATCATGGGCCTCGGAGTCGGGCTCGGAGTGATTCTCTGGGGGAAGCGTGACCTCGCCGCGTTTCGAAAAACGCCGCTTGCGCTTCGAGGCGGGGAGTGGTGAAAGCGTCATTCCGATGGCGCGCCCCACCAATTTGGGATCCATGTCCACATGGCCCATCGTGGCAAGGTCCTCGCGCACGCGTTTGACAACAAGCATGCCCAGCTCTTGGTGGGCCATCTCGCGTCCGCGAAATTGAAGGTGGACTTTGACCTTGTTCCCCTTGTCGAGAAACTCTTCCGCATGACGGACCTTCGTGAGGTAATCGTGTTCGCTGATGTTCACGCGGAACTTCACTTCCTTCACTTTGCCCGCCGTATTTTTTTTGTCCTTTTCCTGCTTCGAAAGGTCATATCGGAATTTGCCAAAATCCAAAATCCGGCAAACCGGGGGCTGAGCGTGGGGGGCGACCTCGATGAGATCCAGTCCGAGCGCTTTGGCGCGGCTGATGGCATCATCGGTGCGAATGACGCCGATTTGTTCGTTCGTGATGCCATTGATGACCCGCACCTCTCTGGCGCGGATGCGTTCATTGACGCGGATATCTTTGATGTTAATAAGCGGACTTCCTCGGGGTTGGTTTCAGTTCGGCGCTGGAAAACGTTCCAGGTCGTTCAGATCTTGCGGGCAATTTCATGCGCCCATGCACGTAGGATTGATGACTCATGCGCGGCATGAATCAGTTACGGCAGGTTAAAAAAAGCATTGCTATGAAATTGGGTTTGGTTGACCGGAGAAAAAAAACTCCTGATATCGAGAACCTTTTATGGATCACAGCCCGTAGCGCAAGAAGATTTTTCAGCAAAATTTTTTGATGTGCTGAATGAGAAGGCCACTGTTGGTGCACCCACCCGGGATGCGGGAGCTTGATCCCGGTCACCTGACATGGGAGAAAAGAAAACGCGCATGGGAAAAATCCGGATTTTGAGTGACGAGACGGCCAGTCAGGTGGCTGCCGGCGAGGTGGTGGAGCGACCATCCAGCATCGTGAAGGAATTGGCCGAGAACAGCCTCGATGCGGGGGCGACGCGGATTGTGATCGAGTTTGCGAAGGGGGGGAGCCGTCTGATTTCTGTGAGGGATGATGGATTCGGCATGGATGCCGATGATGCGTTGCTGTGCCTGGAGCCTCACGCCACCAGCAAGATTCGCACGGTTGGGGTTTTGACGGCTGTTCGTTCGATGGGTTTCCGCGG
>JBBECL010000161.1:0-4265 GCA_040881805.1 Terrimicrobiaceae bacterium | reverse complement strand
GTCGAGACGACCTTGCCCCTATCCTGCATGGCGGCCTCATCAACTACGATAAATCTTACACAGATGCCGCCTCTTGCCAGGCTTGGGTTCGCGGAACAGCCAAAGGGGTCTGTCCTTTGCCCGAAATCCCGTAGGGGAGGGAATTAAGACTCTTTCGCCTTGGGGATCGCCACGCCAAACATAATCAGCGACAAGCCCAAAAAGACGCTGTTGATCCCAAAGAGCAAACCAATCGCCCAATCAGCATCCGATGGGAATTTGGCGAGCAGGAGGCCTCCCAAGACCAGCGCGACGACGCCATTCAGCACAACCCAAATCCATGCGGAGTTTTTCCCCCGGAGTCCCATCCCCAGGAGAATCCCGAAGATCCCCTCCGCAAGAAAAATCGCGGCCAGAACCAACGTGAGAGCCATCACGCCTTGGACCACTTTCACGATCAGCAACAACCCCACCACCACCCGCAAAGCCGCCGAGAACAAATCAAGGAGTCGGTGCTTTTTGGATTTACCAAGGAGCGCGGAGACGAGAAGGGCCGCGCCGCTCACCAAGCAAAAGATGCCGATGATTTGGGCGATGGCGACGGACGCGAGGCCGGGACGTGCCATGGCAAAAATTCCGACAAGAACGGAGAGGACTCCTCCGATATAAAACCAGAGTTGGCCTTTGGACTGGGAGGGGAATTCGATCAAGTTATTCATGGATTCCTTTTTATCTGGAATAGGGAACAAAGTCGAGCGCCAGGTCCACACAAACAGCCGAGTGAGTGAGAGCACCGACAGAAATAAAATCCACGCCTGTGGCCGCCACGGCGGCGATGTTCTCTAGCGTGATTCCTCCACTGGCCTCGAAGGCGACGCCGGGTTTGCGGAGTTCAACGGCCTGACGCAGCAGGTCGGGGCTCATGTTATCCAAAAGCACCACATCCACGCCTCGCAATGCGAGCACCTCGTTCAACTGGACGATGGTGTCCACTTCGATTTCCACGCGGAGGCCCCGCCGCTTGGCCTCGTCAATGGCGGGTTGCAACCCGGGGATCCCGCCAACGGCAGCAAGGTGGTTGTCTTTGACCATCACCATGTCGTGGAGACCCATGCGGTGATTGGTTCCGCCGCCGGCCCGGACTGCTGCTTTTTCGAGTGCACGCAGGCCCGGCGTGGTTTTCCGGGTGTCGAGGATCTTGGCGGGGGTCCCGCGGATCGCTTCCACATACTGCCGCGTCAGGGTTGCGACCCCGCTCAATCGCTGAAGAAAATTCAGGGCCACGCGCTCCGCCGAAAGCAAGCTTGCCGCCGGCCCCTCCACCTCCATGGCCGATTCGCCGGATACCAAAAGTGTCCCCTCCGGCTGGACACTCAGAATCCGAATCGCCGGGCTCACCCGTTTCCACACCTCCCGGGCCACCTCGCCACCGGAGAAGACGCAGTCCTGCCTTGCCACAATGCGGGCTCGGGCCATGGAGGGGGTTCCTGCAAAAATCTCCGTGGTCACATCCCCCGGGCCGATGTCTTCCTCCAAGGCCAGCCCGATGAGATCTGTGCCGAACGCCGTCATGGAAAATCAGATGGCAACAGGACGGGCCTCCTCGCGGGGAGCCAAATGGAGGAGCTGACGTTGCCATGGCATCAGGACATCCGTGTTCGGATCCTCGGCGGCGGCTTCGAGCGCTTGGCGGGGGGCCACAATCGAGGGGTCAAGGTCGAGTTCCTTGGCGGCGCGGTCCCGGACGGCGCGGATGTGGTCCAATCGCGCCATTTGTTCGCGCGAGGGGCGTTTCCTTCGCACTTTTTCCTGCGTTGGCCACTCGGACTCGGGGATCTGGAGGGCGAGGGCCAGCACGACTTCAAAACTTTTTCGGCGGCGGCTGCTCATGCGGGGGGTCGAGAAGGCCTCACCCTGCACGCATTTCTCGCAGATGCGGAGGAGGTCTTCATTGCCCAACACATGAAAGGCCGGGCGATCCCAAGCCTGGGCCTCGCTATCCCTCCATTGCCACAAAATCCGCAGCACGGATTGGGCGCGGGTGCTGAGAGCCGCGGATCCCGAAATCCTCCATGCCTTGTTTTCATCGCGTGCCCGCGTCTCTCTGGCCGAAGCGATCATCCGATCCCGCGATTGCACAAACCATTCCCACCGTCCCAATCGCCGGAGTTCGGCATCCAAAATTTCGCCGAGGTCCAGCAAGTAGCGGGTATCATTCATGGCATACTCGACCATTTGATCGGAAAGCGGCCGCAGGGCCCAGTTCGCTTTCTGCGAGGCCTTGGAGAGTTTGACGTGGAAATATTTTTCGACCAAAGCCGCCAATCCCAGTTCTTTCAGACCGCAGAGACGCGAGGCGATCATCGTGTCAAACATGTCCTCGAACTGCACATTCAACGTGCGGTTGAGCAGGCGCATGTCGTAATCGGCTCCATGAAAAACAATGCGCTTTTTTGCCAGTGCATCAAAGAGGGGCTGTAGGTCCAGTTGGGCGAGGGGATCGATGAGGACGTGTTCTTCGCGGCTGCTGAGTTGAATCAAACAAAGCTTCTCAAAGTAGCTGTGCAGGCTGTCGGCCTCGGTGTCCAGGGCGATCTGAGAGCAGGGTTCAATACGGGAGATCAGTTCCGCAAGGCTTCCGGGTTCCGAGATCAAGGTTCGGCGAGGAATTGTTCCTGAGGGGGCTGATCGCCGGGTCTCCGGGCCCGGGGCTCTCGAACAAGGGTGATTCCGTCCGTGGGGGTCGTCACGAAGGGCCCGCCTGCCAGCGGAGCCGCTTCGGTGAATGCCACCTCCGGCACGTCGCTTGGTTTTCCTTCCAGCGGAAAATCCTTGCGAAGCGGGTGGTATGGGTAGCCCTCCCACATCAAAATGCGCCGAAGATCGGGATGTCCGGCAAACCGGATCCCCATCATATCAAAGACCTCTCTTTCGTGCCAATCGGCTGTTGGCCAGAGGTCGGCGACGGAGGTGATCTCGAGGTCATCCTCGGACACCCGGGCTTTCAAGCGCAAATGGGTTCCCGAATCCAACACACACAACTCGTAAACCACCTCAAACCGTGGCTCGTCGCCAAAATGGTCCACGCTGGAAATGTCCAGGAGATAGTCGAAACCCAACTCGGATTTGCTATACTCGGCGATGGCGTGGAGGGATTCTTTGGGGATCGTCAATCCCACTTCCCCGCGAAAGTCGGTTTTCCCCAAAATCGCATTTGGGAACCGTCCCGCCACCAACTTTGCAGCCTCTTCGCTTGTCATAGGGTCTCCACCAAGGCCCGCTTTTGATCTTCCAGGGAGTGTTCACCCATGATTTTGCGTTGCAATTTCATGAGACCATCCAACAACGCCTCGGGCCGGGGCGGACAGCCGGAAATATACACATCCACGGGAATCAAGTGGTCAATTCCCTGAAGCACCGCATAGCTGCGATACATGCCCCCGCTGGAAGCGCAGGCCCCCATCGCGATGCACCATTTGGGTTCCGGCATCTGATCCCACACCCGTTTGACAGCCAGGGCCATCTTGTAGGTGACCGTGCCGGCCACGATCATGACATCGCTTTGACGTGGCGAAAACCGCATGACCTCGGCACCGAAGCGGGAGATGTCATAGCGGGAAGAACTGGCAGCCATCAGTTCAATGGCGCAGCAAGCAAGGCCCATCGGCATCGGCCACAGGGAATTGCTCCGCATCCAATTGATCGCGGCATCAACTTTCGTAAAAATAATGTTGCCCTCGACCTTGGAGTCGTAGGCGATCGGGTTTTGTGCGCTCATCGCACGAGGAACGTAAAGGGAGGACTTCCCGGACGCAAGTTCTATTGGGTCTCGCGCACGCTCCCATCGAAAAAAAGCTGAAGCGCCCGCTTTCCGTGGGGAGGAAGCGCCGGCGTGGACAAGCGCCATGGGGCCGCGACCACTGCCGGGTGATTTTGGTGCGCCTCGCTGAGCATGGGCAGGCTGGACCGGGAGACGGTTGGCAACGCGGAGAGCACCAGCGGCGGTCCGGGTTCGGCGTGAGCGGCGTTTCCCCAAGGATTGACGGTTCCCGTGGGAGTCTCAACGGCCATGTTCATCACGTAGAGGCGGATGTCCTTGGGATTGGTGTTTGGCAGGGATCGGCGCAGGGAGCGCGTCAAAAAGCCCGTCACCACGTAAGGCTCATCCCTTTCCTCCACGCCAAGAAAAGGAGCCAACTCGACGATGAGGCGACCATTCCGGTATTTGTCATATCTGGGTATGCACTTTACTCCCCTAGATACCATCTGTTGTGGTTTCAGAGTTT
>JBBECL010000160.1:0-4304 GCA_040881805.1 Terrimicrobiaceae bacterium | reverse complement strand
GGCCAAATCGAAGGAGGCGGTTAGCGGGAATCGCTGCGGCAGAGATATCCAGCGGTTCCCATTCATTTTCAATTTGAGCTGGTTGATTGATATATTCCCCAAGTTTGTTAAGTAGGATAGCGCCCGTATCCCAATACGGAATGCCATCCGTGGGTGTGTGCTCGATATAGAAATCGCAGGCGGCCAGGGCTGGTTTGAGGAACAGCCCGGTCACAGCTTCCCGCCCACCAAAGGGTTCCAATTCGGAATCATCCAACGTGGCCAGCCATTCGAGTTGCTCGGGGTAACCTGCCACAATCCATGCCAGACCCCGTGTCCATGTCGTAAAGGGCGAGTATCCCTGCTGGGAATTCGGACACCGGTAACTGCCATCCTTGAGATTAAAAACGCTCTCATGGGCCACACGACCACGGATGTCATACGCGTCCCGTCCCTCCCCAAAATAAACCGCATAATCCGAGGTGGCGCGGGCATGTTTGATCAGGCGATCGAGCAAAGAAATCCTGGCGTCCTTCTCGCCCATGAGCACATGACCAAGCGCATGGGACACCGAAAGCGCACGAAGGGATCGGATGGTGTCAGCAAAGAGGGAATGAGGACCATTAAAGGAATGGATATACCCACCGCCTCCGGCAATATCCGTCCAACGAGCGGCCTGCACGGCCCCCGAGCACTTTAGCGCCAATTCATAAAAATCTTTCTCCCGTGCATCAAAGGGGATTTTTCCTTCGACCAACAGCCGCAGCAAATTGCCGTAGGTGCTGACGTTGTTAAACCCATGGTCATGGACCCCGATGTGGGTGATATGATGTGCCATGCGCTCGCGGGTGCGGGTGCGGCCAAGTTCCAGGAAGGCCTCATCGCCCGTGGCATCAAATTGCAAAAGCGCCGAACCATAAACAAATCCCTGAGTCCATTCCGTCCACCCCCGCGCCGTGTATCGGCCTTCGACGGTAAAAACCGGCGTTGCTGACCCTGGAACTTCGGCTTGATCGATGGAAAGAATTTTGGGAGCGGACGCCTCCCAGAGTTTCTGCATGGCAGGCAGGAGAGCTTTCGGGGTGAGGGTGCAGTCGGGTTGAATCATAGTCGTCTTAAATGGAATCCTCCGTCGAGGTTGATCACGTCACCGGTCGAAAACGGAAACGCGCCGCTCAAAATGCTCTCGACCGCCCGGCCCACATCGGAGGGGGCCCCCCAGCGTTTTTGGGGAACAAGGCCATCGGCGAGGAGCTTGTCATATTTGTCTTTGACCCCGGACGTCATGTCCGTGGCCATGATGCCGGGCCGGAGTTCAATCACCTGAATGCCCTCCTCCGCCAAACGCACGGCCCAAAGCTGGGATGCCATGGCCAAGCCGGCTTTGGAAATACAATACTCGCCGCGGTTGATGGAGGCCGTGTTCGCCGAGAGGGATGACACAAAAATAAGTTTGTATCCCCCGTCCAATCGGCTCTGACCCGCATGATTTTGCCAATGCTTCACCACCAACTGGGATAAAAAATAGGGTCCTTTGAGGTTCACAGCGATGACCTCGTCAAAGATCTCCTCTGTGGCCTCTGTGATATCGGCGCGCACCCGCGGAGCTATGCCGGCATTATTCACGAGAGCATCCAACTGACCAAAGGCCTCCAGCGTTTCATCCCATAACTTCTGGCGCCCCGCTGCTTCCCCGATGTTGCCGCCCACCACAGGAAATTTCTGACCCGCGTGCGTGGCCAGGGTTGCACAATGTGCTGAAGTTTCTTCAGCGGCCGCGCGGTTGTTGGCGTAGTGGATGGCGACGCTATGACCCGCAGTCGCCAAGCGCTCAGCCACACCACGACCCAAACCACGGCTGGAGCCGGTAACAAGAACAGTTGAGGGGACAGGCATGAACACAATCTGGCAGACGATCCAAAAACCCGTTACGACAGAGACCCCCATAAATAGCACAAAACCGACTTTAAATATCGTCAGATCACCAGATTTTGACACGATGACAGGATTCGCAGGATGAACAGGATTTTTCAGAAGGACCGCATTGGCTAAATCAGGGGGAACGGTGCGTCCCGCCCGTTGCAAGTTTGATTCCCTTCACGAACCCAATACCACACGGTCGAGACGACCATCCTCCCTGCGCAATTTCATTCCTCCGAATCCTGTCCATCCTGATAATCCTGCAAATCCTGTCAAAAACCCCTCCCCCTTATTATGAAAGACTACCGCCCGCTCCTCCTGCAAACCCTCGATGTCCGCCTCCCCGGCCTCCGCCTTCGGCGGCTGCGGCTGAACCGACATTTGCCGGAGGCCGATGCCTTGGAGGCTCACCGTCATGCCTTTTCCCAAACCCTCTGCTATCTCTCCGGGCGGGGCGAACTGAGGGTGGGGGACAAAGTCGTCGAAGTCTTTCCCGGGGCTCTCGCGATTCTCCCCAAAGGCGAGGTCCACGGGTTTCGCGAGACGGTTGGCCGGCGTCCTCTCACACTGGCCATGGATTTTGATTTTCAGGGCGTTGGACGTCGGGGCAAAAAAATCAGTCAACTCAATGACTCGGAAACCGCCAGAATCCGCCATCACCTTTCCCAAGTCACCCGTGTCAAAAACCCCGAACTTCCCGAATCCCGCCTCTTGGCCGCCTCCGCCGCCCTCGCCATTCTGGACATCCAACTCCGGGCCCTTGGCTATTTGCCAGACCGCCGCCCGGCCGTTCCTGGCTTCGTCAAAAAATATCAAACCCTGGTGCTCGACCCCAATAACGATGACCTGAGTATTGGTGAGTTGTCAGCGCAAACCGGCTATCAACCGGATTACCTCAATCGACGGTTCAAACAGGCGACCGGCCTCACCCTCCGTCAACAACGCGATGTCCTCCGCCTTGAAAAAGCCAAAAAACTCCTCAGCCAATCCCTCCCCATCGCCGAAGTTGCCATGGGCTCCGGTTTCGATGATGCCAATTATTTCGCCCGCTGGTTCAAACGCCAAACCGGCCTGCCCCCACGGCTTTGGTTTAGGAAATAAGCAGGGCGGAATTATTTTCGATTTTTTGAGCACAGCAATTTCACCGCGTAATTGATTCAATTTCCTCTTGAAGACCTGTTTGCAACGCAAGAAGGGACTTCACACTTGGATGGTCCCTTGCCATCCCCGCTGCAAGGGCAGTCCAAATGTTTCCATTGGTGGAACAGGAACAAACTTCGACTCAATTTTTGATCAACTCCGGAAGGGACAGTTCGTTGATGGACATGGGGTATTGCTGACGTACTTTGGCCAGGTAGGCTTCCATGTTTTGTTGGGACCTTTGCGTGCGGAGGGCTTCGGCGATTTGGGGTTTGACCTCATCGAGCATCGGGGTGCGTTCTTCTCGGATGTCGTTCACTTTGACAATGTAAAATCCATCGGGAAGGACAATGGGCGCGGAGACATTTCCTTTGGCAAGTTTGGCGACGGCGGTGCGGACTTCGGGTTGAAGGGAATCCAGCGCAACCCAGCCGATTTCACCGCCCTTGGCGGCGGTCTGTTTTTCTTGGCTGAATTCGGTGGCCACATCAGCAAAATCCGCCCCGGGAGCTTTGAGTTTGGCCTGAACTTGATCGAGCAAAACCTTGGCGGCTGCGTCTTGGATTTTGTCAGGGTCCGCGGCTTGAGGGATGTAGATCTGAGAAAGAAGCAATTGCCTGGGGACTTTTAATTCCGATTTTCGTTCCTCATAAACTTCCGAGATTTCTTTGTCGCTTGGAAATCCGGTGGGTGGCTCGGTGACTTTTTTTAGATAAGCTTCCAAAATGACCGCTTCTTGGACCTTCCCGAGGCGCTCTGCGACTTCGGGTTTTTTGTCCCAGCCGGAAGCAAGGGCCTCTTTCACCAACAGTCGTCGAAGAATGGCATTGCGGACGGTTTGATTCAAAAGGGCCGGGTTGTCGGCAAGTGCTTGACGGTCTGCTTCGGAAAGGTCTGCAAAGAAAGGGGCAATGGTGGCACTTGTGACGTCTTCATCGGCCACCCGGGCGATGATGCGGGACTCTTGCGCCATACTTCCCAAGGGGATTGCCAATGTCAGGAAAATGCCAAGCGTTGTGTAAGGGATGAGAAAGGAATGTTTCATAATTAGTTGGGTTGAGCGGCGGGCCAGGCTGTTTCACGTTCGCCGCTTTCTGGTTTTTTGGGCCTCGCAGTGGCGGTTGTTTGTTGAGGTTTCTCGCCGACCTTCGGAGCTGAAGCCTGCGGGGGGGCTTCCGGCGTTGGCTCGGGCGTGGGAGCCACCTTGGGCCCGGGCTTTTTGTTTTTAACCTCGGCGAGCGGGGTCTCTTGGATTCGGGCAGCAA
>JBBECL010000159.1:0-4361 GCA_040881805.1 Terrimicrobiaceae bacterium | reverse complement strand
TGAAACCGGGAGAGTAAAGACCCTATTCCAATTCCCCGCTTGGAATCACACGCGGAAAAGAAGCTTTAAAAACTGGCAAATCAAAACCTTCCAATTAACTTCACAGATGATGAAAATTCTGAGATTGGCAATTTTGTTGGGTGGCCTGGCGATGACGGCGTGTTCCACCAGTCCTTCGGGATCTTCTGTGGTTCCTCAAGGTCCTGGATGGAAGGTTTCTGCCGGGTCAGCCGGCCCGATAAGGCTGGGAATGTCCGTGGCCCAGGTCAGAGAGGTGTTGGACCCCGGGTATCGGGTTGTGGATCCTCCCAATCTTCAACTGCGGGGACAATCCCCAAGCGGTGGTCCCTCGGAGTCAGAAATCGGAGGTCCGGCCCTGCATGTGTTGAATGACCTCTATTCCGTGCACGATCCCTCGGGACGCAAGATCCTGGAATTTTTGACCTCCAACCCTGCCAACCCGGAATATCCCGGAAATCGAATTGTGATGATTTCTGCGACCAGTCCCTGGTTTTCCACCGCCGAAGGGGTGCGACCGGGAAACCGCATCGCAGAGGTGGCCCACATTTACGGCCCGGCCTCGCTTCTTGACAGCGACAACGAGGGCTTCGGACGGGAGTGGGTGGTTTTTCGAAATGGGCCGAGTGGGATCCGTTTTCAAGCCTCCCAAGCCAATCTGGGACCGCTGGCCGGAATCTATGGGGCCTCCAGTTTGACGACGTCTTCCTTCGCGCCAAATGCGGAAATCCGCGCCCTTGTGATTGGCCGGAGATAATCGGACAAAATATTGCTTGAATAATTTTAGCATTCCGCCAGATTTAGCGGTTCCCGTCATCTCCTCGGCGGAATTTGCCACTGCATCGCAGGCAGTTTGCAGCACGGGGAGCCGAGCGGACCAACCACGAAACGACCATGCCACTTAAAACCTTCCGTCCTCTGACGCCAGCCGCGCGATTCAAGGCCCTTCCCGATTTTTCGGAAATCACCAAAGACAAACCCGAAAAGCATCTCACCGAGACACTGAACAAGTCCGGAGGACGCAACAACAATGGCCGGATCACCAGCCGTCATCGTGGAGGCGGCCACAAACGCAAGTTCCGTATCATCGATTTTAAAAGAAAGAACCGGGACATCGTCGCCGAAGTTCTCGCGATTGAATATGACCCCAATCGTTCGTCCCGCATCGCGTTGCTTCAATATCCCGACGGAGAAAAGACGTATATCCTTGCTCCCAATGGTCTCGCTGTGGGTGCCAAAGTCTCTGCCGGCGCAAAAGCCGATCCAGCCGTTGGAAATGCCCTTCCCTTGCGTGTGATCCCCTTGGGAACCCAGATCCACAATGTGGAATTGACTCCCGGACGTGGAGCCCAATTGATTCGCAGCGCCGGCACATCCGCCACCCTCGCCAACCGCGAGGCAGGCTATGCTCTCGTCAAACTTCCCTCGGGCGAAATCCGCCAGATCCACGAAGAATGTTACGCCACGATCGGACAGGTCGGCAATGTGGACCACCTGAACGTCTCGAGCGGCAAAGCCGGAAGGTCCCGCTGGTTGGGTGTTCGCCCGCACGTCCGCGGCATGGTCATGAACCCCGTCGATCACCCCATGGGCGGTGGTCAGGGCAAGAGCAAGGGCGGTGGCGGTCGTCACCACCCGGTCAGCCCCTGGGGTCAACTCGCCAAAGGCTTCAAAACCCGCCGCAAACACAAGTCCTCCGACAATTTTATTGTCCAGAGACGCAAAGCAAAATCGAAAAAATCCTAAGTTATGGCTCGTTCTCTCAAAAAAGGCCCATTCGTTGAATGGAAACTTCTCGATAAAATCGACCGGATGAATGATTCCGGCATCAAAAAGCCCATCAAAACATGGTCCCGTCGCAGCACGGTGACCCCCGATTTTGTGGGTCACACCTTCAACGTCCACAACGGCAAAACCTTTATCCCTGTCTTCGTGACGGAGAACATGGTGGGGCACAAACTTGGGGAATTCTCGCCCACGCGGATCTTCAAAAAGCACGGCTCTCACACAGCGAAAGTCACGAAGTAAGGACGCCCTCTCTTATGAAACTTGCGGCCCTATGGATTGCCGCAACCGCCTTTTTGGGAACGCCCGCGTTCTCGCAAGGCGATAGATCTTTGACAGACTTGGATAAGACATCCCCTCTCGCCGAGGGGATCACCATCCCATTGCCCATTCTTGAACCCGTCCCTCCAAGGCAGGAGCGCAACAATCAGTCGCAGGAACAAATCCTCTTGCTCCGATCCTCGATCAAGTCTCTCACCGACAGCCTGGCCCTCTCAAACAGCGAGGCCGAGGTCTTTAAACGTCAGGCGAACGAACTTTCCCTCCGGCTCGAAGCGTTGGGAGTCCCCGGCCTTGGCGGCGATCCCGGCAAGCTCGAACAACGTCTGGTGTCAGCCGTCCGTGACCTTCGCATTGCCCAAGAGCAACTCGAGGCTCACCGAAGCCAACTCATTCAACTCTCGGAAACCGTGCAACTCCTGATCGCCAACTCGGAGGCCACGGACCCGCAGGTCCGGATGAACTTGGAGACCCAAATTCGTAAAACCAACGAGGTTCTTGGGGCCGCCTCCGCATCCAGCCCGAATGCGGTGGAAGCCACCCTCACCGACGCCATGGTCATCGACATCAAAGCCGAACTTTCCCTGGTGATCTCCAATGTGGGGGCGCGTCACGGCGTCAGAGTCGGCATGCCGTTTCAGGTCTGGCGCAACAACCAGCGTGTGGGCGAAGTCCGGGTCGTGGATGTGCGCGAGCGCATCTGTGGGGCCATTATCCAAAGTCTTGAGAATGAAAAGAACCCGATCAAATCCGGTGACCGCCTGAGGGTGGACACCAAACAATAACCAAAACCAAACACACCATGCAGGTCACATCCACCTATCGCTTCGCGCGCATCAGCGCGTTCAAAGCCCGCGAAGTCACGCGGGAAATCCAAGGGCTTCCCGCCACCGACGCCCTCGACCTCCTCAAATTCGTGCCCAAGAAGGCCGCCGAACTTGTCCGCAAAACCCTGGCCAGCGCCGTGGCCAATGCCGAAAACAACAACAACCTCACGGTGAGCACCCTCACGGTCAAAGAAGCGGTTGTTGGCGAAGGACCGACCGCAAAACGCTTTGTCCCCAAAGCTCGTGGAAGCGCCGGCCCGATCCGCAAGCGCACCAGCCATATTCGTATTGTCCTCACGGATGAAGTCGAAATCATACGCCGTGACAAAACGGCCAAAAAGACTCCCAAGGCCAAAAAATCGAAAGGACGCGCCGCCAAACCAGCAACTCCCGCTGTGGAAGAGGCGACAACTCCGACCGAAAAAGTCTGAGCCTTCGCCACCTGCCATCCCGCCCTGTGCCCATGCACAAAAAAAGCGCCGGGAATTGCTTCCCGGCGCTTTTGAATCGATCGGTTGAGATGGACTTATTCGGCAACCACGGTAACCAAAGCGGACTCTTTGGGAGCCTCTTTGCCTTTGTCACCCTTGCCCTTGTCGCCTTTGCCCTTGTCGCCACAACCGCCACCAGGGCAGGTTCCGGCAATCGCCGAGAGAGAGGCCACACCAACACAAACTGCTGCAATTAGGATAGTTTTCATAACGCCACCAAGATCAACCAACTTTTCGCTATGTCAAATTTTTTTATTTTGTGACCTCGCGGACATAAACATTCACTTGCCCGTCAGCAGACCGGCGGACCTCGGTGATTTGGAATGGTCGTTTGGAATCGCGGGAGAACGTGGACCCTTCGGAAGGCGGTTTGGCACCGGTTGGGAACTCCGCGATGATGCGGATACTGGAGGTTTTGCCTTTGATGCCCAAGGATTCTGTGACGGCCGCTTGGGAGCGGAGCACGGCGCGGTTGGGGCCGGAGGCTGTGACCACAAAGCTGCCCTGCAAATAAATGCGCTCCCCGCTGGTGCCACGGTCTGCCAAATCAGGGGCATCCTGGACCCCGAGCAATCGTCCGCGTGGCATTTGGCCAGGGTCGTAAGTCGGCCAGGAACCGCCAGCCGTGGAGGCAATGGATGGCGGCGCGACCGTTGGGGACGGCGTGGGACCCGGAGTGGGCGGCACTGGCTCGACGGCCACCGAGGGTGTCAGGACGGGTGTCGGCGTGGGTTGAACGGGCTCGGGCGTCGGCTCGGGTGGGGCATCGATCTCATTGACTGCGATAGGACGCTCCACACGAACCAACTGGGGCAGCGGCCTGGCCTGGGTGGGCACCTGGGTCGCCGGGGTGGTATCCGTGAGCCCGGTCCTCTTTTTGAAGGAGGCCAACTTTTGAGTGGCTTCGGTCACCAACCCGGTGTTCACCACAGGCAGCCCCATCGCGACGTTCAAGGTTTTG
>JBBECL010000158.1:0-27962 GCA_040881805.1 Terrimicrobiaceae bacterium | reverse complement strand
GAAAAAGACAAGACCTCGGTGGTGATGCAGGCGACGCTGGCGGACTCGGGGATTCGCTTGAATGACATGGAAATTTTCCAAGGCAAAAAGCGTTTGGCATCCGGAGAGCTTTTTCTGCCACTGAACCCCTTTGACATGATATCCGGAAAAAAGTTCTCCGAGGCGATCCTTCCCGCGACCGCCCTGCACGCACGCTTGCAGACGGTTGGGGACCTTGATATTGCGGAGTTGTTTTTGTCCTTTGGTCAGACGAGCCCGATTTTGGGCTCGCTCCGAGGCGAGATCCTCGCTTCTGGAAAACCCGATGCGATGGTTATCCAGGCTGAGGTGAGGGGGCGTGGTCTGCAACCCACCGGGGGACCGGCACCGCCCTCCGAACTCAGCCTCACTCTTGATGCCCGGGAGGGGGTGGCAAACGCTTCCGGCACGCTCCAGCCAAAAGGCCTCTCACCGATCACGATCGCTTTGACCTCTCCCTTGGGGCTCACAACCGGCCCGGATGGACTTCCCCGGCTGATGGACCCGGAAGGTCGGCTGATTGGCAAGATCCACATCCCACGCACGGAGCTCGAGGTGTTGCGACCGTTTCTCCCCCCACTCAAAAGCCAAACCGGGAGCCTGTCCGCCCAGATCGACATTGGCGGGACCGTGGCCTCGCCAACTCTTCTGGGTTCGCTGCTCCTCGAAAACGGCCGCATCGAAGTGGCCGAAGGGATACCTTCGCTCGACAATTTACAGGCCTCCCTCCGATTCGAAAATCAGGGACTGCAAATTCAAACGTTCACCGGCGAAGTCGGGGCCGGCCCTTTCCAGATCAGCGGGGGCATCTCTCTCTTGGATTTTCGCAATCCCGTTTATGATTTGAAATTGGAAGGCAGCAAAGTGTTGTTGCACCGGAGCACGGATCTCCGCCTGCGGTCTGACATCCGCCTGAGCGCCAAAGGATCCAATGAGGGGGGGCGGATCGAAGGGGATGTCGGAATTGTTGATGGACGCCTCTTCCGCCGGTTGGAAATCACTCCCCTCATTGCGCCCTCTCCCTCGGAGGCCGCCCGTCCCTTCATTGCCCCCAGTTTTTCCGGGTTGGTGCCCGCGCCTTTTGATGCCTGGACCGTGCAGGTGTCCATCAAAAATACCACCCCTTTTCAGATCATTGGCAATATTGCCTCGGGAGAGATTCAGCCGGATTTGGTGGTGACAGGAACTCTTGGCAAACCCTGGCCGCTGGGAAGTGTCCTGCTCTACGGAGCCCGGGCGTTTCTTCCTTTCACGACAATGGATATTCGCGAAGGGCGTATTGATTTTGTGGAATCGGATCCTTGGATGCCGATTCTGGATGTTCGTGGTTTTGCCGAGGCTCTGGATTATGACATTCGGCTGCATGCCTTTGGTCCTCTTTCTCAAGGAAATCTCACCCTGCGTTCCGATCCCCCACTGTCCCAGGAAGCCATCATTCTCCTGCTCACAACGGGGATTGCGCCGGGCTTTCATGCCGGGGCGGGTTTTGGAGAAGCCGCTGTCGGCCAGGGCGGTATGCTTTTGTTGAGGACACTTCTGCGTCAGTTCGACATTCAAGGCCTGGACACCGAATCCCTCCTGAATCGCCTCCAAGTTTCTGCCGTGCCGCCCAAGCTCCCCGGAGATTCCGCCGGCCTTCGCGCCCGCCTTCAAATTTGGCGGGGGCTCTCGGTCATGACGGAACAAGACGACCTGGGATTTTACAACATCGGAGCCACCTACCGCTTCCGCTTTCGCTGAGTGATGGGTTCGGAACATGGCTGGCGCTTGCGCGTGCTTTTGATCGGAGTATTTACCGTTCTGGCAGCAAGCATCACGCCCCTCCCGGCCGTTGCTCCGGCCTCCGTGGTGGAAATCCAGGGGTTGTCAGCCCCCCAGCAGGCCCGTGCCCGAAGTGCCCTGCGTCGGTATGATGTCCCATTGACGCCACCCGTGGATGTGATCACAGCCGATGATGCGGCATTCTATTTTCGCGAGGTGTTGTTGGAGGATGGATTTTCCGATGCGGAAGTTACCTATGAATTTGCGGGCGACCGTCTGATCTTTCGTG
Organism: Terrimicrobiaceae bacterium; assembly: GCA_040881805.1. Taxonomy (GTDB): domain Bacteria; phylum Verrucomicrobiota; class Verrucomicrobiia; order Chthoniobacterales; family Terrimicrobiaceae; genus JAJTZA01. Next base: position 25,894 of record JBBECL010000158.1, on the reverse strand, counting down.
TGGAAGAGGGAGCCCGGAATGTTGTTGGAACCATTCGCGTGGAGGGTGGGGCCGTGCTAAATTCCGCCACATCGCGCGCGATTGTGGAAGCGGCTCTCCGCCAGGAAACACTCACACCCTTCGGGCGAATTCCCTATTTTGAACATGCCACCCGGGTTGCGTCCGAACGGTTGGTCGCCGCTTTCGCTCAGGAGGGATATCTGGAGTCCACAGTCCGCGTGGAGTCGACTCCCTCGGCCCACCGCGTGAATCTGGAATTCCTCGTGAAGGAGGGACGGCGCTTCACCATTGGTGACGTGAAAGTCTTGGGTGAAGGAATTGCTCCCGAGATTGTAGCGTCTCTTCGTGAAAGCCTGGGAGACCCCTACCGCTCCGGAGATGAAATCCTTCTGCGCGGTCGCCTCTCGGATGCCCTCAGGAATTCCGGGCATTTTCAATCCCGCATTCGCTTCCAAGTGGAACGGAAAGACGATGCCACAATCACCATCCTTCTTGATGCAGAACCCGGGCCCGTCTTCCGGATCGGACGGTTGCGCGTGACCGGAAACGGCCAGGTCACCGAAACAACATTTCTTCGAAGACTCGGCCTCAAGGAAGGCACTCGCTACAATGGCAAAGCCTTCGACGCGGCCTTGGGGCGGATGTGGGAAACCTCGGCGTTTGAAAACATCGAGCCTGTGTTTGAGCCACAAGCTGACGGAACGCTGGACATCAAATTCCAAACGGAAGAGGCCCCCGCCAAACAAATCTCAACCACCGTCGGCTACGGCCAATGGGATCAGGGATTTGTCGGCGTGCATTATTCGGATCGCAATTTTTTGGGATCGCTGAATCGTTTTTCCCTGGATGCTTTCTACTCCGCAAAAAGTTATGGCGTCATCGCGACCCTGAGCGATCCCTGGTTGTTTCGCGGCGATGTGACGGGAACCTCGCGGGCCTTCTATGCCAGGCGTGAAACACCCGCTTATCAGTCCTCGATTTATGGAGGTGCCCTCCTCCTCGAAAAAACTTCGAATTTGCGAAATCAAACGGGCTGGAGTGCCGGCTTGGAATGGAGGGACACGTCGGATTCCACGGTTTTTGCCGATGATCAGCTCGATGGAGCGCTTGTGGACTACCGCCTGGGAGCTGTAAGCATCAGTCAGACCTTTGACCGCCGGAACGATCCGCTCATGCCAATGAAAGGATTTTTTCTGAGTTGGGATGGGTTGTTGGCCACGGAAGTTTTGCTCGGCGATGTGTCTTTTGGCCGTCTCCGGGCCCAGGCGACTTATTACCTTCCGCTTCAAAAAATTCAGCCGGGCCGGGCTTTTGTTCCTTTTTTTGTGCTGAATCACCGGGCGGGAATCCTTGCCCCTTTTGCAAGCACCCAAAGCGTTCCGATCCAGGAACGCTTTTTTCTGGGAGGCCCCAACTCGGTGCGCAGCTTTCAACTCGATGGAATGGCCCCCCGGGACTCGGAGGGCCAGCCCGGGGGCGGACTCCTCTCCCTGCTTTGGAATGCCGAGCTGCAAATTCCCATTTTCCGAGCTCTCTACTTTGTGGTGTTTGCCGATGCCGGAAACCTCGCTCCCACCTTGGAAACGTTTGATTGGGATGACACGCGCATCGCCGGTGGTGTGGGTGCCAGATTTTACACCCCTTTGGGGGCCGTCCGCCTCGATTATGGATACAACCTCATTCGCGGGGAGGGGGATCCCGTGGGGGCCTGGCAATTCGGGTTTGGTTTCACATTTTAAGATCGTCAGATGGCACAACTTGCGGTGTTCTTGAAGCGTGGTCCCACAAAACACCATTGCCATCGTTTACGATTACGACCAAACGCTCTCGCCTTCCTACATGCAGGAAGAAGCGATTTTCCCGACGTTCGGAATCAACCCCGAGGCCTTTTGGCGACGGTGCTCGGAGTTGGTGAAAACCGGGGGATATGACAGCGAGTTGGCCTACCTGAAGGTCATGCTCGATTCCCTGGAGATGGATCGGCCCACCAATGCGGACTTGAAGGCCCTGGGAGCCAAACTCAATTTCTATGAGGGGCTCCCGGGCATGTTTGAAGAATTTCAAGAGGGTCTCCTCACGCCCGAGCAGGAGGCTCACGGCATTCATGTGGAGCATTTCATCGTTTCCTCCGGTCTGAAAGCCATCATCGAAGGCAGCCGCCTGGCCCCCTTTGTTCGCGCGATTTTCGGCTGTGAATTTGCCGAGGATTCGGTGGGCCGGATCACATTTCCGAAACGGGTGATCGGTCATACGCAAAAAACCCAGTTCCTTTTTCGAATCAACAAGGGCATGTTGGACCTCTCGGTGGACGTGAATGACCACGTCCCTCCCGAACTTCGCCCCGTGCCTTTTTCGAATATGATCTATGTCGGGGACGGGCCCACCGACGTGCCCTGCTTTGCGGTGATGCGACGATACGGAGGGCAGGCCATCGCCGTTTACAATGCCAAAGATCCCACCCGGGAATCCTTCAGAAAATGTTACCAGCTCAGCACCCATGCCGATCGGGTCCGGCATATCGCCCCCTCGGATTACCGCGCAGGAAGCCATCTGCGCTTGCTGCTCGAGGAAATGGTGTCGGACATTGCCTCGGGGATCATCCATCGCAGAGACCGCAACATCGAAGAGGGCACGGTCCGCGCCCCGGTTTACTGAAATTTTTTTCCGCCGGTTGGCCACCCCATCGGAAGGTGAATCCATCCTTCGGTTTTTGAGTTTTCTGTGGGAGGTCCGACGGTGCGGCCCCGAAGGGCTTCATGAGTCACAATCGCAGCGATGAGCGCGTCAAAAGCATGACCGGATGCCAGGCACACATCTGCCCCGGAAATCGGAATTTTTTCCAAAATCTCGGCAAGCAATTCCCTGCGAACCCCCAACCCCTCGGGGTCTTTTTTGTAGCCCTTATGGGGCAGGTCCCAGATTTTGAGGGCTCCTGCAGGATAGACCTCAAAGACTCTTTCGGCCCCCGAGGCATCCCCAATGCCGTGCCTTTTTAGAAAGGCCATGGCCCGCATGGCTGGTAGGGAAATACGGTCCGTGGAGACACTCAATGGCCGCAGGCCAAATTGACGGCGGACAAACTCATCGGTTTCTCTGAAACTCATTCGATCCCGGGTTTCCGGGTTCCATGCCGTGGTCTGCCACGAGCCGACCGCTTCGCGAAAGGCCAGGGGCCAACCCAGCGGGGCATCAAGGCCCGTGGCATCCGCCTCGACATGAAGCTCGTCCAAGAGATCATCGTCGCACGCATTTTCCAGCCTGAGCACCCGCGCTTGGCCGGCATGCCATTCCAATAAACACGCCGAGGTGTCCGGAGGCATGGAGGAGAGGTCGATGCCAAGGGTCACAATCCGGCTCGGTGAGGACTTTCTTTGTGATCTCACCCCGGGAGCAAAGCGGACAGCGTCTTCTTAGAACGGCAACCCCAGCTTGGTGGCCACCATCTTGGAGAGGTGATCGCGGAGAGCCTCATCTTTGAAACGCTGAAGAAGGGTTTGGAAAAATCCGTTCACGATCAGTCGGCGGCCATACGTTTTTGAGATACCGCGGGCCTCGAGATAAAACAGCTCTTCCTCATTGATCTCGCCCGATGTGGCTCCATGCGTGCAGCGCACTCCATCCGCAAGAATTTCCAACCCGGGCATGGAATTGGCCTCGGCGGTGTCACTCAGCATGAGATTGCGGACCTTTTGATAGGCATCCGTTCCGTGGGCTCCGGTCTCGACTTTGATCAGTCCGGCAAAGATCGACCGTGTTTCATCGTCCAGGGCATTCAAATAAAGCAGATCGCTGGAGGCCGAGGGCGCGGCATGATCCTGCAAGGTGCGCTGATCGATCTGACGCTTCCCGTCCAAGGGGTTCAAAGAAAGCATTTCGCTCCGGGAGCCTTCCCCAACCATCCGGCTGAGGGATTCTCCGCGGATAAATTTCCCACCGAAATTTGCGGCCAGCGCCGTGCATTCCGAGTTTCTGTTCACCAAGGTGGAGTTGATGTGAAACGCCAGGGTCTCGTCGGACCATTCTTGGATGGCGATATAGTTCAGCTTGGCTCCGGGTGCCAGATGCAGGTCATTCACCCCGCAGGCGAAAGCACGTTTTCCATCCGCGCTGCGGAAGGAATCAATCACGGTGACCTTGCTGTTTTGGCCACAGATGATGAGCGTGTGGGGATAGATCGAGGCATTTGCACCTTCCACCCAATGAAAAATCTCAATCGGCAGGGTGACTTCCACATTCTCTGGCACGTAGAGAAATGCTCCTGTCTGGATCTTCGCCCGGTGCAGGGCCGCATATTTGTGCGAGCCCAATTCCACCGGCTGCGCCATAAAAAATTCACGGAAAAGTGATTCGTGCTCCCGGGCCGCGACCTCCAAAGGTTTGAATAGGACACCGTCCGGCAGAGAGGGGCTCTCCTGAAAAAGCAGAGCGTTGTTTCCAAAGACCATCTTCGACGCAAACGCAGGCAGACTTTGGGAGGCATTAATGATCCGCCCCTCGCTGCTCACCGGCTCCGCAGGCACAAAACCGGTGAGATCAATCGCCTTGAGATCCGAAAACCGCCACGGCTCGTCGCGTCGGGTCGGGGCAGGGGAGACCTCGTAATCTTCGGCGGCCGACTTCTGAATTTCAGAAAACCACACCGGCCACGCCGATTCGGATTCCGTTTCTTTGTTTCGATGTTCCAAGGCTTCCAGCACACTCATCCCACCGAGCCCTCCATCTCAAGATCAATCAGACGTTTCAGTTCGACAGAATACTCCATCGGAAATTGCTGCACGAGGTCATTCACAAAACCATTCACCGCCAGACTCATGGCCGCTGCTTCACTCAGACCCCGCTGCTGCATATAAAAAATTTGCTCCTCGCTGATCTGACTCACGCTGGCTTCATGCTGACAGGAATTGCCCTGACCCCGCACCGTGATCGCCGGATAGGTGTCCGTGCGGCTTTTGGCGTTGATGAGAAGCGCATCACATTCCGTGTTGTTTTTGCAGCCCTTCAGGTGCTTCGGCACATGAACAAGGCCGCGGTAGGTGGCGCGGCCGGTGCCCAGGCTGATGCTTTTGCTGACGATGTTGCTGGTTGTCTCATCCGCGGCATGAACCATTTTTGCGCCGGTGTCCTGATGCTGGCCATCCCCGGCCAATGCAATCGAAATGACTTCGCCCCTGGCTTTGCGGCCCTTCATCACAACCCCCGGATACTTCATCGTCAGCCGGGACCCAATATTGCAGTCGATCCACTTGACCTCGGCCTCCTCGTGGGCCAATCCGCGTTTTGTGACGAGGTTGAACACATTCGGACTCCAGTTTTGGACGGTGATATATTGGATCTTGGCCCCTTTGAGCGCGACCAATTCCACCACCGCACTGTGCAGGGTCGCCGTTTCAAATTTCGGAGCCGTGCAGCCTTCCATGTAGGTGATCTCACTGCCTTCATCGGCAATAATCAGCGTGCGCTCAAACTGTCCAAAACTCTCGGCGTTGATTCGGAAATAAGCCTGGAGCGGGTGTTTGACCTTCACGCCCGGCGGCACATAAATAAAGGACCCCCCTGAGAATACGGCACTGTTCAGTGCGCTGAATTTGTTGTCACCGCTGGGGATCACCTTGCCAAACCACTTGCGGAAAATCTCCGGGTGCTTGTGGAGTCCTTCCGTGGAGCCCACAAAAATGACTCCCTGATCACCCACCGCAGCCTTGATATTGGAATAGGCCGCTTCGCTGTCAAACTGGGCCTCAACCCCCGCCAAAAACTTCCGTTCCTGCTCGGGAATCCCAAGTCGTTCGAAGGTGCGTTTGATATCCTCCGGCACCTCGTCCCAAGTGCGCTTGGCCTGCTGGCCCTGTGCAAGGTAATAACGGATCTTCTCGAAAATGATGTTCTCCAAATCCTTGCTGGCCCAATGGGTCGGCATGGGCTTCTCAAGAAATTTTTTGTAGCCATCCTTGCGGAAGGCCCGCACCCAATCCGGATCGTTCTTGACACCAGCAATATAATCCACCGTGGCCTCGGTCAGGCCCACACCGGCATCATACGCGTAGTCCATGGCGTAACTGAAATCTCCCACCGAGCGGTCAATGGCAATGTCAGGTTTTGTTTCTGTTTGGCTCATAATGTGTGTTGTGTTCAGGCGGTTGCCAGGGCTTGTTGCTCGACCCAATCATATCCTTCGGCCTCCAATTTGAGAGCCAGGTCTTTTTCTCCGCTGAGGACAATCCGCCCCCCGACCATCACGTGAACGACGTCGGGAACGATGTATTCCAACAACCGTTGGTAGTGGGTGATCACCAGAAGTCCCCGCTCGGGACCGCGCAGGGCATTCACACCTTCGGAAACAATCTTGAGGGCATCGATGTCCAAGCCGCTGTCGGTCTCATCCAACACGGCATAACGCGGCTCCAACATCGCCATTTGCAGAATTTCACAACGCTTCTTTTCGCCGCCGGAAAATCCGTCATTCACAAATCGGGCCGTGAAATCCCGGGGGATCTTCAGGGCATCCATCTTGCTGTAAAGCCGCTTGTAATAAGCCACGGCGTCCAAATCTTCCCCCTCGGGAAGACGGGCCTGCAGCGCCGCTCTCAAAAAGTTAGCAATCGTCACTCCCGGCACCTCCATGGGATACTGAAACGCCAGAAACAATCCCGCCCGCGAACGCTCGTCCGGCTCAAGCTCCATGATGCTGCTCCCATCCAAGGTCACATCACCGCCCGTCACCGTGTAGGCCGGGTGGCCGGCCATAACCTTTGCCAGCGTGCTCTTACCAGAGCCGTTTTTTCCCATGATGGCGTGAACTTCGCCTTGGGGGACTTCCAGATTCAGACCCCGAAGGATCTCGGTGTCTCCGATCGTTGCGTGAAGATTATCAATTTTTAGCGACATAAATTTTACGTGTTGCAGTCATTGCACAGCCCGCGAAGGGTGACCTCGGAACGCAGAACGGTGAAGCCTTTGGGGAGCTTCCATGTGCGATCCAGGGACTGGCCGGCCGCCAGGGTCACATCAAAAACTTTGGAGCACCGATCGCACACAAAATGCCCGTGCTCTTCCAAATTGGGACAATACCTCGTGGCCTCGCGTTCAACATTCACCTGCTTGGCCAATCCACAGTCAACCAGTGTCTCCAGGCAGTTGTAAACCGTGGCCAACGAAATCGTGGGCATCTTTTGTTTGGCACGAATAAAAACCTCGGTCGCCGTGGGGTGATCGCGTTCCGATAACAAAACGTCATAAACCTCCCGCCGCTGGGGAGTCAACCGATGGCCGCTATGCCCCAACGTCTCCTCATACCCCGCTTGCGTTTCATTGTTTTCCGACATGACAAAAAAATCGCACATGGCAGCAATTGATCAAGAATAATTCTAAATAAAGATAGTGATTTGGGGTCAGTCCTTTTTTCTTGCTTTTTTCTCACACACATCGAACCCCGGAAATGACAAGAAAAAAGGACTGACCCCAAAGCTCGCAGGCTGCATCCCCAAGTCGGATCAGTCGGCGGCCTGTCGGGGTTTGTAGCGCGCAACAAAATCTTTGCGGAAGTCGGCGAATGAACCGTTGAGGATTGTGGTTCGGGCTTGGCGGAGAAGGTTGAGGTAGAAGTGGAGGTTGTGGAGGGAGATGAGGCGGAGGCCCAGGATTTCTTCGGCCTTGATGAGGTGTCTAAGGTAAGCGCGGCTGAAATTCTGGCAGGCATGGCAGGTGCAACCTTCTTCGATGGGGCCGGGGTCTTCTGCGTGGGGGGCGTTTTTGAGGTTGATGGTTCCCTCATGGGTGAAGGCCGTGCCATTGCGCGCCAACCGGGTTGGGAGGACACAGTCAAACATGTCCACCCCGCGTGCGACCATTTCAATCATCTGAGGTGGTGTGCCCAGGCCCATGGCATAGCGACTTCGGTCGTGGGGCAGAAAGGGTTCGGAGGCCTCCACGGCTGCCATCATTTCACTCTCAGGCTCCCCGACGCTGACGCCGCCAATCGCATACCCATCAAAATCCATGGCTGCCAATTCCCGGGCGCTGCGTTCCCGGAGGTCTGCATGGGATGATCCCTGGACAATTCCAAACACCAGCGGGCGGGATTCTTTGTCCTTCCACCAATCCAGCGAACGTTTTTCCCAGCGCAGGGTCAGGTCGAGGCTGCGGGCAGCATCGTCATAGCAGCAAGGGTGGGGCGGGCATTCGTCGAAGGCCATGACAATATCCGAGCCAAGGCGGCATTGGATTTGCATGGATTGCTCCGGGCCGATGAAGGTGGGGGTGCCATCGATATGGTTTTGAAAGTGGACACCTGCTTCCGTGATTTTGCGAAGTTTGGCGAGGGAGAAGACTTGAAAGCCTCCGCTGTCGGTGAGGATGGGGCGATCCCAGGAGGCGAAGGTGTGCAACCCGCCCAGGCGTTCGATGAGTTCATCTCCGGGGCGGACATGCAGGTGGTAGGTGTTGCCGAGGATGATTTGGGCACCGAGTTCATGGAGTTCGCGCGGGCTGACGGATTTGACCGTGCCTTGTGTGCCGACGGGCATGAAGACGGGCGTTTCGATGGGTCCTCTCCGGGTTTCGAGAACTCCGGCCCGGGCTTTCGAAGAGGGGTCGGTCTTGAGGAGGCGGAACGGGGTGGGGCGGCTCACGGGGTTTTCCAAACCGTCTGACCGGCCACGATGGTTCGAACCGCACGACCGCAAAAACTTTCCCCATGAAAAGGTGTGTTTTGGGACAGCGAGGCCGACCCCGATTTGTTGTAAGTCCACTTTGCGGACGGATCAATCAGGGTGATGTCAGCGGGAGCGCCGGCGCCGAGGGTGCCCCGATCCAAGTTCAGCAGCCGGGCCGGGTTGATTGTGTAAAGGGCGATCAGGCGTTCGAGCGAAAGGATTTTTCGGCGATGAACCAGGAGGTCATGGAAAGCGGCGAATTCGGTTTCCAGTCCTGTGATTCCAAACGGGGCCTGATCGAGTTCCACCTCCTTTTCGTAGAACGCATGGGGGGCATGGTCGCTGCACAGGATGTCGAGGGTGCCATCCGCAATTCCCTCCAGAATGGCTTCCACATCCCGGTCGCTTCGCAGGGGCGGATTCATTTTGAAGTTGGTGTTAAAATTTTTCAGCTGTTCATCGGTGAACCAGACATGATGCGGGCAGACCTCTCCGGAGATTTTTACGCCGCGTGCTTTGGCTTCACGAATCAGTCGAACACTTCCGCAGGCGCTGATGTGCTGGCAGTGGATGGGGGAATCGCAAAGCTCCGCGAGAAGGATGTTTCGGGCGACGATAAGTTCTTCACCGATGCGCGGCCAGCCGGGAAGGCCGAGGCGCAAGCTCCACTCGCCCTCGTGCATGACGGCTCCCGAGGTCAGACTCTCATCCTGGCAATGATCCATGACGGTGAGGCCAAACATGCGGGCATATTCCACCGCCCGGCGCATGACCTCATGATTTTGGATACAGCGACCATCGTCGGTGATGGCCACAATTCCCGCGGACACCATCGATCCGTAGGGGGCCAATTCCTCGCCGGCGAGGCCTTTGGTGATGGCTCCCGCGCAAAAAATGTTGATGACAGCACCCGCGGATGCTTTCTCGCGGATGAGGGCGATGGTGCCGGCGCTGTCTGCGGCCGGGCTGGTGTTTGGCATGCAGACCACGCTTGTGAAGCCGCCTGCCGCGGCGGCTTGTGAGCCGGAAGCAATCGTCTCTTTATGGGATTGGCCGGGCTCCCGAAAGTGGACATGGATATCGATCAGCCCGGGAGCCACCACCAGATTCCCGGCATCAATTTCTTCGTAACCCGTGGTGGGAGGAGTGAAATTTTTGTCGGCGATAACGCCTTGGTGAACCCAGAGATCCGTCACTTCATCCCGACCATTGGCGGGGTCAATCACACGGCCGCCTTTGATGAGCAAGGTTCCTTGGGCGGGCGGAAAGGATCGGGATTCGTTCATGAGTCTTGGGAGTCCTGGACGGGCAGGCCGGCCCCTCCGGCGCAGAGGTAAAGAACGGCCATGCGCACGGCGAGGCCGTTGGTGACTTGATCGAGGATCACACTTTTGGCTCCATCCGCCACATCGCTGTCAATTTCGACTCCGCGGTTGATGGGGCCGGGGTGCATGATCAGGCAGGTGGGCTTCAGGCGGGCTGCCCGGGCTTTTGTGAGACCAAACAGCGAGATGTATTCCCCCAGTCCGGGAAAGTATTCCCGTCGCTGACGTTCATGCTGAATGCGAAGAAGGTTGATCACATCGGTGGTCTCAATGATGTCATCGATCCGGTGAACCACCCGCACGCCAAGTTTTTGGAACACTTCGGGAACCAGCGTCGTGGGGCCGACAAGCGTGACCTTGGCCCCCAATTTCGTGAGGGCGGCGATGTTTGAACGGGCGACGCGACTGAATAGAATATCCCCGACAATGGCCACATTCAGGCCTTCGAGTTGTCCGAGCTTTTCGCGGATCGTGAAGACATCCAGGAGGCCTTGGGTCGGATGTTCGTGGGCGCCGTCACCGGCGTTGATGATGCTGGAGGTGAGGCGGGTGGAGAGAAATTCCGAGGAACCTGCCGAGCTATGACGAAGCACGATGATGTCCGCCCGGAGCGCTTCGAGATTGAGGGCGGTGTCCTTCAGGCTTTCGCCTTTTTTGAGGCTGGAAGCCGTGGCCTCGATGTTGACCACATCCGCGCTGAGGCGCATGGCTGCAAGCTCGAACGAGGTCCGGGTCCGGGTGCTGGGCTCCACAAAAAAGTTGACGAGCGTCTTGCCCCGGAGTGCAGGCACTTTTTTCAGGCTGCGTTCACCCACGCCTTTGAAGGCCCGTGCGGTGTCCAGGAGCAGCGTCAGTTCCCCGGCGGAGAGATCAGCCAGGGCCAGAAGGTCTTTCCGGGTCCAGTGGTTCATGGGGGGGTGACGAGGCTGACGCCGTCCGGCACGCCATCGATGGTTTCAAAGCGGACACGAATTTTTTCCGAGCGCTGGGTGGGCAGGTTTTTTCCCACAAAGTCCGCGCGGATGGGAAGTTCGCGATGCCCGCGATCCACCAGCACGGCGTATTGGATGCGGGACGGACGCCCGAAAGAGGAAATCGCATCCAGCGCGGCCCGACAACTGCGGCCGGTGTAAAGGACATCATCCACCAGCACCATCGGGCGGCCATCCAAATCCAGCGGCAGGTGGGTCGTTTCGACGGCGGTGAATTTTTGACGGGTGGAGAGATCGTCGCGGTGCATCGACACATCGACGACACCCAAATCCGGGGTGATGCCTTCTGTGTCGCGAATATGATCCACAATCCGTCTTGCGATTTCGACGCCCCGTGTGGGGATCCCCGCGATCACCAAGGACTTCAAGTCCGGGTTGCTTTCAATGATTTCGTGCGCAATCCGGCGGATGGCTTTCCGAATGGCATCCGCATCCAGGGCGGGCAGGACTTTTGGTGATGGGGTTTCGCTCATGATCCTTGGCCACCTCTCAGGGCGGCATTAAAGGAGCGGTGGGTGCTCAGGCTTTTTCCAGTTTTTTGTATTTGGTTCGTTCGTCGCGCCAACCGGACCGGTATCTCACGATCCAGTCCAACAGGGCCCTCTCAAAACCGATATCTTGGCCGGCTTTTTCGCTTTCAATCCATTTGTGACGGAGAATTTCTTCACGTTCTGCCAAAAATTCTTTGTAGAGGACGGAGTTTTTGACGAGGTCCGAGCCCTCGCTTCGCGGGGAGTTCATGATTTTTCTTAAGATCCTTAGTTAATAAATTTTGTCAATCCCAGATCGGCAATTTTCTGTCGATGGTCTCAGCGCATGATGTCCACCCAGATGGGGAGGGCAAGATTTGCCCCGGAGCCGCCGGTTTGGATTTTGCGGGGGAGATCGAATCCCACCCAGACGCCACAGGTGAGATCGCTATCAAATCCCACAAACCACGCGTCACGATAATCATTGGTTGTACCCGTTTTTCCAGCCCCGCGTTTCCGGTATCCCAGCCGTCCCGCCGACCCGGCGGTTCCGCGTGTGAGCACATCCTGCATGATGGAGGTGGTCACGGTTGCGGTTTTCGGCGAGAAAACGCGAATACTTCCCTTGGTGGCGCGGTAGAGGACCTGGCCTTGGTCATCGAGGACTCGATCGATGAGGAAAGGTTGGAGTTTCACGCCATCATTTGCAAAGGCGGTGTAGGCGGCGGTGAGGTCCCTGAGGTTGGACTCAAAGGCCCCGAGGCAGACGGCGGGCAGGCGGGGGGGATCGGCAGCCATGCCGGAGAGTTGGATTTTTTCCGCGACATGATCCAATCCCGCAGTGATCCCCACGCGCACAGACATCGTGTTTCTGGACAACACCAAACCCTCCGAGACGGGCAGATCTCCGCGGTAGGTGTTGTCCGAATTGGCGGGGTCATATCTTCCGAAGCTGCGAGGCAATTCCGCCGGGCCGATCCGGTTGTCGCTGATACGGCTTTTTGGTGAGAGCCCGCGTTCGAAGGCTTCGGCATAGACGAAAGGTTTCACGGCGGACCCCACTTGGCGGCGGCCCGAGATGGCGCGATTGAAGCGGCTGGATTGTAGGTCGCGTCCGCCGACGATGGCCCGGATGGCTCCGGTGGAACTATCCATGGCCATAGCGGCAGCCTCCAGGTAAGGGACCGAATCTTCTTCGGCCAGATCGGCGCTGTTGAAACGCGATTTGGGGGGGTGGGGATATCCCGGGCGGGCCTCCACCTCATTCAGGCGGCGTGCGACGCTGGCTTCGGCGATTTTTTGCAGGGCCGGGTCAATCGTCGAATAAATTTGCAGCCCGCCGGAATTCACCTCCTCGCGGTCGAGCACAAGATCCAATTCCCGCAAAATGGATTCCATGGCCCAGTTATCCTGAGGGCTGCTGGACGGCTTTTTTGCGATGCGTGGGGGAGAATTAACGGCGGCCTGGTATTGGCTGGACGTGATGAGGCGGACTTTTTTCATCCGCGTCAAAACCATGTCGCGCTCCCGAATGGCCCGAGGCAGGTTGTTGAACGGCGAGATCCGGTTCGGGCTGCGAATCAGGCCGGCCAACATGGCAGCTTCCGGCAGATTCATCCGGGACGCGGGCTTGCCAAAATACGACTGGCTGGCGGCCTCCACGCCATAATAGCCGCTGCCAAAATAAATGCGGTTCACGTAAGCCTCGAGAATTTCTTCTTTTGTCAATTCGGTCTCGATCCGGTAGGCGAGGGCCGCCTCGATGAGTTTCCGAACCAGATTTTTTCCTCCGAGGGGGAAGCTGTTTCTGGCGAGTTGTTGAGTGATCGTGCTGGCCCCCTCGCGGAAGCCACCTGCGATAAAATTGCGAATGACGGCCCGAAAAATCCCGATGGGGTCAATCCCTTTATGACGGTAGAATCGGGTGTCCTCCCGCGCCAGAAGCGCATTGATAAAATCGTTCGAGACCCTGTCAAATGGCACCACCACCCGGTTTTCCCCGGCCAGGCGGCTGTAAAAATTGCCATCCTTGTCATAAACCGAGGACCGCTCCGGCATTTGCGCGATGGCCTTCAGGTCGAAGGTCAAAGCCCACGCGTAGAACCCCAGGCCCACCACGGCCCAGAGAAGAAGCGTCACAAACCCCAGCTTGACCCCCAAACGAAACAGCCCTCCCAGACAACCGGAGCGGCGTTTCTTTGGTTTTGATCGGGACTTGGACACTTGATTGCTGGCGTGAGCGGGGCTTGTATGGAGTAGTCAACCCTCTTCGGCATGAAAATTCAAATCCTGACCATCTTTCCTGAAATCTGCGAGGCCGTTTTGGGCTGCTCGATTTTGGGGCGTGCCCGCAAATCGGGGCTGGTGCAAGCCGAGGCCGTGGACCTTCGCCCATGGGCCTCCGGGAAACATCGGACCACCGATGATGCCCCCTATGGCGGCGGTCCGGGCATGGTGATGAAGATCGAGCCGATTTTTCGGGCCTTGTCAGAATTAAAAACACCAGTCACGCGGGTGGTCCTGATGTCCCCCCAAGGCCGTCCCTTCACGCAAGCAACCGCCGAACGCCTCGCTCGCGAGCAACACCTGCTTTTTGTCTGCGGGCATTACGAAGGCGTGGACCAGAGGGTCGCCGATCATTTGGTGGATGAGGAGATTTCCATTGGCGATTATGTGCTCACCAATGGGGCCTTGGCGGCGATGGTGGTCACGGATGCCGTCGTGCGGTTGTTGCCCGGAGTCTTGGGTCATTCGGAAAGTGCGGTGGGGGAATCCTTCTCCACAGGCATACTCGATCACCCTCACTACACGCGTCCGGAGATTTTTCAGGACTGGCGCGTGCCGGACGTCCTCCTCTCCGGCGACCATGGGGCGATTGCCCGATGGCGCGCTGCGGAGGCTCAACGATTGACCCGCGAGCGTCGCCCCGAACTTCTCGATGCTCCCTCTTTGACGGAGAAACCAACGGTCTGACAATGCCATCGAAACCATCCGCCCTCCCCGGTGTTCCATCCCCGCAACCATGGAAACCCGCCGCCCGTTCCCGGGGACACGTTTTGCCTCCCGGCTTTTTGATCCCCCGCCTGCCAGAACCCACATTGTCGGAACACGTGGTGAAAACCCAATGACACAAGACCTCGAAGACCCGGAGGATGCGTCGGATATTTCCCTCATGCTCCGGTCGGGCCAAGGCGACCTTGCGGCGTTCCAGATTCTTGTCGAGCGCCATCAACATGCCGTCATCGGCACCGCCGCCAAAATGTTGGGCAATCCTGCCGAGGCCGAAGACATCGCCCAAATGGTTTTCCTCCGTGCCTGGAAATCGGCTCCCCGCTACCAACCCGACGCCAAATTCACGACATGGTTGATGACCATCACCAGGAACTTGGTGTTTAATGAGGGCCGCCGAAAAAAACGCGCACGGCTCGAGCCTCTGGACGGGCCGGAGGATGAGTCGCATCCCCGCCGCCAATTCGTCGATCCCTCCCAGAAATCTGCGGACAAAGAAGCGCTCCATAGCGAACTTCACGCCGCTGTGGACCGGGCCATTGCCGCCTTGCCGGAAAAGCCCCGCGTGGCTCTCATCCTCCGCCGCTACGAGAACATGCCCTACGAAGAAATCGCCAAAGTGCTGAAAACTTCCGTCCCCTCGGTGAAAAGCCTGCTCTTCCGTGCCCGCGCCCAACTCAAAGAACAACTGGCGGAGTTTTTATGATGGCGTGAGAAATTGGTGCTTGAGAGAGCGGAGGCTTGGAGGGGTGATATTCCCAGGAAATCCGTAAATTCTGCCAAATCTCTTGACCTCCTTCGCCCATCAGCGAATTTTAGATTCCGCCTCCGGTCGAACGGCCATGGGGTATGGGATTTTTTTGAATGAAAATTATTGATCGTTATGTCGGTTTGGGTGTCTTCATCACAGCCCTTTTTGGGGTTTTGGTGTTGAGCATGGTCTTGGTCATAGGAAACATCTTCAAAGAGCTTCTTGACCTGATCATCAACCACGATGTGCCGATTGAAACGGTCCTGGCCTTTATGGCTTTTGTGCTGCCGTTTTCCCTGACATTTACCATTCCGTGGGGCTTCCTGACGGCCATTCTCTTGTTTTTTGGGCGAATGTCCGCGGACAATGAGCTGATCGCGCTGAAGGCCAACGGGGTCAGTGTTCCCCGGACCTGCCTGCCGGTGTTTTTCCTGGCCATTGTGCTCACGCTCACCTGTTTTTGGATCAACATCGAGGTTGCTCCCAAAGCGGAGCAGGAGATGACGCAGGCCGTCTTTCGGATTGCGACAAGCAACCCGATCCGATTGTTTTCTGCGGATGAGGTGGTGGATCAATTCCCGGATCGTCGAATTTATGTGGGCGGCAAAGACGGCAACAATCTTCAGAACGTGATTGTATTCGAAATCAACAGGCACAACGACCCGCTGAAAATGGTTCATGCCAAATCCGGGATCCTGACCCCCGACCCGGAAAACAGCCGGTTGCTGCTGAGGTTGTTTGATGCGCGTTTTGAGCAGCGGGATGCGAAGGATCCGCGCGACCTATCCAAGGTTCGGCAAGGCATTCAAGTGGACGAGGGGGTTTTTCCCATTTCTTTGGAAGGCTTTTATCAAGAATACCTGGGCGGGCGTCGGCTGAGTTCTTACACCTTGAGGGAATTGATCCAATACATTGGCGAAGGTGCCGATGGGCGTGAAACCGAGGCAAGAGTCGAACTCAACAAGCGTTTCTCGGTTTCGCTGGCCTGCGCCGCATTTGCCCTCATTGCCATTCCCCTGGGGGTAACAACCCACCGGAAAGAAACCTCCGTGGGTTTTGCCCTGAGCTTGATCGTGGCGTTTTCGTATTTCTTTTTTATCATCATGGCCGACACCTTTCGAAACAACCCGGCGGCTCATCCCACGCTCCTGATTTGGATTCCGAATGTCTTGTTTGCGATCTTGGGGGCCTGGCTGTTTTGGAGATTGAGCCGGCGATAGTCTGCGATGAAAAGTGTGCTTCGTTTTGTGTTTTTTGTGGCTTTGTTGGCCGTGGGGCTGGCACTTGTTTATTGGCTTCGTGTGGGCAAGCCATCGGTCCAGGCGGGAACCGCTCCCACTCCGTCCGAAACGTCTCCACGTTCCACCCTCGAAACCCGCGATCGTGAGTTCACCGACTTGGTGGCTTCCGTTTTGCCGAGTGTGGTGAGTATTGATGCCATTCCCGCCGACGCCGTGGACCCCAATGTTCAGCGGCTGAAAATGCTCTTTGGCGGTCAAGCGGCGGCTTCCCCCTCGCAACTGGGCTCGGGGGTGATTGTCTCGGACGTGGGACACATCGTGACCAACTTTCACGTCATCAATGGTGCGGGCGCGGTGCAGGTTCACCTCAACGACGGCAGGATCATGCCGGCAAAGTATCTGGGGGCCGATCCCCGCTCCGATGTGGCCATTCTCAAAATCGATGCCGAGGGGCTGCAGCCCGCCAAGTGGGGGGATTCGGATCAGGTGCGGATTGGTCAGGGTGTTTTTGCGGTTGGAAACCCCTTGGGACTTCAGGAAACCGTGACCCATGGCATCATCAGCGGGAAGGGACGCCGGGCTCTGAGCGAGGCCGCCAATGAGTTTTTTCAAACGGACACCGCCATCAACCAAGGCAACTCGGGGGGGCCGCTCTTTGAAATTCGTGGAAACATGATTGGCATCACCAATATGGTCACCGCAGGAGGGGAGGGGATCGCCTTTGCCATCCCCTCCAATATTGTTCGCCGCGTTTTTGAAAGTATCCGCGATCATGGACGGTTCATTCGTCCGTGGTTTGGCACTGTCATGCGCCCCCTCACCCCGAAGTTGGCCTCGCAACTGGGAGTCCCAACCACCAAGGGTGCTCTTTTGGTCGGGACCTACGAAAAATCTCCCGCGGCCCTCGCGGGGTTGCTGCCGGGAGATGTGATCGTCTCTTTCAACAACAAACCCATCATCGACCACATCGATCTGCGAAATCGCATTGCCGAGTCGCCCGTGGGACAGGACGTCACGCTTCAAGTGCTGAGAAAGGGGGAAGAATTTGCCACCCGGGCGACCATTGCCGCAGAGCCGAGCCTTTGATTATCCCGTGGAAAAATTCCGGGTCCGGAGTATCCTTTGTTTCTGATGGTTGAGCCCCGATCATTTCGTTCTCTGGTCCGGCATCTTTCGCGTGCGGTGCGACTCAAGTGTCCTGTCTGTGGGAAAGCCCCGCTGTTCACCCCCTGGCATCGCGTGCGCTCGCTTCGCGAATGGTTTGCTCCCCTTGATGGATGTCCCTACTGCGGCTACCCCTACGAACGCGAGGTCGGCTATTACTTGATGGCAACCTGGGCCGTGAATTATGGCGCGGGGAGTGTGATGGGAATCACCATCTACGTGCTTCTCGAATGGCTCTTTGATCTGCCCCTCAACCACCTCCTCCTGGCGGTTGTTTTGCCAGTCCTTTGTTTTAACATTTTGTTCGCCCGTCACGCCAAAGCGATTTTTCTGGCCGTGGATTTGTTTTTTGATCCCCACGACCGTGATGGCGGGGATGATCGTGGTAACGTGACGGATGAGCCGCCGCCGTTTGAACCGTCTCCGGAGGAGGAACCTTGTCCTGAGCCGGCCGTCCTGCGATAAACCTGCCGTGCGAAATTTTGGAATCTTGATTGTTGTGGTGCTGGTCACCGTGTTTTTATGCCCGGCCAGCGCGGAAGAATCCTTTGGTCAACCCGTGGACGAATCCCTCTTGGCGGGCCCGGCCACGCGTTACAATGTGGAACTGGCCGGAGCCAAGGACAGCGTCAAGTTGGCGAAACTCAAAAGCGGCGAAACAGTTTTTATCGTCAAGCGTCTTGGCGCGGGCACAGACCGGCTTCTGACACCCGCTGAGTTTGCGGACTTGCTTTACCGTCAGCGATCCACGGACGGGTGGCTGAATACGATCTTTAACATCAGCAGCCCCATGGGGTTGGCCTGGGTGGCTTTGGGCTTGGGCGGGCAGTTGCTTTTCACGGGCCGCATGCTTGTCCAATGGATCTCCAGCGAAAAAAGTCGCAAGTCCGTGGTCCCCGTGGCGTTTTGGTGGATGAGTTTGATCGGTGCCACCATGCTGTTGGTTTATTTTATTTGGCGCAGGGATATTGTCGGCATTTTGGGGCAAGCCACCGGATGGTTGATCTATATTCGTAACCTCGTCCTGATCCACAAAAACCAGTATGCCTGACTCATGATTTCCTCTCCAGAGTTTCAAGTGGCCCTTGGTTCCGCCGTGCGCCGACAAAGGCTGCGTCTGGCAGCGCGGGCTGTCCGGTATGCCCTGCCACTGGCCGCTGGCATCGCGATTGTGGGCCTGGTGTTGGCCTTTGTTGATCCCCAACGTTTTGCCAGTTCTTCCCGGATGACGCTCCTGCTTCTGGCCCTTGGTCTGCTTGCTGTGTGTTTGGTTCCGATGTTGCGACGAATCCCTGCCGCCCAAGCCGCCAAGGCCCTGGATCATGACCTCCAACTCCCAGACTCCGCGTTGGCATGGGTGCAGCTTGGCGGGACGGGGCCATGGGCGGAGGCCCTGAAATCCGAAAGCCTCACCCGTCTCAGATCGGCGGTTCCGCCTCCTCAGAGGGAGGAGAAAATGACGATCAAGCTTGCGATGACCTTGATCCTGACCCTTCTGGGTGCGGCTGGGATCTGGCTTCCGGCGATTCCAAAAGCGGTGCAAGGGCCCTCGATGCCGGCGGACCTGACCTCCTTGGATCAGGTGCTTGAGGATTGGTCGGCGTTTGCCGGGGAGAATCCTGACCGTGGTGGCAAGGACGTCAAAAAAGCCGCCGAGGCCCTCGAATTGGCCCTGCAAGACCGGGAAGGGGATCGTGCCGATTTGTTGGTTCGTATTGCGACCGTCGAGGATCAACTCCAATCCCAACTCTCTTCCGCGCAGTCGCTTGAAGCACTTCTTCCCGCCCTGGCTGAAGCGCTGGCTGCCTCAGTCAATCCGTCCCAAGCCCCTTCCTCTGCACCCTCTTCCGCCACGGAGGCTCTTGAGAAAATGGCAGCCCGGCTTCCCACAAACTTCCCTCCCGCCAACGCGGCGGAACTCGAAGCCCTGGCTCGGCAATTGACCGACGCGGGCCACACCGAATTGGCCGAGGCCCTTCGTGCGTTGGCAAATGCCACCGATGGCCGGCAGGCCCAAGATGCGCTTAACAAACTCTCCCAAGCCCTGAGTGGTGCCGAGGCTTTGGCCGGGGCAAAGCGCATCCTGGAGTTGGCGATGATGCAATTGGCTGCGGCCAAGGAGGGCACGGGTGGTGATACCAAAGGGGCCCTTTCCCTCCTGCCCAAGCTATCGGAGCTCGGAAATCCCGGTTCCGGAGCGGGAAGTGACACCGAATTTCCAGAATCAACCACCGTCCGGGACTTGGAGTCCGCTCGCTTGTTGGCGCCTGTGACAAGTGCCAATCAATCCACCGGCGAATCCCGCGTGCAGGTTCTTCCTTCGGCTCAGGGCCTCCAAGAATCCCCGAGAACAGCCCCTTCCAATACCGCAGCGCGCCAGGGATGGCTTTCCGAAGAGGCCATCACCTCCGAAGAATTGCCGGTTGTCCATCGGGCCACGGTTCGCCGATACTTCGAATCCATCCGACCCAAAACAGAAATGCCATGAACTCCGCCGACCCCTCTTTTGCCACGGAATTCCGTGAGAAAATCCGCCGACTGGAAACCGAAGTGGGGAAGGTGATTGTCGGGCAGGACAAAGTCTTGGAAGAGGTCATCATTGCCATTGTGGCGGGCGGTCATGTCCTCCTCGAAGGCGTGCCCGGGCTTGGAAAAACGATGCTCGTCCGCTCGCTGGCCTCCGCCCTGGATCTCTCGTTTCAGCGTATTCAATTCACCCCGGACCTCATGCCGGCGGACCTGCTCGGTACAAACATTCTGGTTGAAGAAGCTGGCAGCCATCCCCGCTTCGAGTTTTCTCCCGGACCGGTGTTTTGTAATCTTTTGCTCGGCGATGAAATCAACCGGGCCACACCAAAAACCCAATCCGCCCTTCTGGAGGCCATGCAAGAACAATCGGTGACGATCGGGGGAAAAACCCGGCCGTTGGACCGCCCGTTTTTTGTGCTGGCGACACAAAACCCTCTCGAAATGGAGGGGACATACCCGCTTCCCGAAGCCCAACTGGATCGCTTTTTCTTCAAACTGCGCGTCGGCTATCCGGATCGCAAGGCCTTCGAAGAAATTCTTCGACGAACCACGGAACCGAACGCAACAACCATCGAGGCCGCATTCAACGGCACGGAGCTCAATCAACTCGGCGACTTTGCCAAAGCGGTTCCCGTTCCACCGGAGATCCGTTCCCGTGCGGCGGATTTGGTGATGGCCACCCACCCGGAAACCAGCGGCGCAAGTGTCGCCGTGAAAAAGTTTGTGAGATATGGCGCCAGCCCTCGCGCCGGGCAGGCCCTTCTGCTCGCATCCAAAATTCGCGCTCTCCTGCAAGGTCGCTTCCATGTGGCTTCGGAAGATTTGCTGGCGTTCGCGCTGCCCGCACTCCGTCATCGCGTGCTCCTCAATTTTGAGGCCCAAGCGGACGGGATCGACGCGGATGTCCTGATCTCGGAGATCTGCGAAGAAAAATCCAAGGCCTGGGCCGCCATCTGACGATTCACAATTTTTTTACAAATCCCTGACACCGCTCTGACAACCCGCCCGCGGTGATCTGTCAGGGTGGGTGTGTGAAAACAAAATCACTCCTCATCCTGACAGCTCTGGCATGCCTTGGTGGCGTGGCCGGAGGTTCCGAAGCCATCGAACTCAAATTGGACTCCGAACGGAGAATCCTGAAAACCACGAATGACGAATGTGTCATTCAAGTCGAGGTGACCGGACGAAAGAAACCCGATGAAAAACGCAAGGTGCCAATGAACCTTGCCATCGTGCTCGACCGCTCGGGTTCCATGTCCGGCGCCAAGATCGAGCGGGCACGGCAGGCGGCTGTGCTTGCGCTGGGGCTGGTGGGGCCCGATGACACGTTTGCTCTCGTTGTTTATGACAATGACGTGGAAACGATCATCCCCGCCGGAAAAGTCAAAGATGTGAGCGCATTGGAAAAGCGGGTTCATGCCATCAACTCCGGTGGTTCGACGGCCCTTCATGCCGGCGTCACGGAGGGGGCCACTCAACTTCGCAAATTTTTTGACAAAGAAAAAATCAACCGCGTGATTTTGCTCTCCGATGGCATTGCCAATGTGGGCCCGTCCAGCCCCTCCGACCTTGCCAAACTTGGAAGCGAGCTTGCAAGCGGGGGGATCTCGGTTTCGACCATTGGCCTTGGGGATGACTATAACGAAGATCTGATGACAGCCTTGGCCGAGGCAAGCCACGCCAACTATTATTACGTCAAAGATGCGGAAAAACTCCCTGACATCTTTGCCGAGGAACTTGGGACGGTGAAGTCGGTGGTGGCAAGAAACCTTCGGTTGATCATCACTTTGCCTGAGGGAATTGTCGGCAAAGCCGTCCTGGGAGAAAAGGAGTTTGAGTTCAAGTCCGGGTCGGTGACGATTCCCGTTGGTGAAGTTTCGGCGGGTCAGCGCAGGCGATTTCTCGTGAAGGTGGCGGTCCCCGCAGGTGACGCCAAGGAGATTCAATTGGCAAAAGTGGCCATGGAATATGCGGATGCTGATGGGGCCACGCAAAATCAACGGGCCGCTTATTCAGCCCAGCGGACTGCCAGCGTCGAGGTATCGGAACAATCCCTTCAAGCCGGGGTTGCCGGGAATGTCGCTGTGATGAGTAACCGCCTTGCCAAGGAAGAAGCCGTGGCCTTGGCGGACGAGGGGAAGGTTGCCGAGGCCGCCAGCCGTCTGCGCCGCCAAGCCCAAGCCAATGCGGCACTCCCCGCTGCGGCTCAAAATGACATCATACGGGCCGAGCAAGAAGTCCTCGCTCAACGAGCCTCGGAAATGGAAGCCACCGGCGGGTTGAGCAAAAGTCAGCGCAAGCTGATCCAATACGAAAATTATCAGGACAAAAAACAAAAACGTTAACGGCGCACCCGGCCATCCCAGCCCGCCTTTTCCACCCATGAAAAGGCGGGCCATGGCGCGGAGTGGGACCCAAAGCCACGTGAGCTTCCTGACCCAGGGACCGCTGGCGTCCCGACGGCCTCTTGTGCTCATCACCCACGTCTGCCGGAATATTCCCGCTTTTTCCCCAGGTTTTGCTCTGTATTGTCATTGTCAATGAACCGCTCGGCCCTCGTTTTCCTTGCCGGAGTTTTCCTGCCAAGCCTCGTGCTTGGGTGGCTGGCTTTGCGGACGCTTGGGGAGCAACAAATCATTCTGGAACGTCGCACGGCTGAGCTTTTCCAGAGCGAGACCGATTCCCTGGCTTTGCTTGCGAGGGAAATGATGGCAATGAAACAAGTGGAATTCGCAGACGAAGTTGAGGCCCTGCTTGCCCAAAGCCCGGCGGCCACCGTGGCGGCCGGATTTTCTTCCCGCAGCACGCTCCTGTCTCCGGAAGCGGTGATGTTTGCCATCAGCGCCGATGGCCGTTTAACCGGGGGTCCCCCGGCCTCGTCGGCCCGAAGAGAGGAGGATTTCCTCAGGGAAAACCGCTCCTTCCTCGCCGGGGGGGCGGCCACCGAGGTGTATCAGGCCCTGCCGGAGCGCAAGGAAACCCTGGCGCGTCAGGCCGCACCCGGCCAGAAAGCCCCACCGGCATCGTCCAAAGCGCAATTGGCGGAGTCAAAGGAGTATGCCGGGGAACAAGCCGCCCGCAGGCGAAACGTCGTGCCTCAAAAGCTGGCGGAATCGGCGGAACCTCCCGCCGGCCTGCCCGCCGCCATCGAACCTGAATTTTCGGATTTTCAAAATGCCACAGCCAGTGGCGCCAGTGGAATTCTTGCCCGCTTCGTGAACGACAGGCTCCAATGGTTTTTTTGGACCCGACCGGAGGGGGCTGATGGGATCACGTTTGGTGGCATGGTGCCGAGCTCTGTCATCAAAGCGTGGATGGAATCGCTTCCCGCCCGCACCCGGCACCCGGAACTTTGCTTTGCCATTCTGGATGAACGCGGGCGCCCGGTGATGATTTCCCAACCAGATTTTGAGGCGGACTGGCGGCGTCCCTTTGTGGCCACGGAGATGGGGGACGTCCTCCCTTACTGGGAAGCCGCGGCTTACCTGCTGGATCCTGCGATGCTGGATTCCGCCACCCAAACATCGCGGGTTGCCATCCTTGCGGTGATCGCGCTGGCGCTTGCCGCCATCGTCGCCGCCGGATTTTTTGTGGTCCGGGATGCCCGTCAAAAGCTGGACCTCGCCTCCAAAAAAACCGGCTTTGTCAGCAATGTCTCCCATGAACTCAAAACCCCCCTCACGGCGATCCGCATGTTTGCCGAACTCCTCCAAGCGGGGGCCATTGACGACCCCGCCAAGCGCACCAAATACCTCCGAATTATCACGCTCGAAAGCGAACGTCTGACGCGACTGATCAACAACGTCCTTGATTTTGCGCGCATGGACAAAAAGCATAAAACCTACCAGAAGAAGCCTGTGGATCTTTACCCGTGGATTGGTCCTGTGTGGGAAGGGGTTTCTCTTCATCTGTCGGAATCCGGATGGAGCTGCGTGTGGCAGGCGTCCGATGGTCCCTATCCCGTGATGGCCGATCCGGACGCCATCAGCCAAATCCTCGTCAACCTGCTTTCCAACGGGGAAAAATACGGTGCGGAGGCCAAGTCCCTCGAACTCCACACATGGAAAGAAAAGGAACGCCTCCATCTCGCCATCCTCGATCGCGGCCCCGGTGTTGCCATCGGTCGGGAAACCAAAATTTTTGAAGCCTTTTATCGTGCCGATGACTCGCTCGCCTCGGGCATTCCTGGCAGTGGACTAGGTCTGACCCTTGCCAACCGCATTGCGAAAGACCATGGCGGCGAGGTGACATATTCCCCGCGCAAAGGCGGAGGAAGTTGTTTCACTCTTTTGCTCCCCTTGATCGAGGAGGATCGCTTATGAGCCGCCGCATCCTGGTCGTGGAGGACGATCCCCATATCCGTTTGGGGTTGATGGAGGCCTTGAAATCCGAAGGGTATGACGTTTGCGAATGCCGCGAAGGACTCTCAGCTCTTAAACAGATCCGTGCGCTGGACCCAGCCTTGGTGATCCTTGATGTCATGCTTCCCGGAAAAAGCGGCTTCGATATTTGTCGCGAGCTTCGTGCCTCAAAGAATCAGGTTCCGGTTTTGATGCTGACTGCCAAAGGGCAGGAGGTGGACAAAGTGGTCGGGCTGGAGCTTGGCGCTGACGACTATGTGACAAAACCCTTTGGCCTGCGCGAACTGCTTGCACGGGTTGCCGCCCTGTTGCGGCGTGCAGGTTCCGGGATGGGAGGTCATCCCATCCCTGACGAAATCCCCATTGGTCAGTCCCTGATTCACCCGGCCTCCCTGCGGGGCAGGTGCGGCCGTCAGGACCTGGAGTTCACACCCCGGGAAATGGCCCTGCTTGTCCTCCTGGCGCACGAACGTGGCAACGCGGTTTCTCGTGATAGAATCCTGAATGAGGTTTGGGGCATGGATTATCTGGGAACAACCCGCACCCTCGACCAGGTGATTGTCAAACTCCGCCAGAAGTTGGAACCCGATCCGGCCAATCCCGTCTATCTTCTCACGGTTCACGGATATGGATATCGTTTGGAATCTCTGCCCAAAGCCCGATAACGAATTTTCCGGGCATTCAACTCGGCCGGACAGCCTTTTCCGTCACACCAACCCGGATGCTCAAGGAAAATTTGAATGGGAATTTGCTCCCACGGGATTTGTGGGCGAAGTTCTGCGCCAAATGTCAGGTCCGCTCCTTTACGAAAGCCATTGCCATACGCCACTTTGCAAACATGCCACGGGACTTCCCGGGGAATATGCCGCGACCGCCCACGCCCAAGGGCTCAAGGGGATCATTGTGACATGTCATTGCCCGCTTCCTGACGGAATTTCGGCCCCGGTTCGTATGCGTCCGGACCAATTCCGCGAATACGTGGCCATGGTCGAAGCGGCCAGGTCGTCATGGCAGGGCCGCGTCGATGTGCGGCTTGGAATGGAAAGCGATTATTATCCCGGGGTCGAAAAATGGCTGGAAAAACTCCACGACGAGGCGGATTTTCATCATATTCTCGGGTCGGTGCATTACCATGTTCCGGAATACCGGTCGCGTTATTTCTCGGGTAACGTCTTTGCGTATCAGCAGCTTTATTACGAACATCTGGCCATGTCCGCTGAGACCGGGCTGTATGACACGTTGGCGCATCCTGATCTGGTCAAAAACGAAGATCCTGATGCCTGGGAATTTGAGCGTCTTCGTCCCTTTGTGGAGAGGGCTCTGGACCGCATTGCAGCCTGTGGCACGGCGATGGAGCTCAACACCAGCGGCCTCAAAAAAATCTACCCGGAAATGAACCCG